>JAFPXN010000008.1 GCA_017412505.1 Bacillota bacterium | reverse complement strand
TGCAGGTAGGCATGGACGAAGCGGTCGTCATCGAAGAAAAGCTGTTCGGCAGCTGCTTCGAGACGAAAGACCAGAGAAACGCCATGAGCGCGTTCCTGGAAAAGAGACCTCACGATCCGTTTGAGAACTGCTAAGCAGTCTCACATACATGTTTTTAAACCTTTTTACGATATTTTAGGAGGTAACTTAAAATGAAAGTAGCAATTTTCGGCGCAGGCACCATGGGTTCCGGTATCGCACAGGTATTCGCTCAGAACGGTCACACCGCTCTGATGTATGCCAGCAGCGTGGCGTCTGCGCAGAGACATAAGGACAAGCTCGCCGCTTCCTTCGATAAGCGGATCGCAAAGGGCAAGATGACGGAAGAAAAGAAGAACGAGATCCTCGCGAACATTCTCGTCGAAGAAAAGTCCGCCGCTGCCGATGCAGACCTCGTTATCGAGTGCGTCAAGGAAGACATGGCAACAAAGAGAGAGCTGCTCTGCGAACTGGATGAGATGTGCAAGGAAGGCACCATCTTTGCGTCCAACACCTCCTCTCTGTCCATCACCGAAATGGGCCTCGGCCTGAAGCACCCCGTGATCGGCATGCACTTCTTCAATCCCGTTCCCAGCATGAAGCTGATCGAAGTCATCCGCGGCGCTAACACCACCCAGGAAACCTTCGACTTCATCTTCAACCTGTCCAAGGAAATTGGCAAGGATCCGATCGAAGTTGCCGAAGCTCCGGGATTCGTCGTCAACAGACTGCTGCTGCCGATGATCAACGAAGCCATCATGGTCTATGAGACCGGCGTCGCTTCCGTTGAAGACATCGACAAGGCTATGATGCTCGGTGCCAACCATCCGATGGGCCCCCTCGCTCTGGGCGACTTCATCGGTCTGGACGTCTGCCTGGCCATCATGAACGTTCTCTACAACGAGACCGGCGATTCCAAGTATCGTCCGGCTCTGCTGCTGAAGAAGATGGTCCGCGGCGGTCAGCTCGGCAAGAAGTCCGGCAAGGGCTTCTATGACTACAGCAAGTAGTTTTTGAAAACAGAATAGAGATTTGGACGGGTCTTTCGTGACCCGTCCATTTTTGTTATACTGAATGCATGGATATCTTGAAATTTGGAATCGAACACGCCCTGTATCCGTATATGGAAAAGCGGAAGGGCAACCGCATCCGTTTCTTTACGAAGCAGCTGCAGGAAAGCGAGAAACTGGCGCCGCAGGAACTGCGCGCGCTGCAGGAGACCAGGCTGAAAGAACTGCTGCTGCACTGCGCGGACAACGTGCCCGCCTATGCCGCGCTGGACTGCGCTGCCATCGACGCGGATCCTTTCGCTGCGCTGCAGAGCATCCCTCCTTTGGACAAAAAGGCGTTCCGGGCGGATCCGGATTCTTTCATCGCACTGAACGCGCCCGCATCCAGTCTGATCGCCAACAAGAGCGGCGGCTCCACGGGCAGCCCGGTCCATTTCTATATGGACCGCAATCAGGTGGAGCAGTACGAAGCCGCCCGCTGGAGAGGTCTGGGCTGGTACGGGATCACGAACGGAAGCCGCAGCGTCATGGTCTGGGGCAGTTCCATCGAACTGTCTCCGGAGGCGCGCAAGGCGCACGACAGGGAAGACAAGTGGCTGAAGAACCGGGAAGTGCTGTCGGCTTACGAACTGAACGAGGACGACGGACAGAAATACGTCGACTATCTGAATTCCTATAAACCGGAGTATCTCTACGGCTATTCCACCGCTTTGACGGCCTTCGCGAAGGCGATCGAGAAGGCAGGAAAGGAAAAGCTCAGAATCCGGCTGAAGGCCATCGTCACCACGTCCGAGACGCTGTTCCCCTGGCAGGCGGAATATCTGGGCAAGGTATTCGGCTGCCCCGTCGGCAACGAATACGGCGCCCGGGACGCGGGTATCCTGGCGTATTCCTGTCCCTGCGGCGGCATGCACGTCACCGCGGAGAACGCGATCCTGGAGGTGCTGGACCCGAAGACGCTGCAGCCCCTGCCGCAAGGAGAAGACGGCATTCTGGCCATCACGGACCTGACGAACCGGGTGCAGCCGAGACTGCGCTACATGGTGGGCGATACGGGCACATTGCTTGCCGGAAACTGCCGCTGCGGAAGAACGCTTCCTCTGATGAAGGCGCCGGAAGGCCGGGAAGACGCGCTACTGGTGGCGGAGGGCGGACGTCTGGTGCATGGCAATTTCGCGAACCAGATCATCCGGGACTACCCGCAGGTGTCCGGCTTTCAGCTGATCCAGCATACGCCAAAGACCGCGACGCTGAAACTGGCGGGCGATCCCGCGGTCATTCCTGCGGACGCCATCGTTTCCCTGATCTCGGCGAATTTGCCCGGGGTCAGCATCCAAACAGAATTCGTCGACGCGATCGCTCCCGCGCCGTCGGGCAAGATCCGTTATTCCATACGGGAATTTGACTTATAAGACTATGACGAACTACAAATACGTGCGCATCCAGGGCAGGGAACTGGCCGCGAACACGATGTATGCGAAGGGCATCTTCAGCATGTGCTGGAAACTGATCCAGGACGACGTGATGGAAGAGGAGGACGCGGACCTGTTCAAGGAGATCGACTCCTGGTTCGCGGAAGAACTGCCGTTTCCGCCGCCCTGCAACAGCCGGGAGCGGGTCATCTGCTTCTTCAAAACCGAAAACACGGTGGAGATGATGAAGATGATACGTCCGGCGCTTTGGCTGCTGGAAAAGTATCACCATCCTTATTACGTCGTCTATACGAACGATCCCGGAGAGATCATCTACGAGGATAAGTACCAGGTGGTGGTGCGTGTGGAAGACCCCATCATCGAGTACTACGTACACACTTGGGCGGGGAAGGAAGACTGAGAGGCTTTATTCTTTGCTGTGGCAGCTGTCGTAGAGTTTCTGCATCTTGGGCGGCAGTTTGTCCGGCAGCATGGCGTTCAGTTTGTCCTCGCTGCCGTCCGCGATGGCCGTATCATAATACCAGCATTTGAAATTCAACATATCCAGCGTTTTGTTCAGCTGCCGGAGCTCCTCTTCGACAGCTTTTTTTCTTGTTTCGAACAGCTGCCTGCGCAAGCCGTAGGTGGAAGGTCCTTCGACGCACCAGGCCATGAACTGCTTGATGTCCCTGATCTCCAGCCCGGACGCTTTCAGGCATTCGATCACGCGCAGGGCTTCCACTTCTCTCTCGCCGAATCTGCGGATCCCTCCGGTGCGTTCCATCTCCGGGAACAGACCCTCCCTGTCGTAATAGCGCAGAGTAGAGGCAGGAATCTGAAACATTTCTGAGATCTGTCCTATCGTATACATAAAAAACTCCTAAGGAATAAAAAATAACGCTTGACTTAAAGTTAACTTTAAGTTTTAGTATGTTGATTGTACCACAGAAAACAAAAAATGCAAAGCATTTACGGAGGATAAAACGATGATCAGAAAAGAAGAACTGAACCTGACGCAGGAATGGGACAAGACTTTTCCCAGAGATGAGCGCGTCGACCACTGTAAGGTGACCTTTATCAACCGCTACGGCATCACGCTGGCGGCGGATCTGTACCGTCCGAAGGACGCGGAAGGGAAGCTGCCTGCGCTGGCCGTCTCCGGTCCGTTCGGCGCCGTTAAGGAGCAGTGCTCCGGGCTGTATGCGCAGACGATGGCTGCCAGAGGATTTCTGACCGTCGCGTTCGATCCTTCCTTTACCGGGGAGAGCGGCGGCGCAGCCCGCTATATGGCTTCTCCGGATATCAATACCGAGGATTTCATGGCTGCCGTGGATTTTTTGTCTCTGCGGGAGGACGTGGATCCGGAGCGTATCGGTATCATCGGCATCTGCGGCTGGGGCGGCATGGCGCTGAATGCCGCGGCGCTGGATACACGCGTCAAAGCGACGGCCGTCATGACCATGTACGACATGACCCGGGTCAACGCGAAGGGCTATTTCGATTCCGAAGACAGCGAGGAGGCCCGCTATGCGAAGCGTTCCGCCCTGTGCGCGCAGCGTCTGGAAGACCTGAGGAACGGATCCTATCAGCTGGGCGGCGGCGTGGTCGATCCTCTGCCCGGGGACGCGCCGTACTTCGTCAAGGATTATTACGATTACTACATGACGCCACGCGGGTATCACGCCCGTTCCCTGAATTCCAACGGCGGCTGGAACGTGACCGGCTGCGAATCGTTCCTGAACCAGCCCATCCTGCAGTACAGCAGCGAGATCCGCAGCGCCGTGATCATTGTGCACGGCGACGCGGCCCATTCCTGTTATTTCGGCAAGGATGCCTACGCGAATATGATCAAGGGCAGCAAGTATACGGACAACAAGGAATTGCTGATCATCCCCGGCGCGAGCCATACGGATCTGTACGATGGCGGAAAGGACCACGCGATCCCCTTCGACAAGTTGGAAGCCTTCTTCCGAAAGTATTTTCAGTAGGAGGAACAGCATGGTGAGAGTGCGCAGAACGGTATTGCTCCTGACGCTGGCTGTCTGTCTGGCGCTCGGCCTGAGCTGCTGCGGCGGCGGTTCCGCTTCCGCGGAGGATCAGGACGCGACAGGCAGCGGGGGCGGACTTGCGCCCTTGCCTGTGCCGCAGGCACAGGAGGACCCAATAGAGGAAACGGAAATGAAACTGTGGATCGGAGAAATAGAAGTGCCCGTAAGTTGGGAAGAAAACGATTCTGTCGAGGCGATCAAGGAACTGCTGCCGCTGACGATACAGATGTCCACATACGGCGGGTTCGAACAGGTCGGTCCCATCGGACAGAGCGTCACGAAGAACGACAGGCAGACGACGACCCATCCGGGAGACATCGTGCTGTACGCGGGCGATCAGATCGTCGTGTTCTACGGGTCCAATTCCTGGGCATATACAAGGCTGGGGCACATCGATCTGACCCGCGAAGAACTGACGGATCTGCTCGGAAACGAGGCGGTGACGCTGAAACTCGAATAAACCGGCACACAATAAAAACAGGTCCGGCATGTCCGGACCTGTTTGCTTTACCATGCGCCGCCGCTCTTCTTATCCTCTTCGGGAAGGGTCAGCAAGCCGTCGCCGAAATACTTGTAGGGAAACATCAGCCCCTTGCGGTCTTCGGAATCCGCGAAGAAGCGTTCTTCCTCCACGCGGGTCACCTTCAGCGCTCCGTGGATCTTGTGGTGCACGGGAAGGTCGTGCTCTTTGCAGTATTTCAGTTTTTCGATCAGTTCGTCCTCGGAGAGGGCGGGCTTTTTCGCGTTCCCGTCCGCTTTGCCCAGCAGTTTGTTCAGAATGCCCATCTTTGCCTCCTTATTTCGATCCGTGGATCTGGTAATAACAGGTCTCGATCCTGCCGTTATACAGCTTGCGCCTGCGGTCTGCAGGACGCCCGAATTTGCTCTCGAATGTTTTATCTGCCGTGATCAGAAAGACGGACCAGGTGGGGTTGAGATCCGCGAACGTCTTCAGATCCCGGTAGATGGAGTCCAGTTCTTTCTGCTCGCCGATGCGCTGTCCGTAGGGCGGGTTCGTGATCAGCATGCCTTTCTCCGGCAGTCCCGGCTGCGCCGTGAATCTGCGGAACGGCTGTACGGAAAAGTCGATCAGGTCGTCCACGCCAGCCTCGATCGCGTTCTCTTTCGCCGCTTTGACCGCCTTCGGATCGATATCGGACGCGAAGATCTTCGTGCCTTGCAGTTCTTCTTCTGAACGCATGGCGGAGAAAGCTTTCGAACGTTCTTCTTTCCAGACTTCCCTGGGGATGAAGTCCCAGCCCTCCGCGGCGAATTTCCGGGACAGTCCCGGCGCGACGTTGCGCGCCTGCATCGCGGCTTCGATGGCTAACGTGCCCGATCCGCAGAACGGATCCGCCATGACCCGTCCGGGGCGAAAGAACGACAGGGAAACCATGGCCGCAGCCAGCGTCTCCTTGATCGGCGCCGCCACGTCCATCACCCGGTAGCCTCTCTTGTGCAGACCCGCGCCGGACGTGTCCATCATGACGCAGCATACGTCCTTCTGGAACGCGAAGCGCACCGTGTAGGCCGCGCCCGTTTCCGGGAACGTCACGTCGCCGTAGGTCTGCTGCAGGCGGGTCACGATCGCTTTTTTGACGATGGACTGGCACCCGGGCACCGAGTGCAGCTGGGACTTGACGGACGTGCCCACGACGGTGAATTTGCCTTCGTAGGGGATCCATTCCTCCCAGGGGATGCCGGCGACGTTCTGGAACAGGTCCTCGAACGTCTTCGCTTCGAATTCCGCCATTTTGACGTACACGCGGTCTGCGCTGCGCAGCCACAGGTTGGAGCGCACGATGCCCCGCTCGTCCGCCAGGTAGGTAAGGCGCCCGTCCTGCGACGCGGTGACGGTGTAGCCGAGCGCTTCGATCTCTCTTTTTACGACTGCCTCCAGTCCGAAAGTGGCTGTGGCGATCAGTTCTGTTCTTGCCATAGTTCTGTCCTGATAAGGGGAAGTTCTTTTCCTCTATTATCCTCTGTATGGCGGTATTTTGCAAAAGGAGTTTTCCTGGTGTAAACTAAAAGCGGGGAGGAACGCTTATGGATCTGACGTTTCCGGCAGTTCCGGCGATGTTCGGGACGGTGCACATCCTCATACTGGTCGCGGCGTTTCTTTTTTCCGTGCGCACGTTTTTCCGGCTGCGCGGCATGACGGAGAAGGATCTGATGCTCTTTCTGTTCGCCGCAGGCGTGCTGATGATCGCCGCGGAAGTCTGGAAGCAGTGGTTTGTCCATAAGTATGTCTATCCGGACATCCGTTCGGCCTGGTTCTTCCCGTGGCAGCTGTGCAGCATGGCCATGTACTGCTGCGTGCCGCTGCCGTTCCTGAAGGGAAAGGCACAGGACGCGGTGCTGGTCTTCATGGCGACGTTCGGCCTGATCGCGGCAGTCTTCGCGCTGGCGGTACCGGGCGATATGATGCGGCCCCAGGTACTGCTGTTCTGCCACGGTTTCCTGTATCACATCCTGATGATCCAGGAGAGCCTCGCCTGTATCGTCATCCTCTCCAGACGAGCGAAAGCGCCGTTCAAACCGGCGGCGATCCTCTACGCGGGCATGGCCGCCGTCGCGGAGGTCGTCAACGTAGTCAGCCATTACTGGGCGGGGGAGGACGGCTTAGCGTCGAACATGTTCAACATCACGCCGTATTGGCCCACGACGCAGCCCGTGTTCCACGAGATCGCGCTGAAGGCCGGGATCATCCCGGAGATCCTCCTGTATACCGCCCTCATCGCGGCAGGAGCGCTCATCCTGTGGTTCCTGGAATACGCGCTGACGAACGTCCGCCGCAGGCCGCTGCGTTTGCATCTTTTCTGACGGCCTGCTATACTTATCGTAACGAGAATAAAAACGATGCTTCCGAGCCGGGAGCGCCTAAGGCATACGCTAAGGACTTCCGGCCGAGGGGAACGGATCCGTCCGTTCGACCCTCCGGGGCCCGTCCGGGAAACCGGCGGACCTTCCTCTTCGAAAAGGTCGCAGGATCAGAACGGCGCTGCCGCTTCTTTTGGTATGATCGGACCCTGCTTCCCGGACGGAGGCGGGGCTTTTGTTTAGGAGGAAACATGAAACTGATCAGAACAGAAGACGCTGTCGGATCCGTGCTGTGCCACGACATGACCCAGATCATTCCCGGGGTCACGAAGGACGCCAGATTCCGCAAGGGACATATCGTCACGGAGGAGGATATCCCCGTCCTGCTCTCCATGGGCAAGGAAAACCTGTACGTGTTCGAACTGCCGGAAGGATCCCTGCACGAGGACGAGGCGGCGGAGCGGCTCGTTGCGATGTGCCTGGGACCGCACATGACCCGCGGACAGGCCAAAGAGGGCAAGATCGAGATCAAGGCGGATGCGGACGGCCTGTTCAAAGTCGACCGCAGAAGGCTGGCGCTGGTAAACGGACAGGACCAGTTGATGATCGCGACCCGCATGGGCAACGTGGCGGTGAGAAAGGGCGATAAACTGGCCGGCATGCGGGTGATCCCCCTCGTGATCGAGGCGGAGAAACTGGATAGGGCCGCAGAGCTGGTTGGCGCGGAACCGCTGCTGCAGGTGCTGCCGTTTACCGTAAAAAAAGCGGCGGTGATCGTGACCGGCAGCGAAGTCGCAAAAGGCCTGATCAAAGATCAGTTCGGACCGGTGGTGGAGAAGAAACTGGCGGGATTCGGCGTGGAGACCGTCTACCGGACGAAATGCGTGGACGACACGCAGGCGATCTGCGACGCGATTGCGGAGGCCAGAGCGTCCGGCGCGGATGCGGTCTTCTGCACCGGCGGCATGAGCGTGGACCCGGACGACAAGACCCCCGGCGCTATCAGGGAAAGCGGCGCGCGCATCGTCACCTACGGGGGCGCGGCTCTGCCCGGCGCCATGCTCTGCCTGGGATATTTCGAAGACGGCGTGCCCATTTTGGGGCTGCCAGGCTGCGTGATGTATCACAAGGCGACGATCTTTGACATCGTGCTGCCCCGTGTGCTGGCAGGCGATCCCATCACCAAGGCGGAACTGGCGGAGATCGGCTACGGCGGGCTGTGTTTGGGCTGCAAAGAGTGCCGGTTCCCGGACTGCAGCTTCGGAAAGGGCTGGTAAGATGGCATTTCTCAGCGTGGAAGAAGCGTTGCGCGTCATAGAGGAAACGCCGTGTCTGGACCGGACCGAGCGGGTCAGCGTTTTCGACTGCTGCGGACGGGTCGCCGCGGAGGACATCGTTTCCGCGGCCGATCAGCCGCCTTTCGACCGTTCGCCCCTGGACGGCTTTGCTTTTCGCAGCGAAGACGTCGCCGGCGCGTCCGCAGGACATCCTGCGAGGCTGCGGCAGGCCGGATACGTGCCGGCGGGCTGCGGGGAGACGTTTGCTGTGGGCCCCGGCGAATGCGTGCGCATCATGACGGGCGGAAGGATCCCGGCGGACTGCGACGCGGTCGTGGGGATCGAGGACGCCGATTACGAGGAAGGCTGCGATCGTGACGGCGATACCGCAGTTCGGATCTATAAAGCGGTCGGACATCATCAGAACTATGTGTTCGCCGGAGAGGATTTCGCAAGAGGCGAAGTCCTCTGTAAAGCCGGAGAGCGGATCGACGCGGCGATGGCAGCCTGCCTGTCCGCCGCGGGGATCCCGGAAGTGCCTGTCCGCGCCAGATTTCCGGTCTTTCTGCTCTCCACAGGCAGTGAGATCTGCCGCCCGGACGAGCCTCTGACGGAGGGGAAGATCCACGATTCCAACGCGGTCTACCTATCTTCACGGCTGAAGGAACTGGGATTCTCCTGCAAAACGGACTGGGCTTCGGACGACGAAGCGCTGCTGAAGCGGACGATCCTCGAAAGCAGGGAACAGTTCCCGCTGATCCTGACGACCGGCGGCGTTTCCGTAGGCGACTTCGACCTGATGCCGAAAGTGCTGGCGGAGCTCGGCGCCCGGATCCTGTTCCACGGGGTCAGCCTGAAGCCCGGCTCGCCCCTGATGCTGGCGCGCCTTGGCGCATGCCATATTCTGTGCCTGTCCGGCAATCCTTACGCCGCGGCAGCGACGTTCGAACTGTTCGCCAGACCGCTTCTGGCGAAGCTTTCCGCGGATCCGTCGCTGAAGATGGCGGAGGCGGAAGGCATGCTGGCGGAACCTTTCCGCAAGGGCAGCGCCGTGCCCCGCTATCTGCGGGCGAGATTCAAGGAAGGCTTGCTGCACGTGCCGCAGGGACACGCCAGCGGCCAGATGCTGTCCATGGCAGGCTGCGATTGCCTGGCGGAACTGCCCGCGGGCGAAGGACCCTTCGAAGCGGGAACAAAGCTGAAAGTCTATTTACTTTAGGAGTTTACGATGGAACAACTCACGCATATCAACGAAAACGGCGAAGCCGTGATGGTAGACGTGTCCGGGAAAGCGGTCACGGTCCGCGAGGCGCAGGCGCAGGGAACGATATTGGTTGGACCTGCTGTTTTGGAACTGCTGCAGCGCGGTGACATCGCGAAAGGCGACGTGCTGGCGGCTGCCCGCATTGCCGGGATCATGGCCTGCAAGAAAACGTCCGACATCATCCCGCTCTGTCATCCGCTGCCTATCACGAAAGCTTCCGTGGACTTCGAGATCCTGCCTAGTCAGCAGGAGGTCCGCGCCGTCTGCACCGTAAAGACGGAAGGGAAGACCGGCGTGGAGATGGAAGCGCTCACCGGCGTCTCCGCCGCGCTGCTGACGATCTATGACATGTGCAAGGCTGTCAGCAAGGAAATGGTGATCTCGGACGTGCATCTCGTGCGGAAATCCGGCGGCAAGTCCGGGGATTTCTTCTTCGGAAAGGAAGGGACGCGGCTGTGAAGTATCCCGACGTGATCGCTATTTCCGGCGAAAAGAACTCCGGCAAGACCACGCTGATCGAGGCGCTCCTGCCCATTTTGACTGCGCGGGGCTACCGCGTCGCTGTGATCAAACACGACGGCCACGCCTTCGAGCCGGACGTGCCGGGCACCGACACCCGACGCTTTTACGACGCGGGCGCGGTCGGCACAGCGGTGTTCGACGGGGAAAAATTTATGATGGTCAAAAGGCAGTCCGTGGATGAACGGCAGCTGTTCGAAGCATTCGAAGACGCGGACCTCATCCTGATCGAAGGCCTGAAGAATTCGGACTATCCCAAACTGTACCTGACCGCGGGCGACTGGATGGATTCCGCGGAAGCTGCGGATCAGATCGAGGAGATCGTGCATACGCTCCATGAAAGATAAGTACGGACGCACAATCGAATATCTGCGTGTCTCGGTCACCGACCGCTGCGATCTGCGCTGCCGGCACTGCATGCCGCCGGAGGGCGTTCCTTTGATGGCGCACGAGGACATCTTGAGCTATGAGGAGATCGCCGCAGTGGTGACAGAAGCCGCAAAACTGGGCGTCCGCAAGATACGCCTGACCGGCGGGGAGCCTCTGGTGCGGCCGCAGCTGGCGGTTCTTGTAAAAATGCTGAAAAGCATTCCCGGGATCGAGCAGGTCGTGCTCACGACGAACGGCGTGCGATTGGCGCAGCAGCTGCCGGATCTGCTGACGGCAGGGCTTTCGGGGGTCAACTTCAGCCTGAACGCGATGGACCGCGAAGCTTACGAGGCCTTCGCCGGCAGGGATCGCTTCGAAGCCGCCATGGCGGGTCTGCATGCCGCGCTCGACGCCCCCGGTCTTTCCGTCAAGATCAACTGCGTGCCGACGAAGGGCAGGGAAGAACAGGTTTTGAAGATCGCGTCCCTCGCCAGGGATACCCGCGCGTCCGTCCGCTTTATCGAGCTCATGCCCATCGGGATGGGCGCAGTACTGAAGGGTATTCCAAAAATCGAATTGATAGATCTTTTACAGAAAAAGTACGGTCCTTTCTCCCATGATGAAGCGGGGCCTGAAGGGGTGGCCCCAGGGGAGTACCGGCGCCCTGAGCGGCAGCGAGGGGATGCGGGGGGGTGCCCTGGGGACAGGACCCCGAAAGGCCCCGCAGAGTATTACCGTTTTCCCGGCTTCGCGTCCGATATCGGCTTCATCTCCGCCGTATCGCACCGCTTCTGCGGGGACTGCAACCGCATCCGTCTGACAGCGGACGGCATGCTGAAGAGCTGTCTGGCGTTTCCGGCGGGAGAAGACGTGAAAGCGATCCTGCGCGGCGGCGCAGGGGAAGAGGCGCTGCGCGAAAGCATCGTGCGCTGCGTTCAAAACAAACCGAAACAACACGCGTTCGGCTTTCAGAAGACAGAAGAACAGCGGTCGATGTCCCAGATCGGAGGATGACTATGGGAAACGTAATGTCCGTCTGCATCAGCGAGGTGCGCGGCACGAAGAAAAAACAGATCGATAAAGCCGTGCTCGTCAAGGACTGGGGCATCGAAGGCGACGCCCACGCCGGCAGCTGGCACAGGGCGGTCAGCCTGCTGTCCTATGAGAAATATGAAGCCGCGCAGAAGCGCTTTGCCGAAGCCGGTTTCAAAGCGCTGCAGCCCGGCGATTTCGCGGAGAACATCATGGTATCCGGCATCGATTTCGCGAAGCTTCCCATCGGGATCCGCTTCCGCTGCGGGTCGGCGGTCCTGCGGATGACCCAGATCGGCAAGGAATGCCACGCGGACTGCGAGATCCGCCGCCTTACCGGAGACTGCATCATGCCCCGGGAGGGCGTGTTCGCGGTCGTGGAGCAGGGCGGGGAGATCCGTCCGGGCGATGAATTCGGCGTCTTTCCGACCGTCGCCGTCATCACGGTGTCCGATTCCGGTGCGAAAGGCGAGCGGGAAGACAAAGCCGGCCCGGTCATCGTCGACGTCATGAAACAGATGGGGTATTTCGTCGGCGAAACGCATCTCGTATCCGACGACAGGCAGCCCCTCGCGGACCTTATGGCGCAGATCGCGGACGAAAACCGGGCGCAGCTGATCCTCACGACCGGCGGCACCGGGTTCGCTCCGAGAGACACGACGCCGGAAGCCACGACGGATATCGCGGAGCGCTTGGTGCCCGGCATTCCGGAAGCCATGCGGGCGTATTCCATGCGGATCACGCCGCGGGGCATGCTGTCCAGAGGCACGGCAGCGCTGCGGAAGTCGACGCTCATCATCAACCTGCCCGGCAGCCCGAAAGCGGTCCGGGAAAACCTGGAGGCGGTCACGCCTGCGCTGACCCACGGCATCGAGATCTTAGTTGGTGCCGCAGCGAACTGCGCAGTTTCAGAATAGGAGGTTTTTATGAAAAAAATTGTCGCGATCCTGACAGTACTGATCTTGCTTTTCTCTCTGGCGGCCTGCAAATCCCAGGTCATGGACGGAGATGGCATGATCGACGAGCTGCCGCCCTGCACGCTGAACGTGTTTGCAGCGGCTTCCATGACCGAGACGCTCACGGAACTGCAGAAGATCTGGAATACGCTGTACGAACCGAACATCGAGCTGGTCTTCACCTTCGATTCCTCCGGCACGCTCAAGACCCAGATCGAGGAGGGTGCTGTCTGCGACGTTTTCATCTCCGCCGCGCAGAAGCAGATGAACCAGCTGGACGAACTGGGACTTATCGATGCAGCCAGCCGCGTCGACCTGCTGGAGAACAAGTGCGCGCTGGTCGTGCCCGAAGGCAATCCGGCGGGCATTACGAGCTACGAGGACCTGGGAACGGATAAGGTGACGAAGATCGCCCTGGGCAATTCCGACGTGCCTGTCGGCCAGTATTCGGAGGAGATCCTGACGTACATGAGTCTTTGGGACGAATTGAACGCGGCGCAGAAGATCACGTTCGGCGACAACGTCAAGACCGTGACGAAGACCGTATCCGAGATGGGCGCGGACTGCGGCATCGTATACGGCACGGACGCTGCTGCCGCAGGCCTGGAAGTCGTGGCGTATCCGCCGGAAGGCAGCCACAGCCCCATCGTTTATCCGGCTGCCATCCTTGCCAATACAGAGTATCCCGAACAGGCGGACCGCTTTATGGTTTTCCTGCAGACGATCGATGCCGCGAACGTATTCGAAGCGGCGGGCTTCACCGTCGCAGAATAGCCGGAGATGGACTGGTTTCCCTTACTCAACTCCATACGCATTTCCCTGATCGCTTCGGTGCTGACGTTTTTCGCCGGCATCGGAGCGGCCTATGGTCTGCGCAGCGTGCGTCCGCAGATCAAGGCGGTTTTAGACTGCTTTCTGACGCTGCCTCTGGTGCTGCCGCCCACGGTCGTCGGCTATTTTCTGCTGGCGTCACTCAGCCCGAAGCGGCCGCTCGGCGCGTTCCTGCTGGAACATTTTGGAGTGCGCGTCATCATGACGTGGCCGGCGTCTATCCTGGCCGTCGCGATCGTCACGTTCCCCCTGATGTACCGCACGGCGCGGGGCGCGTTCGAAAGTTTCGACAGGGGGCTGGCCGACGCGGGCTTCTCCCTGGGCTTGACCCGCAGACAGGTCTTCTGGCACATCATGATGCCCTGCTGCAAAAAAGGCGTGCTGGCCGGTTTCGTGCTGGCCTTCGCAAGGGGGCTGGGCGAATACGGCGCCACGTCCATGGTTTCCGGTTACACCCCGGGCCGCACCGCCACCGTTTCCACGACGGTCTATCAGCTCTGGCGGGAGGGGAACGACACGCTGGCGTACAAGTGGGTGCTGGTGAATATCGTCATTTCGTTTATCGCGCTCTATACGCTCAGTTATTTGGAAAAAAAGGACAAATCATAAAAGCAGAAGATCAGCCGTATTCGGACACGCTCCCGCTCAGCGTGGCCCCTCCCAGCGGTACTAAGCTCTGTCTTCGCCTTACGGCTCGCCAATCGCTAAGTACCGGGTTCCCCGATGGTCCTCCTACGGCTGATCTTCTGCTTCTTTTTCGCTTCTTCGGTTGTATTTTTCAGTATTTGATATATAATTAACAGGGTATGTTTTTATACTCTGTGTTTTCTATTGTTTTACTTAAAATTACTTATAAAAAGTAAAGGAGAAACATCATCATGGCAAAGAAATTCAAAACCATGGATGGCAACGCCGCTGCCGCATATGTCTCTTATGCGTTCACCGACGTTGCCGCAATTTTCCCCATCACTCCGTCCTCCCCGATGGCTGAGATCGTGGACGATATGGCGGCGCATGGAGAAAAGAACCTGTTCGGCCAGGAAGTCCGCGTAGTCGAGATGCAGTCCGAAGGCGGCGCATCCGGTACGGTCCACGGCTCCCTCGCAGCCGGCGCTCTCACCACCACTTACACCGCATCCCAGGGCCTGCTCCTCATGATCCCCAACATGTACAAGATCGCAGGCGAACTCCTGCCCGGCGTGTTCCACGTTACGGCAAGAACCCTGGCTGCGCACGCACTGTGCATCTTCGGCGATCACTCCGACGTCATGGCCTGCCGCCAGACCGGTTTCGCCCTGCTGTGCTCCAGCTCCGTCCAGGAAGTCATGGACCTCGCAGCAGTCGCACATCTGTCCGCCATCGAAGGCAGAGTACCGTTCCTGCACTTCTTCGACGGTTTCAGAACCTCTCACGAGATCCAGAAGATCGAAGTCGTCGACTACAGCGTCTACAAGAAGCTGATCGACATGGATGCCGTCCAGGCGTTCAGAGACAGAGCCCTGAATCCCGAGCATCCCGTCATCCGCGGCACCGCTCAGAACCCGGATATCTTCTTCCAGGCCAGAGAAGCTGCGAATAAGTACTACGAAGCGCTGCCCGACATCGTTGCCGATTACATGAAGAAGCTCGGCAAGGAGATCGGCAGAAAGTATCAGCCGTTCGACTATGTCGGCGCTCCCGACGCGGAGAACGTCATCGTCGCGATGGGCTCCGTCTGCGAAGCCATCGAAGAGACCCTGCCGCATCTGCTGGCAAAGGGCGAAAAGGTCGGCCTCATCAAGGTCAGACTGTACAGACCCTGGTCTCCGAAGTACCTCAAGAAGGTCATGCCGAAGACTGTCAAGAGAATCGCCGTTCTCGACAGAACGAAGGAACCCGGCGCTATGGGCGATCCTCTCTACATGGACCTCAAGACCATGTACTACACCGAAGAGAACGCTCCCGAGATCTACGGCGGCCGCTACGGTTTGGGCTCCAAGGACACCACGCCCGGACAGATCGTTGCTGTCTACAATAACCTCAAGGCGAAGAAGCCCAAGAACAACTTCACCATCGGCATCGACGACGACCTGTACGGCACTTCCCTGAAGACCGTCAAGATCGCGACCGAACCCGAAGGCACCTATCGCTGCAAGTTCTGGGGTCTGGGTTCCGACGGTACCGTCGGCGCCAACAAGCAGGCCATCAAGATCATCGGCGACAACACCGACATGTACGCGCAGGGCTATTTCTCCTATGACTCCAAGAAGTCCGGCGGCATCACCGTTTCCCACCTGAGATTCGGTAAGAACCCCATCAAGTCCACCTACCTCATCACCGAGGCGGACTTCGTCGCATGCCACAACGAATCCTACGTCCACGCATACGACGTTCTGGCCGGCCTGAAGAAGGGCGGCACGTTCCTGCTCAACTGCACCTGGGACGACGCAGCGCTCGAACAGCACCTGCCCGCTTCCATGAAGCAGTACATCGCAAAGAACAATATCAAGTTCTACACCATCGACGCTACCGACCTGGGCGTCAAGATCGGCCTGGGCAACAGGATCAACATGATCATGCAGTCCGCGTTCTTCGCTCTCACCAAGGTCATCCCCGTGGAAGACGCAGAAAAGTATCTGAAGAAGTCCATCGAGAAGACCTACGGCAAGAAGGGTGAAAACGTCGTCAAGATGAACTGGGCTGCCGTGGACGCCGGCCTCACCGGATTCCACCAGGTCAAGGTCCCCGCGTCCTGGAAGACCGCGGAAGACAAGCCTGCCAAGGCAAAGAAGGTCCCCGAATTCATCGAAAAGGTCCTCGTACCCATGAACCGTCAGGAAGGCGACAAGCTGCCCGTTTCCACGTTCGCAGGAATCGAAGACGGCACGTTCCCCAGCGGCACCGCTGCCTACGAGAAGCGCGGCGTAGCCGTCAAGGTACCCATGTGGCATCCTGAAAACTGCATCCAGTGCAACCAGTGCTCCTTCGTCTGCCCGCACGCAACGATCAGACCGATCCTGCTGACAGAAGAAGAAAAGGCAAAGGCTCCTGCAAGCTTCGAGACCATCAAGGCTCTAGGCAAGGAAGCTGCCGGCATGGCATTCCGCATGCAGGTCTCCCCGCTGGATTGCCTCGGCTGCGGCAACTGCGCGGACATCTGCCCGTCCAAGACCAAGGCTCTTACCATGGAAAGCTTCGCCTCTCAGGAAGCGGAAGCTGCCAACTGGGAATTCGCGATGGAGATCGGCGAAAAGCCCGTCATGGATAAGGGTTCCGTCAAGGGATCCCAGTTCGCGTTCCCGTACTTCGAATTCTCCGGCGCCTGCGCAGGCTGCGGCGAAACTCCGTATATCAAGGTCGTTACCCAGCTGTTCGGTGACCGCATGATGATCGCGAACGCGACTGGCTGCTCCTCCATCTGGGGCGCTTCCGCACCGTCCATGCCGTACACTACCGATAAGAACGGCAGAGGCCCGTCCTGGGCGAACTCCCTGTTCGAAGACAACGCTGAGTTCGGTCTCGGTATGGCTACCGCCGTCCGTCAGAACAGAGAAAAGGTAAAGGATATCGTCTGCGAACTCGCAGAGACCACCAAGAGCGCAGAGATCAAGGAAGCTGCGAAGGCCTGGGTCGAAGGCATGGACGAAGGTTCCACCTCCAGAGCACAGTCCGAAGCGCTGATGGCTGCGGTCAACAAGGCTAAGCTCTCCGGCAGAGCTGCCGAACTGAAGGCAGAACTGAAGGCGAAGGAAGACTTCCTCGTCAAGAAGAGCGTCTGGTGCCTGGGCGGCGACGGCTGGTCCTACGACATCGGTTACGGCGGACTGGACCACGTTCTCGCTTCCGGCGAAGACATCAACGTGCTCGTCTTCGATACCGAAGTTTACTCCAACACCGGCGGTCAGTCCTCCAAGGCGACTCCTGCCGCAGCTATCGCGAAGTTCGCGGCCAGCGGCAAGAAGACCAAGAAGAAGGATCTGGGCATGATGGCAGCCAGCTACGGCTACGTCTACGTTGCACAGGTCGCCATGGGCGCCGACAAGAACCAGTTCCTGAAGGCGATCAAGGAAGCCGAAAGCTACCATGGTCCGTCCCTCATCATCTGCTACGCTCCCTGCATCAACCACGGCCTCAAGAAGGGCATGGGCAAGACGCAGGAGAACGAGAAACTGGCAGTCGAATGCGGTTATTGGCAGCTGTACCGGTTCAACCCCGAACTGAAGGCGAAGGGCGAGAACCCGTTCGTGCTCGATTCTAAGGATCCGACCGGTTCCTTCCGCGACTTCATCATGGATCAGGTCCGCTATGCGTCCTTGTCCAAGGAGTTCCCGGACAAGGCAGAAGCTCTGTACGAAAAGGCAGAGAACGACGCCAAGGAAAGACTGGAAGGCTACAAGGCCAGAGCCGGCAAGTAATCGGTTGACCCGATCATAAAGGCATAACAAAACTCCCGGAGCGGTATGCTCCGGGAGTTTTGTCGTATCATTTCGGATCACTTGAAATGGATCGCTTTCCCCTGGAAGGCCAGGGCAGCCTCTCTCAAGGCTTCCGACACCGTGGGATGCGCGTGCATCGTGCCTGCGATGTCCTCCACGTAGGCGTTGCGGTTGAGATAGGCTGCGGCTTCGCCGATCAGGTCCGTCGCGCGGGGGCCCAGGATGTGGATGCCCAGCAGTTTTCCGGATCTGGTGTCCGCCAACACCTTCACTTCGCCTTCCGGCTCTTCCATGATGACGGATTTTCCGTTGGCGGCGATGGGGAAGACGCCCGCCTTGTAGTTGATGTTCTTCGCCTTCAGCTGTTCTTCCGTGGAACCTGCGCCGGCGAATTCCGGCGTCATGTACACGCAGCTGGGGCAGATCTTTTCGCTGTAGGTGCTCCGCTTTCCCATGGCGTTTTCCGCAGCCGTTTCGCCCATGGCCATGGCCGCGTGTGCCAGCATCATCCTGCCGGTACAGTCGCCGATGGCGTAGACGCCGGGCACGCCGGTCTGCATGCGGTCATCCACCGCGATGACCCCGCGCTGCGTCTCGATGCCTGCGTTTTCCAGCGCAAGCGACGCCGTATCGCTGCGGCGGCCGATCGCGACGAGCACTTTTTCAGCTTCGAACTGCAGCTGGGTGCCGTCCGCTTTTTCTCCGTATACGCGAATGCCTCCAGGCGTATCCTCCGCTTTGGTGACTTTCGTCCCGAGACAGAAAACGATGCCGGTGTCTTCCATGATCTTCTGCGCCTTTTCCGTCAGGCTCAGATCCATGGGAGGCAGCAGTCTGTCCAGCATCTCGACGACGGTCACCTTCGTGCCGAACGCGTTGTAGGCGCAGGCGAGTTCGATGCCGATGACGCCGCCGCCGATGATCAGCAGCGAATCCGGCTTTTCCTCGAATGCGAGGGCGCCGGTGGAGTCCACGCATCCGGCTGCATCCGCAAGGCCCGGGATGGGCGGGATGACCGGTGCGGAACCCGCGGCGATGATGATATGATCCGCGGTCAGCTCCTTCTCGCTTCCGTCTTCGTTCGTCAGGAGCAGGGTATGGGCGTCTTTGAATCGTGCGGATGCCTTTATGACCTCCACGCCGTTCGCTTCCAGCAGGGACGCTACGCCGCCGACCAGTCTGTCCACGACGCCGCGGCGGTAGTTCTGCACGCCGTCCCAGTCCAGCGTCACGTTTTCCGCGATGACGCCGGCGGAAGCCGCGCGCTTCGTCTTCCCGTAGAGCTTCGCGCTGTGGAGCAGCGCTTTCGTGGGAATGCAGCCGACGTTCAGACAGGTGCCCCCAATGCGTTTTTTCTCGATAAGGGTCACCTTTGCGCCGAGCTGCGCGGCCCGGATCGCGGCCACGTAGCCGCCCGGTCCGCCGCCGATGACGACGACCGTCTTTACCGTCTCTTCTTCCGCTGCCGCGGCGGCTGCCAGATCCGCTTCGGAAACTTCCATGGAGCAGATCGCTTCGCCGCCGGGTACGGCGCTGCCTTCCGCCGCCAGGATCTCGACGATGGCGCCGGGCCATTTCGCGGCGATATCCCGGGTCATTTTCCCCTGGGAAACGGTGCAGAGGACTGCGCCTTTCTCCACGGCATCGCCGGGCTTGACCTTCCAGTTTTTGATCGTACAGGCTGTCTTCGCAGCCGTGATGTTCTGCAGCATATCAGTCGAAATCGTGCTCGAACTCGTCCAGAGCCGCGGTCAGGACGCCTGCGCTGTATGCGACGCTGGGGCCGCCGCCGAAGGAGATGGCGACTTCCGCTGCGGCCAGGATCTCCGCTCTGGTGCAGCCTGCGCCGTAAGCGCCTCTCGTGTGCACGCAGATGCAGTACTGGCAGCGGTTATAGACGCCGAGCGCTACGCCGATGAGTTCCTTGGTCTTGGCGTCCAGGGCGCCCATGCCGGCGCTGGAGTCGACCGCCACGAATTTTTCGATAAAGTCTCCGTTCGTTTCCGCGATGATGCCTACGCCGTTTACGAAATCTTCATAGATCTCTCTTGCGTTGATGGATTTTGCCATTGTCTTGTCCTCCTATGTTGCGTGACTGATTGAAAAAAAGCACCCGGGCAAGCGCTGCGTCGATGTTCAGAAAAAATGTCTTTGGCAAATGTCCGAGTATGCTTTAATATTATCAGTTGAGGAGGCTGTGTACAACTGATAGATGGAGATTTTTTACTCGCCTTTTACAGATCCATACCGGAACCTCGCTTTGGAGGAACTGCTGTTTTCGTCTCTTCCGGAAGAGACGGAGGCGCTGCTTTTGTGGCGGAACGGACCGTCCGTGATCCTGGGAAGATATCAGAACGCCGCGGCGGAGGTCGACCTGGCTGAAGCGGAAGAAAGGAACGTTCGCGTCGCGCGAAGGCTCTCCGGAGGCGGCGCCGTCTATCACGACCTCGGAAACCTCAACTATTCCCTGATCCTTTGCTGCGATGACCCGGACAGCGTCAGCCTGGCGGAATTGACGCAGCCCGCCGTCAGGGCGTGCCGCAGGATGGGGGCGGACGTGTCTTTCGGCGGACGCAACGACATTTACGCGGACGGGAAGAAACTGTCCGGCAGCGCGCAGGCCTTCCGGGACAGCAGACTGCTGCATCACGGCTGCGTCATGCTCTCGACGGATCTATCCGTTATCCCAAAGCTCTTAAGAACGAAACCGGGCAAGATCTTGGCGGGGGCGGAACCCTCTGCGGTCAGCCCGGTCACGACGCTCTCGCTGGCGGCCGGCCGTCCTGTTTCCGCCGGGGAATTCGCAGATGCGCTGATCGAAGAATTCGGCAGAAAAGGGGAGCGCCGCAGTTTGCCGGAATTCTGCGGCGAAGACAGGCTCGACGCGCTGCAGGCGCGCTACGAAGATCCCCGGTGGACGTTCGGCTATCCGCCGTCTTATGAGGAAACGCGGGAAGAACGCTTCCCCGGCGGGCTCGTGCGGGTCCATCTCCGCATGGAAGAGGGCGTGATCGCGGAAATCGCCCTCAGCGGCGATTTCTTCTGCACGGGAGATCCGGAAGATCTCTGTATGTTGATCCGGGGTCACGGGATCGACACGGATCTGCTGCGCCTGCTGCAGACCGTTCCGGAAGGAGGCATTATCCACGGTGTGACGCCTTCAGAACTGTACCGGCTGATCGCAGGATGATACTTTTTTTACGCAGTATCTTGCGTATTCCGCGTTAAGGTGATACACTTTAAGTACTAAATGAATAGATTCTATGTTCCGAAGCAATTCGGCGAAGAGGGAAGCCGGTTCGAGTCCGGCGCGGTCCCGCCACTGTAAGCGAAGAGCGAAGGCAAAAGCCATTGGGAAACCCCGAGAAGGCGCCTGAGCGTAGACGCGCGAGCCAGGAGACCTGCATAGAAGAAAAAGCAACCGGCGCGGAAACCGGAAAGGCTTATCAGACGCAGTAAAAACGGGCTGTGGAATTCTTTCCACAGTCTTTTCGTTTGCTTTCCATCCGCAGGGGTTTCGACCACGATCCAGACATGTTCGAGACCCCTGCTCCTTCATAAATAAGGCGAAAAAGGAGGATCTTATGACGCTGGAATGGTTCAAAAATCCCGATCACGTGGTATATGTTGAAAAAGAAAAGTTCGTCGATAACTTCGCGAAGGAAACGGGCATCCCCAATCTCCGCAAAGAGATCGAGGATTTCGCGGAGAGACCCACTCCGGAGGGAAAGGTCGTCAAGGGCACGCGCCGCACGTCCCTCCGCCTGCTCGTTCCCAACCTGATGTTCGGCGGCGATATGGACATGGGCGACAACGTCTGGGTCTATCTGGGAGAATATTATCCTGCCTACTGCATCTACGAAGATCGGTAGCGACAGGCTTTCGCGGCATACCGTATCAAAGAGAAGAGCAGAGGAACGTTCCTCTGCTCTTTGTTTTATTGTCTCAGAAGGGTCAACCCGCGGACCAGCTTCGACCGGTCTTCCGGCGCCAGTTTGTATTTTTCCTGCAGGCGCTGTCCGAAATCCCGGATATCCTTCGGGTCACCGGCGTAAAGTTCGATCTCCAACTCCATAATGGGCACTTCGCCTTTATCCGTGATGATGCTTCCGGTGTCGATGGCCAGCTCCATGATGGAGGCGCCGTAGGACAGACGGCAGCGGCTGCGCAGGTAGCGCATCTCCAGAAGGTTGACGAGCGGTTCGTCGCCGATCAGGTCCAGCAGGACTTTTCCGTCCTCGCTTTCCTTGAACAGTTCCTTCGGCGAATCGATGAAGTGTTCCATCCGGGCGGGCACGTTGATCTCTTCGCGCTCATGAAAACCGTTGGAAACGCTGCCGTTCCATTTCAGCGTGGCAAAAGCGGTATCCCCTTCATACCGCACGCGCACTGCCATATTGTTGGCGGACAGTTTTCCGTCCTCCGTATCGAAGTAGACCGCCTTCATCACCAGTTTTTCCATGGACGAGGGGTCCGCGTAGTATTTGATCAGATCGTCTTCCCAAATTGCATCGCAGGTGGCCTTGTCAGGCACCGCGTATTTCATCTCGAGTTCCATAGAACCTCCGTGCAATAGTGGTACGCGCAACATCTTAACAAAGGAATGATAAAAAAGCAACAATAAAATAAGTGTTCCATTATGGACGAATCTTTGTTATAATTCTATATTGCCTTGGTATAAGGCGATTAAGGAGGATAATAAATGAACGCTGTACTAGTTAGCAAGGAAAACAACGTAGCAAAATTCACCATGGCCTTTACGGCGGAAGAATTCGACGCGGCCCTGGATAAGGCATATAAGGCCCAGAGAGGCAAGATCGAGGTGCCGGGATTCCGCAAGGGCAAGGCTCCCCGCAGCGTCATCGAAAAGAGATACGGAGAAGGCATCTTCTTCGAAGACGCGATCGACAATTGTCTGGCGGACGGCTATCCCGCGGCGCTGGACCAGCTGGCGCTGGAACCCGTCGACAGACCGGACCTTTCCTTCGGCGAAGAAAAGCTGGAGAAGGGCAAGGGCTTCGAAGTCACCGTCACCGTCACCGTCGCTCCCGAAGTCGTCGTCAAGGACTACAAGGGCGTTAAGGTCGAAGTGACCAAGAAGGAACTGAACGAAGAGGACGTCGAAGGCGAACTGAAGGCGATGCAGCAGAGAAACGCGCGCCTGGTCGTCGTGGACAGACCCGCGGAGGACGGCGACACGGTCGTGCTGGACTATGAAGGCTGGTGCGAAGAGAAGCAGTTCGAAGGCGGCACCGCCGAGAACCAGACCCTCATCCTGGGCTCCGGACAGTTCATCCCCGGTTTCGAAGAACAGCTCGTAGGCTGCAAGGCCGGCGACGCAAAGGACGTGGAAGTGACGTTCCCCGAAGCATATCACGCCGAAGAACTGGCAGGCAAGCCCGCCGTCTTCAAGTGCAGGATCCACGAAGTCAAGACGCAGGAACTGCCCGAACTGGACGACGAATTCGCCAAGGACGTTTCTGAATTCGATACGCTCGAAGAAGTAAAGAAGGATATCCGCGAGAAGCTGGAAAAGACCCTGCAGGATGCCAAGGAATACGAAGGCAAGGACAAGGTGCTGCAGCAGGTCTACGAAGCCAACCCCCTCGAACTGCCGCAGGCCATGATCGACAGCGAAGCCGCCAACATGCTGAACGAATTCGGCTACCAGCTGCAGTCCCAGGGACTGAACCTGGATCAGTACTGCAAGTACCTGAACAAGACCCAGCAGCAGATGATCGACGAATTCAAGCCCGACGCGGAGAAGAGAGTCAAGAGCAGACTCATCGTCGAAGCCGTCGCCAAGCAGGAAGGCGTCGAAGTCACTCCGGAGGATATCGATAAGGAACTGGCCGCGATGGCCGCGCAGTACGGCATGGCGCAGTCCCAGATCAAGTCCATCTTCGGCGAAGAGAACATGGATTATCTGAAGAAGGATATCATGAGCCGCAAGGCCATCGATCTGATGTACGAGGCAGCGGAGATCACCGAGGTCGAGGAAAAGAAGGAAGAAGAGAAGCCGGCAAAGAAGGCAGCGAAAAAGAAAACTTCCAAGAAGACCGAAGAGGCCCCTGCTGAAGAAGCAAAGGACGAAGAATAAACGATGAGCGCAGGCGGAACCCAAAAGTTCCGCCTGAATCATCCGCACGATAAATTTGGAAAGGATGGATCACATGAGCAATCTCATCCCCTACGTCGTAGAGCAGACGTCCCGCGGGGAACGTTCCTACGATATTTATTCCCGCTTACTCAAAGACCGCATCATCTTCCTGGACGGCGAGGTGAACGACGCAGCCGCGAGCCTGATCGTGGCGCAGCTGCTGTTCCTGGAATCCGAAGACCCGGACAAGGACATCAACCTGTATATCAACAGCCCCGGCGGAGTCATCACCGCAGGCCTCGCGATCTATGACACCATGCAGTACGTCAAGCCCGACGTGTCCACCATCTGTGTCGGCATGGCGGCTTCCATGGGCGCTTTTCTGCTGGCGGCAGGCGCGAAGGGAAAGCGCTACGCGCTGCCCAACGCCGAGATCATGATCCACCAGCCCTTAGGCGGCGCGCAGGGTCAGGCCAGCGACATCAAGATCCAGGCGGAGCATATCCTCCATCTGAGGGAAAAACTGAACGCGATCCTGGCGGAGAAGACGGGCCAGAGCCTGGAGACCATCGCCGCCGATACGGAACGGGACAATTACATGACCGCGGCCGAAGCGGCCGCCTACGGCCTGATCGACCGGGTCGTGGAAAAAAGATAGTTAACACGGAGAAAGTATGGCAAAATTCGATAGTTCAAAAGAATTGACCTGCAGTTTCTGCGGAAAGCCCCAGAGCCAGGTGCGCCGGCTGATCGCCGGTCCCGACGTCTACATCTGCGACGAATGCGTCAAGCTCTGCGAGGACATTCTGGCGGAGGAATTCCCCGAGATCAAGGAAGAAGCCTCCCTGCAGTTCGGCGGGGAACTGCCCAAGCCCAGAGAGATCGACGCCACCCTGGCGGATTACGTCATCGACCAGGACCGCGCGAAGAAGATGCTGGCCGTGGCAGTCTACAATCATTATAAAAGGATCAACAATCTTCCGGCGGCTCCCGCGAAGAAGGGCATCAAGGCCGCGCAGGCGGATGACGGCGTCGAGATCCAGAAGAGCAATATCGTCATGATCGGTCCGACCGGTTCCGGTAAGACGCTGCTGGCCCAGACGCTGGCGAAGATCCTGGACGTTCCGTTCGCCATCGCGGACGCGACGACCCTGACGGAAGCCGGCTACGTCGGCGAAGACGTGGAGAATATCCTGCTGCGCCTGATCCAAGCGGCTGACGGCGACGTGGAGCGCGCCCAGAAAGGCATCATCTACGTGGATGAGATCGACAAGCTGGCCCGCAAGAGCGAGAACCCCTCTATTACGAGAGACGTTTCCGGCGAAGGCGTGCAGCAGGCACTGCTGAAGATCGTGGAAGGCACGGTCTCCAACGTACCGCCCCAGGGCGGCAGAAAGCACCCGATGCAGGAGTTCATCCAGTTCGATACGACGAACGTGCTGTTCATCTGCGGCGGCGCTTTCGACGGTCTGGACAAGATCATCCAGAACCGCATCGGCGAGAAGACCATCGGTTTCAATTCCGAGATCGTCTCCACGAAGAAGCAGGATCCGAAGATCCTGGAAAAGGTGCAGAGCGAAGACCTGCTGCGCTACGGGCTCATCCCCGAACTCATCGGCAGACTTCCGGTCATCGTTACGCTGAACGAACTGTCCGTGAACGCGCTCATGCGCATCATCACCGAGCCTAAGAACTCCCTGATCCGCCAGTACAAGAAACTGTTCGAACTGGACGGCGTGGAGCTGGACGTGGAGACCGAGGCAGTCCGCGCGATCGCGGAGAAGGCTGCGTCGAAGAAGACCGGCGCCAGAGGGCTGCGCAGCATCGTGGAGGAGATCCTGACGGATATCATGTACGAGATCCCTTCCCGCAGCGACGTAAAGAAAGTAATCATCACCAAGGCCTGCGTGGAGGGCGGCGAGCCCACGCTCGTGCTGAGCGAGAACGCGCAGGACAAGGAGATCAGCTAAGCAGATAAAGGAAAGAGAATGGACGAAGCAGAAAGAAGAGAAGATCTTCAGGTGATGCCGCTCATCCCCTTGCGGGGACTGACGGTCTATCCCAATATGGTCATCAATTTCGACGTGGGCAGAGAGAAGTCCATCCTGGCGCTCGAACGCGCCATGATGATGAATCAGACCGTGTTTTTGACGTCCCAGAAGGACATCGACACGGATCTTCCGACGACGAAGGACTTCTTCCACGTGGGCACCGTTGCAAAAGTCAAGCAGATGCTGAAACTTCCCGGAGACAACATCCGGGTGCTCGTGGACGGGCAGTACCGCGCCCGGATCTATAAGATGATCCAGGAGGTGCCGTACTTCCTCGCCAGCGTCGAAAAGATCGAGGAGCCTTCGCAGAAGGTGAAGGACCCCGAACAGATCGCCCGCATGCGGACGGTCTTGAACCTGTTCCATGAATATCTGGAAAGCAATCCCAAGATGTCTTCGGAGATCTTCCACGGCGTGGAGAGCATCGAAGAGCCGGGCAGACTGGCGGACATCGTTGCGTCCAACATGGAACTGAAGCCCGAGGAATATCAGAAGGTCCTGGAGACCATGGATATCCCCGAGCGGCTGAACGTGGTCATCGAGTATCTGACCCGCGAGAACGAGATCCTTCGCCTGGAGGACAAGATCTCCAGCAAGGTCAAAACGCAGATGAACAAGTCCCAGCGCGAATACTATTTAAGAGAACAGATCCGCGCCATCCAGGAGGAACTGGGAGACGAGAACGCCGAAGACGAAGCCGCAGAGTGGAAAAAACAGCTCGAGGCTCTGAACCTGGCGCCCGTCGTCACGAAGAAGGTGACCCAGGAGATCAACCGCTTCTCCAAGATGGCGTCGAATTCCCCGGACGCGTCGGTCATCCGCAGCTACGTGGAGTGGATCCTGGCGCTGCCCTGGAACAAGCGCAGCGAAGGGGATATCGACCTGCTGAAGGCGAAGAAGATCCTGGACGACGATCACTACGGCCTGGACAAGGTCAAGGACCGTATCCTGGAATATCTGGCTGTGCAGGTGCTGCTGCAGCGCGGCGAGGCTTCGACAGGCTCAGCAACCGCTTCGGACAAAGGACCCATCCTCTGTCTCGTCGGTCCCCCGGGCGTGGGTAAGACGTCCATCGCGAAATCCATCGCCCGCTCCATCGGACGCGAGTTCGTGCATATGAGCCTGGGCGGCGTGCGGGACGAAGCGGAGATCCGCGGTCACAGACGGACGTACATCGGCGCCATCCCCGGACGCGTCATGAGCGCGATCAAGGAGTGCGGCACCGCCAATCCGGTATTCCTGTTCGACGAAGTGGACAAGATCGGTTCCGATTTCCGGGGCGATCCCGCGTCCGCGCTGCTCGAAGTGCTGGATCCGGAACAGAACAGGGAATTCGTGGATCACTACCTCGAAGTGCCGTTCGATCTGTCCGG
Organism: Bacillota bacterium; assembly: GCA_017412505.1. GTDB lineage: Bacteria > Bacillota > Clostridia > Peptostreptococcales > Anaerovoracaceae > RUG11894. The sequence goes on along the minus strand of JAFPXN010000008.1, from coordinate 3,640 downwards.
CGTGCTGTTCATCACGACGGCGAACACGACCGATACCATTCCCCGGCCGCTGCTGGACCGCATGGAGGTCATCTCCATCTCCGGCTACACCGAGGAGGAAAAATTCAATATCGCGAAAAAATACCTCGTGCCCAAGCAGATCAGGAACAACGGTCTGAGCGTAGGCAGCATCTCCATCAACGCCGGCGCCATCCGCGCGCTCATCAATTCCTATACCAGGGAATCCGGCGTGCGCGGTCTGGAGAAGGAGATCGGCAATCTGTGCCGCAAGGTCGCCCGCAAGGTGATCGAGGCGCAGAACGCAGACCCGGAAGCCGGAAGGAACGCAAAGTTCTCCATCACGGCTTCCAACCTGGGCGAGTATCTGGGCAAGAAGAAATTCCACTACGACAAACTGCTCGGCAAGAGCGAAGTGGGCGTCGCCACCGGCCTCGCCTGGACCATCGTGGGCGGCGATACGCTGTTCATCGAAACGGCCGTGCTCCCCGGCAGCGGCAAGCTGCAGCTGACCGGCCAGCTCGGCGACGTGATGCAGGAGTCCGCGAGGGCGGGCATCAGTTACATCCGTTCCCGCGCGAAGCAGTGGAAGATCGACGAGGATTTCTATAAAGAAAAGGATATCCACATCCACATCCCCGAAGGGGCGACGCCGAAAGACGGTCCTTCCGCAGGGGTCACGATGTGCGTGTCCGTCATCTCCGCGCTCACCGGACGTCCCGTCAGAAAAGACGTGGCCATGACCGGCGAGATCACGCTGCGCGGCCAGGTCCTTCCCGTGGGCGGCATCAAGGAAAAGATGCTGGCGGCTCACCGCATGGGCATCAAGAAGGTGCTGCTCCCCGAGGAAAACAAGCCCGATCTGGACGACTTGCCGCAGGCTGTGCGCGACGAGATGGAGTTCGTGCTGCTGAAAAAGATCGACGACGCCGTCAGAGAGGCCATCGAATGATCATCAAGAGCGTCGAATTTCTGACGTCTGCCGTCCGTAAAGAACAGTATCCGCCGGAGGGCGTGCCCGAAATCGCCTTTGCAGGCCGGTCCAACGTGGGCAAATCGTCTCTGATCAACCTGCTGATGAACCGGAAGAGGCTGGCGAAGGTCTCCCAGAACCCGGGCAAAACCCGCACCATCAACTTCTTTGCGGTGAACGATTCGTTCCGTATCGTAGACCTTCCCGGCTATGGCTTCGCGCGGGTCTCGAAGGCGGAGGCGGAGAAGTGGGGCCCGATGATGGAGGCGTATCTGTCCGGGCGTTCGGACCTCCTGAAGGTCGTGCAGCTCGTCGACATCCGCCACGCGCCGTCCGCGCAGGATAAGCAGATGTACGAGTATCTGCAGTATTACGGCCTGGACGGCCTGGTCGTCGCGACGAAGGCGGACAAGATCGGCAGATCCGAACTGAACAGGAATCTCGCGGTCATCCGCCGCGAACTGAAACTGAAGAAGACCGACCGGGTGATCCCGGTATCGGCTTTGAATAAGACCGGCACGGAGGAAGTCCTGTCCGCGATGGAAGAGATCCTGTCGGCCAACCGCAACGATCCAACGGAAACCAGGGAGGGAGATGCTTAGCCATGGCTGCCAAGAAAAAGTATGATTTTACAGAAGTTCTGATCTCCAGAGAACAGCTCGCCGACAAGGTCGCTGAACTCGGCGCGAAGATCAGCGAGGATTACAAGGGAGAAGAACTGTTTCTGATCGGCATCCTGAAGGGATCCGTTCCCTTCATGGCGGATCTGATGCGGGCCATCACCCTGGACGTGGAGATGGATTTCATGTCCGTTTCTTCCTACGGCAGCGGCACGAAGACCAGCGGCGTCGTCCGTATCCTGAAGGATCTGGACAGCGACATCACGGGCAAGAACGTGCTGATCGTCGAAGACATCATCGACAGCGGCCTGACGCTCGCTTACCTGAAGGAATATCTGGCGAAGAGAAACCCGAAGAGCATCAAGATCGTGACGATGCTGTCCAAACCCGCCCGCCGCAAAGCGGATATCGAGGCGGACTACACCGGCTTCGTCGTGGACGATAAGTTCATCGTCGGCTACGGGCTGGACATCGACCAGAAATACAGAAATCTTCCATATATATCCTGGATCAGGGAAGACTAGGGGAGGCAACCATGAAGAACCTCGAGAAATACATCGACCATACGCTGCTGAAGCCCGGCGCGGGCATCGCGGATATCGAAAAGCTCTGCAGCGAAGCGAAGGAACACGGCTTTTACGCGGTCTGCGTCAACAGCCGTTTCGTCCCTGTGGCGAAGAAAGCGCTGGAAGGCAGCGACGTGAAGATCTCTTCCGTCGTCGGATTCCCCCTGGGCGCCATGTCCACCGAAGCAAAGGTCTTTGAGACCGTCTATTCCTGCGAAAACGGCGCGGAAGAGATCGATATGGTCATGGAATACGGCCTGCTGAAAGAGGGCCACAAACAGGCGGTTTTTGACGATATCAAAGCGGTGTGCGACGCGGCGGCGGAGCACGGCGCCATCGTGAAAGTGATCCTGGAAACAGGCGCACTGTCCGACGGCGAGATCGTGGACGCCTGCAAGCTGTCGGAAGAAGCCGGCGCGGCGTTCGTCAAAACTTCCACCGGTTTCGGAGAGGGCGGAGCGACCGTCCACGCCGTGGAGCTCATGCGCGAATCCGTCAGCCGGAACGTTCGGGTCAAGGCGTCCGGCGGCATCCGTGACCGCGAGACAGCCCTGGCGATGATCAAGGCCGGCGCGGACCGCATCGGCGCATCCGCGGGCATCGAGATCTGCAAGGTGCCGGAAGGAGAGGAGGCGGAGGACGTCAGCAGCGTTCTGACGCCGAAGAATATCCTCGTCCTGAACGGAAGCCCTAAGATGAGCGGCAACACGGCGGCGCTCGTCGACGCGTTCTGCCGCGGCGCGCAGGAAGCGGGCCATACGGTGCACGTCTTCAACGTCGCGAACCTGAGCGTGCATCCGTGCACGGACTGCCGCTACTGCTTCGACCACGCCGGCGAGTGCGCGATCCACGACGACATGCAGCGCATCATGCCGCATCTGTACAGCGACGACGTCATCGTCTTCGCGACGCCCGTCTACTTCTACGGGTTCTCCGCGCAGATCAAGACGGTGCTCGACCGCATGATCTGCATGCAGACTGCGAAGATGACGGTGAAGGGCAGCGTGCTGCTGTCGCCCTACGGCGATACGGACAAGACTGTGCCCAAGCCCATGATCGACATGTATAAGGCGTTCACAGGCTACGTCGGCTGGAAGAATCTCGGCATCATCACGGCGGACGGCTGCATGGACCCCGGCGACATTAAGGATCACAAGGCTCTGGAACAGGCGGAAGCCCTGGGCAGAAACCTGTAGATAAATAATGGATATCCTCTTCAAAAAAGTTGTTGACAACGGATTTGAAGTGCGTATAATAAATTTTGCGCGTCGGAGCGGGGCTGAAAACAGCTACAAAAAACTTATCAAAAACCTTTAAAAAGTTGTTGACAAGTGTTGGTCAGATGCGTATAATCTTAAATGTTCCGCGTCAAACGGAACTTGAACCTTGAAAACAACATAGTGTAGAAATTGAGTCGAAGAGATCATTAAGTTGATCTCAAAAGACGAGAAAAGTACAAAAGATACAATCTGCAATAAGGTAGA
>JAFPXN010000096.1 GCA_017412505.1 Bacillota bacterium | reverse complement strand
TTCTCATATTAAATATTAGTTTTTGTCGTTTTACTTAACGGGCGAAGTATTGTATATTGTACTTGCAAGGGGGCGTTAAAGAAATAACAATCCCGTCAAATAAATAACAAATCTTGAAAATACAAGTCTTGTGAAAAGGAAGGAAACCAAAATGAAAAAGAACGTTATGACCTCTCTGATCTTCGCTATCGCGCTCGCACTCGTCGTACTGGCTATCGCCCTCTCCAACGGCGCCAGCACCGCCTTCATCCCCGTGATGATCATCCTGATGGCAGCTTACTGCATCGGTCAGTACAGATACGGCGTCAACTTCAGATAAGACAGACTTTCGGAAAAATCAACCTCCAATGAAATAAACCTAAAGTCGAAAACAATACCGCTCCGGAAATTTTCCGGAGCGGTTGTTTTTTCTGTTTTGGATCTTACAGCGGCGGCTCCACGAGCCCGTCTTCGATCATCTCCGCCACCACTTCCCGGGCGACGTCGATAAATTTGCGCTCGGCCGGGGACAGCGACTCCTCCGACACGATAGCCAGTCCGACGTCGCGGATATACCGGGGCTTGAGTGGAACGCTCACGATGCCTTCGGAGTTGAACGCCACGTGCAGCCCCGCGATGATGGAGACGCCAAGGCCTTCCCGCACCATGGCGATGATGGCCTGCTCGTCCCGGGACACCAGGAAAGGCTTCGCGGAAAAGCCCTGCGCTTTGACGAGGTATTCCACGTCGTGGTCATAGTCCAGATTGACCCCGATATAGGGGTATTTGGCCAGCTCCTCCAGGTCCATCTCTTCGCATTCCGCCAGCGGATGGCCTTCCGGCACGATCGCCAGCATGTCGTCGCCGAACAGGGAGATGAAGTTGCGGTCCGATTCCTTGCGGGTCAGGAAACCCATGGAGATGCGGTGCTCCGTGATCGCTTCGCGCATATCGCCGCCGCCGGCTTCCATGATCTCCAGCGTGATGTTCGGATAGCGCTCCTTAAACCGCGCCACGACTTCGGGAACGATGTAGCGCGCGAAGGACGCGCCGGATGCGAACGCCACGTGGCCGACGGTCATGCCCTTCAGTTCCGCCACGTTCTGATCCAGTTTGTCCGCCGCAGCGACCAGTTCCCGGATGGGGCCGATCAGGTCGTGACCCGCAGAGGTAAGGCTGACGCCGGAGCGGGTGCGGCGCAGCAGGGTCACGCCCAGATCCTCCTCCAGAGCGTTCATCATATGCGTGACGCCGGACGGGGTGTATCCCAGTTCCTCCGCCGCCTTCGTAAAGCTGCCCGTATCGACGGAGCGGAGCAGCACTTTGCATTTCTCAGTATCCATAAGCATCCTCCCAAGGGCATTTTATCATGACAGTTCTTCACAATCAACTTTAATATCTGTCGTTTTACTTCATATGCGGATTGCGGTATCATAAAGATGCAAAAACGTTAAAGAATTAACGAATCTTGAGAAAATAACGACCGGAGGAAATACCATGAATACTATGAGGATCAGAATGTGGGCTGTCGTGCTGATGCTGTTCGCCTGCACCTTCGTTTACACTTCCGTCATGTCCATGGGACCGGCAGCCGCATCCGCCCCGTCCCTGGCGTTCATGCTCTAAGAAATATCCATCCAACGCTTTTCTATATAAAAGAGCACATGGGGACAGGTACAATGTGTCGTGAAAACGACACATTGTACCTGTCCCCATGTGCTCTTCTTTTATTTGATAATCTTATGCGTTTATGGTAATCTCTAATAGAAAGGCGAGGACAGATCCATGGAAATGAAACAGCTCCGCTCCTATATCGCTGTCGTGGACTACGGCAGTTTTACGAAGGCCGCGGAAAAGACCTATACCTCCCAGCCGACCATCAGCGCGCACATCAAGGCGTTGGAGGATGAACTGGGCGTGCAACTGCTCGCCCGTGATACGAAGAATCTGCGGGTCACGGAAAAAGGCCGGGAACTGTACGACTGCGCCTGCGGCATGCTCTCCCTGCAGCAGCGGATGCTGGACAAGTGGGAAAACGAGGACCGCAAGACGCTCAGCATCGGCGTTTCTACCATCCCGTCCGGCTACATCCTGCCGCGGCTTCTGGAGGGGTTCCGCAGCGAATACCCGGACGTGGTCATCTCCATCCGCCAGTCCGACAGCGAAGAGATCGAGGCGGCCGTGGAGCAGGGCGCCTGCGATATCGGGATCGTCGGCGAAGAAGCCGGCGGAGGCCTGGTGAGCGAACCTATCGCGGAGGATAAGACCGTGCTGATCGCGCCGAACACGCCGGCGTTCAAAAAGATGATCAAGGCGAAGGATCTGAAAGCCCTGCTTTCCCAGCCGATGCTGTTCCGGGAAAAGGGCAGCGCCAGCCGCAAGAGCGCGGAAAAGCTGCTGGAATTGCTGGGCAAGGACCTGCAGGACGTGGACGTGGCGGCCAGCCTGAACGACCAGGAAGCCATCAAGAACCTGGTGGAGCACGGCTTCGGCATCTCGTTCATCTCGGCGCTGGCTGCGGAGGACAGGGCGCGGGAAGGCAGGCTGCTCGTTCTTGATACCGGACGGCCCGAGGCAAAGCGCACGTTCTACCTCATCCGCCGCAAAAACGTGCAGATCTCCGAAACGGCGGAGGACTTTGTGAAATACATTCAAAGATAGAAAGAAAGGCCTCGTCCAAAACGGACAAGGCCTTTTTTAGAGACAATGTCACATTGTACCTGTCCCCATGTGTCGTTTTTGTTATTTCAAGTTCTTGATCATGCGGTCGCAGGCTTCCTTCACGTTCTCCAGGGACGTTGCCAGGTTCATGCGGACGAATTCGCAGTAGTCGTCGCCGCCGCGGCCGAACCAGTTGCCGTAGTCGAAGGCCAGCTTGCACTTGCCCTGCATGAATTCCTTGATCTCCTCCTGCGTCTTGAAGTACTTGCCGAAGTCGAGCCACAGCAGATAGGTGCCCTGCAGATCTGCGACGGTCACGTCGGGCAGCTCCTTCGCGAACGTGTCGCGCACGTAGCAGTAGTTCTCCCAGATCTGCTTCTTTACTTCCTCGAACCAGGGGCGGCCTTCTCTGCAGGCAGCTTCCACCGCCACGTAGCCGAAGCCGTTGCCGTCGGTGCCGTGCACGTTGCGGGCGAAGGTCAGATACTGCTCTCTGAGTTTCTCGTCCGGAATGATGATGAAGGAGTTCTGGCAGCTGGCCAGGTTGAAGGTCTTGGAGACGGCGCACATGGTGATCAGCATGTCGTCGTAGTCGCCGACAGTCGCGGTCGGGGTGTGGACGTGGCCGTTCCACTCGAAGTCCTGATGGATCTCGTCGGAGACCACGAGCACGTTGTGCCTGCGGCAGATGTCCATCAGGGTCTTCAGTTCTTCCTTCGTCCAGATCTTGCCGACGGGGTTATGCGGGGAGGACATGATGAACAGCTTGACGTCGTTCTCCACGATCTGCTTTTCGAACTTCTCGTAATCGACTCTGTAAGTGTTGCCTTCATGGATCATGTCGCACAGCACCAGCTTGCGGCCGTTGAAGTTGACGCCGTTCATCATCGGGTAGTAGATAGGCGCCAGCAGGATGACGGCTTCTCCGGGCTTCGCGGCCATGCAGGTGACCCAGTAGAACGCGGAGACGATGCCGTTGGAGAAGCAGATCCACTCCGGCTTGACTTCGTATCCGTGATACTTCTTTTCCCAGTCGATAAACGCCTGTTTATAGCCGGGGCCGGGATTGTAGTATCCCCAGGGCACGTTGTCGACGTAATTGCGGACGGCATTCCGGATCGGTTCCGCGATCTCGAAGTCCATATCCGCGACCCACATGGCCAGCAGGTCCTTGTCGCCGTACATGGCTTCCAGCGCGTCCCACTTGGAACAGTTCGTCCCTCTTCTGTCTACGTATTTCAGCATAATTCCTAACCTCCAATGATATATAGAAAGAGCTGTTTTATCCTCTTAAAATATAGCATTTTTGTGTTGCAATTCAAAGCACCCGTATGTATAATGTATAGGCATTCGTCTGCCCGGGACATCCCGCCGCGGACGAAGCTCTCTGCCGCAGGGGAGCACTGCGGCCGCAAAACAGACCATAGGGAGGTGAAAGAATGAATAAGTACGAACTGATGTTCATCGTAGAACCCAGCTTAGACGACGCCAAGAAAGACGAAGTGGTGGAAGCCGTTAAGGCGATCATCGCAGAGGGCGGCGAAGTGCTCGACACAGATGTCTGGGGTATGCGCAAGCTTGCTTATCCGATCCAGAAGAAGACCGAAGGTTATTACGTTGTGATGCACTTCAACGCAAAGCCCGAGCTTCCGAAGGAACTGGACAGAAGACTCCGCATTTCCGACAACTTCATGAGACACATCATCATCAATCTGGACGAAGAGTAAGGCGGTACAAAATGAATTCTGTTTGCTTAGTAGGAAGACTCACGAGAGATCCGGAAGTCCGGTATGGCTCTCAGTCTCAAATGGCTATTGCAAGATTCTCCATCGCGGTGGATCGGCCGTTTGCCGATCGCAATGGAGAGCGGCAGACCGACTTTATCAGAATCGTCTGCTTCGGAAAGTCCGCAGAATTTGTCGAGAAGTATTTTAAAAAAGGAATGCGGGTCGGTGTAACCGGAAGTCTTCGGACAGACTCTTACACCAACAAGGACGGCGTCAACGTTACCACTGTGGAAGTTGCCGCTGACCGCGTCGAGTTTATGGAAAGCCGTGCCGAAAGAGAGAGCCGCGAGGCTGCCGGTAATTTCGGCGGAAACTTCGGAGGAGGCTACAGCCAGCCGGCACCGTCTCAGGCGCCCGCAGGACAGGCCCCCGAAGGCTTTACCGCACTGACCGACGACGATATCCCGTTCTAAGGAAAAGCAGGAGGCTACAATGGAAAGAGAAAACAGACCGAGAAGAAACTTCTCCGGCGGTATGCATAGAAAAAAGGTTTGCCAGTTCTGCGCAGACAAGAATACCGCAATCGACTATAAAGACGTCGAAACCCTGAAAAAGTATGTCACCGAAAGAGGCAAGATCCTTCCCAGAAGGGTCACCGGCGCCTGCGCGATGCACCAGAGAGGCATCACCACCGCCATCAAGAGAGCAAGAATCGTTGCTCTGCTGCCCTTCGACGCAGACTAATCAGCGTACTTACGCCCCGGTACATAAGCCCGTACCGGGGTTTTTCTTTACAAAAATACAAGTGCAGGCGAGTCGCATTCGTGTTAAGATGAAGGCAGAAGAAGGAGGACCTGCATGGACTTCGAATTTATCAAGACAAACCTGGAAAAGAAGGGCTACAAGGTGAGTTGCTTCGAGACGAAAGAAGAAGCGGCGGCTTATCTGAACGGGCAGATCGACGGCGTGTCCGTCGGATGCGGCGGCTCGATGACCGTTAAAGAGATGGGTCTTGCCGATCTGCTGCGCACCCACAACGACTTCAAGTGGCACTGGGAGGGCGCTGACCGCATGGAAGCGTTTGCGACCGACGTGTATCTGTCCTCGGTGAACGGCATCTCCGAGCGCGGCGAGATCGTCAACATCGACGGGCTGGGCAACCGCCTCGCCGGCACCCTGTACGGCCATAAAAAGGTATATCTGATCGTGGGCAAAAACAAGATCGCGGACGATCTGGAAGGCGCCATGTGGCGCGCCAGAAACGTCGCGGCGCCCAAAAACGCCATCCGGTTCAACGTCAAGACGCCCTGCGTTGCCAGCGGCGGCGCCAAATGTTTCGACTGCAGAAGCCCCGAGCGCATCTGCAAGGCGCTGCTGGTGTTCTGGGAGCGCCCCGACGGCATTCCGGACACGGAAGTCGTCCTGATAAACGAAGATCTCGGTTATTAGGAGAACGGATATGGAACTTTTGCCGAAAAGCGCCTATGAAGCGCCGGTTCCGGAACTGTATCCGGTGCGCCAGGCGTTCGATCCTGCGCATGTGGAAGACATCGAAGCGGCGGTGCGCGCGGAATTTGCGAGACCGGAGATCGCGCAGCGCATCCGGCCCGGCGTAAAGACCGCCCTGCTGGCGGGCAGCCGCGGCATCGCCAATATCGACCGCATCGTGCGCGCTTCGGTCGACGCGCTGAAGGCGCTCGGCGCCGACCCCGTCATCATCCCGGCCATGGGAAGCCACGGCGGCGCGACAGCGGAAGGCCAGATCGAAGTGCTGGCAGGCTACGGGATCACGGAGAATGCCATGGGCTGTCCCGTCGAATCGTCCATGGAAGTCGTACAGACAGGCTGCGTCGGCGACGTCAAGATCTACGCGGATAAAAACGCGGCAGCCTGCGGCGCCATCATCCCCATTGGGAGGGTCAAGGCGCACACGGATTTCAAGGGACCCATCGAAAGCGGCCTGTGCAAGATGCTCTCCATCGGCATCGGCAAGCACGTCGGCTGCACCAGCCTGCATAAACTGGGCTTCGAGAACTTCCACTGGCTCATCCCCGAGGCGGCCGCGGTGAACATCGCGAACCTGCCGGTGATCTTCGGCCTGGCTGTCATCGAGAACGCGTACGAACAGACGTACCGGATCGAGGCGGTGGAGGCGGAGAAGATCCGCGAAAGGGAACCGGAACTGCTGAAGATCGCGAACGCGAACCTGCCCGGCCTGCCGTTCGAAACGATCGACCTGCTGATCGTAGAGCAGCTTGGCAAGGACATCTCCGGCTGCGGCATGGATCCGAATGTGACGGGCCGCACCTGGTGCGGCCTGCTGCCCGGGTTTACCGGACCCGCGATCAAGCGCATCCTGGTGACCGGCTTGACGGAACGCACGCACGGAAACGCCACCGGCCTCGGCTACGCGGACTTGACGACCCGCGCGGTGCTGGATGAACTGGACTGGCATACGACGGCCATCAACGCCATCAGTTCCGGCAACCCCATGTCCGGCAAGGTGCCCTGCGTCGTGGAAGACGAAAAAGAGGGCATTCTGGTCACCGTATCCTCCACGCCGGGCATCGATCGGGCGAATCCGCGTATCGTAAAGATACGATCGACGCTGGAACTCACTGAGTTCGAGGTTTCCGAAGCGCTGCTTCCCGAAGTGCGCCGGAATCCCCGTATGACGATCATATAACCTGTTTTTTTTAACAATACTTAGGAGGTTAATCATGAGCAAGAGTTTGCAGACAACCATGGTCCAGTCGGGCGTCCATTCGCTGGCGGAAGTTCCCGCATACGTATCGGTGCCCAAAGTACCGCCCATCTACATGTCGTCGGTGTTCTCGTTCGACGACGTGCCCAGTCTCGACGCGGTCTACGCCAAGGAGGCTCCCGGTTACGTCTATTCCAGAGACGGCAACCCCGGCACGGACTACACGGCATCCATGATCGCCGAAGCGGAAGGCGGCGAATGCGGCCTGGTATTCGGTTCCGGCATGGCTGCGATCCTGCAGTCCATCATCGCCAATATCGGTATGGGCGACCACATCGTATCCAGCCCGGTGCTGTACGGCGGCGTCTATAACTACCTGAAGAACGAAGCGACCCGTTTCGGCGTCGAAACGACGTTCGCGGACTTCACCGACATGGCGGCCGTCGAAGCGGCCATCAAGCCCAACACGAAGATCCTGTACACCGAGACCATCACGAACCCGCTGATGGAAGTCTTCGATCTGAAGGCCATTGCGGACATCGCCCACAAGCACGGCTGCAAGCTGATCGTCGACAACACGTTCGCTTCTCCCGCGGTCTGCAAGCCGCTGGAACTGGGCGCGGACATCGTCGCCGACTCCTCCACGAAGTATATGGGCGGCCACTCCGACATCACCGGCGGCGCCGTCGTGACCTCGCCCGACAACATCGCGGCGATCAAGAGAGGCCTCGCGATGTACGGTCCGGTCATGAGCCCGTTCGACGCCTGGCTGATGGCAAGATCCCTACGCACCATGGATATGCGCGTCGCGCGCCATTCCGACAATGCGCTAAAGGTCGCGGAATTCCTCGAGAAGAATCCGAAGATCGAAAAGGTCCACTATCCCGGACTGGCCAGCTCCCCCTATCACGATCTGGCCATGAAGATGTTCTTCAAGGGCCGCTGCGGCGGCATGCTGTCCGCGGACATCGCGGGCGGCGAAAAGGGCGCCAGCGACTTCATCAAGAACCTGAAGCACATCAAGTTCGTCCCGTCCCTGGCCAGTTACACCACGTCGCTGTCCTATCCGGCCAAGACGAGCCACAGAGCCTACAACGAAGAAGAGCTGAAGGCAGCCGGCATCACCATGGGCACGCTGCGCTTCTCCATCGGTCTGGAGGAACCCGAAGATATCATCGCCGAATTCGACGAGGCGCTGAACAAGCTGTAGAAACAGCCGCGCAGATCGCATAAAAAGAACGGACACGGGGAGACCCGTGTCCGTTTTTGTTTTGCGATCACAGCCGGCCTATTCTTCGAACGTCACAGAACGCGCGAAAGTATGGAACCGGGAGACCATGTCCTTGTAATCCGCGGAAAAGCAGGTGAACTGCACCAGCCAGAACGCCTCCTCCGATTCGAACATCGTGGTGTAATAGGCGAACGTGTTGTTGGAGTCCGGATTGGTGAACTCGTATTCGAACAGGGGGATGCCGTCCTTTCTGTGGACGTCACCGACTTCTCTGCCCGCGTTCGCGTTCGCTTCGTGCACCAGCTCCACATACTCGTCCATGTCGACGCCGGGCAGCATGCTTTTGTCCTCGCGCAGGATGAACACCGCGCTGTCCGAAGATTCGTATACGCCGGTATAGTTGTTGACGGATTCTTCTTCCGCATAGTCGTTCGTCAGCGTGATCCGCAGTTCTTCGCAGGCGAAGACTTTGGCGTCCGCCGGTTCCTCTGCGGCTGCGGGCTCCTGACCCGCGTCGGCAGGCGCCGGATCCTGGGCAGGATGCGGTTTCGAGATGCAGGCCGTCAGGGAGAAGACGAGCAGGAGGATGAGGACAAGAGACGTAAACTTTTTCATGGAGACCTCCGTTATTCCGCGTTTTCTTCAGAGAAGATCTGGCTTCTGCGCTTCTTCAGCGCGGTGTAGAGAACGAGTCCCAGCACGCCGCAGGAAACGACTTCGCCGACGCCCACCGTCAGCATCATGAAGGGGATGGGCAGATCCACGCCGTAGGCGTATTTCAGCACCCAGGGCACGATGATCGTGTTCGCCCAGATGGGCGGCAGAGGCGCCAGGAACGGATGCGCGTCGCGCAGCATCCGGGTGCCGACCGCACCGATCAGGGTCGCAAGGCTGCCGAAGATGATGTCGGGCAGGGCGGCTCCGCCGAGCGTGTTTCCAAGCAGGCATCCGACGAACAGGCCGGGTACGGCTGCTTCGGTGAACACGGGCAGGATCGTCAGCGCTTCCGCGACGCGCACCTGCACTTCTCCGAAGGAAATGGGGGCAAACACGTAAGTGAGCACTACGTAAACAGCGGCGATCACCCCGGCATAAGCCAGATACAGTACTTTTTTGTTTTGCATATTCAATTGCTCCTTAGTTTTGTTTTACGTGAGGATGGTTTCGAACTCACGGGTTTTGCCGGTTTTCAGCCAGCGGCAAACACTATATCATAACTGAAGGAAAAAGACCACACTTTTCCAACGGATTCTGAGTTGTTTTATTGAGAAAAACAGTCATCGCGGCCGCTTCCCCCCTTGACAAACCCCCTTGTTTTATGTTTTAATGAAACATCGTTCACTGCAACATTTTTGGTGAAACGAACAAATGCGACGACGGAGAATTGCCGTGACACGAGCGTTCCAGAGAGCCGGCGGATGGTGCGAGCCGGTACCGAAGGTCACAGGCATCTGACTCCCGAGCAGGTCCTGCGAAAGCGAGCAAGTAGTTGGATCCGGTAGGCCCCGTTACAGGCCATGGGCTTGATGGAGCCTGAGAGATGCCTCCTTTATGGAGGAATCAGGGTGGTACCGCGGAATTTGTGATTTCGTCCCTGAAGCTGTATGTCCACGGCTTCGGGGATTTTTTTCAGCCCCGGCGCCAGCGCCGCAGACGCGGCAATCGCAATAAAAGGAGTCAAAAAACTATGAGGAACATTTTTCTCAGCGACGTAACCATGAAGCAGCCCGCGGAGGCCGGCGGCGTCGTCTTCAGCTTCCGCGAAAAGATCGAACTCGCGAAGCTGCTGGACAAGGTGGGAGTTCCGGTGATCGAGACCGCGCCCATCGCCAACCGGCGTACGGACAGCCTTCTGATCAAATCCCTGGCCAGCGCCATTTTCAGCAGCGTGCTCGCCGCGCCCCTGTCCCTGACGGACGAGGACACGGTGGACGTCACCTGGAACGCGCTGAAGGGCGCCAGAAACCCCCGCCTGCAGGTGGTCGCCCCCGTCAGCACGGTGCAGATGGAATACATCAGCCGGCTGAAACCCGCGGCAGTGCTCGAAAGAGTGCAGACGCTGGTCGCGGCTGCGAAGGCCGTCTGCGGCGAGGTGGAGTTCGTGGCGGAGGACGCCGGACGCAGCGAACCGGAATTCCTGCAGAAGATCATCGGCGCGGCGGTGGATGCCGGCGCGTCCATCGTGACCATCTGTGATACGGCAGGCAACCTGCTGCCGGAGGAGTTCTACGCTTCCGTCAAGGCCGCCCGGGAGAGCCTTCCCGAACACGTCCGTCTGGGCGTACAGATCTCCAACGAGCTGTTCCTGGCGGACGCCTGTGCCGTATCGGCAGTCCTTGCCGGCGCGGACGAGGTGAAGACCGCTTCCTGCGGGGAGTTCACCGCGTCGCTGGAAAAGCTCGTGTATATCCTGAAGACCAGGGGAAGCGAACACGGTCTGAGCTGTCCCGTCCGCGACACGGAGCTCCGCCGCACCATCAACCAGATCCGCCGCATGGGCGACGCGAAGCGGGGCAAGTTCACCTATGACTCTGCTCCGGCGGAAGAGTCCGACGCCGTGCTGACCATTCACGACGACATGGCCGCCGTGATGCAGGCGGTGGCGGGCATCGGCTACGACCTGGGAGAAGAGGACGCGGTCAACGTGTTCAACGCTTTCACCCGGATCGCCGCGAAGAAAGAATCCGTCGGCATCAAGGAGCTGGACGCCATCGTCGCGTCCACGGCGCTGCAGGTGCCGCAGACCTATAAAGTACAGAATTACGTCATCAATTCCGGCAACGTCATCACGGCTACGAGCCACATCCGCATGGAGAAGGACGGGCAGGTGATCGACGGCCTCGCCGTGGGTGACGGACCCGTAGACGCCTCGTTCCTGGCCATCGAGCAGATCGTGGGACGCCACTTCGAGCTGGATGACCTGCAGGTGCGCGCCGTCACGGAAGGCAGAGAAGCCATGGGCGAAACGGTCGTCCGCCTGCGCAGCGCGGACGGCAGAGTCTTTTCCGGCAGAGGCATCTCCACCGACATCATCGGCTCGTCCATCCGGGCCTATGTCAGCGCGGTCAACAAGATCATCTATGAGGAGGGTACGTTATGAAGCTGTCCTTTTCCACACGCGGCTGGAGAGATCTTTCCTGGCAGGAGATCCTCGACACGGCCGAGGAGATGGGTTTTCAGGGCGTAGAGTTTTATCACGTCTCCGCCGCTCCCGAACTCACCGACCGCAGCGGCCCTTTCCACGCCTATTCCGTCGCTTCCGCCTACCGCACCCTGCGGGAGAAGCATCTGAGCATCCCCTGTTTCGACAGCGCCTGCGACATCTCGACGGCTGACGAAGCAAGACTCGAAACGCTGCGGGAGGAAATGCGCCTCTGCAGCGATCTGCGCGCGCCTTTCTGCGCCGTCTGGGCTTCCGGCGACAGCACGGAAAAAGCCTCGGAAGTCCTGGCGGGACTGACCCCGCTGGCGGAAGATCTGGGGGTCACGCTGCTGATCAAGACCTGCGGCCTGTTCTCCTCCACCGAGCGTCTCCGCGCCCTGCTGGACGACTTCGCCTGCGACCAGCTGGCGGTGCTCTGGGACGTGCATCATCCCTACCGCGACTGCGGCGAGACGCCCGCCCAGACCATCACGAACCTGGGCGCGTACGTCAAACACGTACACCTGCGCGACAGCAGCGATTCCGACACGTTCGAACTGATCGGCGAAGGCAATTTCCCGGTGGACGAAGTCATGGGCGCGCTGGAAAGCGTGGACTACAGCGGTTTCGTCTCCCTGGAGTGGAAGCCCCGCTGGCTGGAGGAACTGACGGACCGGGAGATCATCTTCCCCCATTTTGTCAACTATATGCACCGTTTCGAACGCTCCCGCGTGCGCGAGAAGGGCCTGTACTACAATCACGACGGCACGGGCCGCTACGTCTGGAAGAAGGACGAGCTGATCGACCTCACGTTCCCCCAGGTGCTGGACCGCATGGTCGAGGAATTCCCCGACCAGTACTGTTTTAAATACACGACGCTGAATTATACCCGCACCTACGAGCAGTTCCGCGAGGACGTGGACCGCTTCGCCAGAGCTCTCGTCTCCCTGGGCGTCAAGCCCGGGTACAAGGTGACGGTCTGGTGCACGAATATCCCCGCCTGGTACATCACGTTCTGGGCCTGCTGCCGGATCGGCGCTGTGCTGGTCACCATGAACACCGCCTACAAGATCCACGAGGCGGAATACCTGCTGCGGCAGTCGGATACCCACACCCTGGTCATGATCGACGGCGCGCTGGACAGCGACTACGCCGCGATCATCAACGAGCTGTGCCCGGAGATCGTCAAGAGCAAGTCCGGCTCCCCGCTGCACTGCAAGCGGCTGCCGTTCCTGCGCAACGTCATCACCTGCGGGTTTAAGCAGAGCGGCTGCCTGACGTTCGAAGAAGCCATGGCCCGGGCGGATATGGTCCCCGCGGAGGAGACCGCCCGGCTGGCGTCCCTGGTGCGCCCCGACGATGTGTGCAACATGCAGTACACCTCCGGCACGACGGGCTTCCCCAAGGGCGTCATGCTCACCCATTACAACGTCGTAAACAACGGCAAGTGCATCGGCGACCGCATGGGCTTAAGCACGGCGGACCGCATGATGATCCAGGTGCCCATGTTCCACTGCTTCGGCATGGTGCTGAGCATGACCAACTCCATGACCCACGGCGCCACCATGTGCCCGCTGCCCTATTTCTCGGCCAAATCGTCCCTCGCCTGCATCAACCAGGAGAAGATCACCTGCTTCAACGGCGTGCCGACGATGTTCATCGCCATGTTCAACCACCCCGACTACCGCAAGACGGACTTTTCCTACATGCGGACGGGCATTATGGCGGGGTCCGGCTGCCCGCCGGAACTGATGAAGCGCGCCGCCCAGCCCGACGAGATGAACATGAGGGGCATCGTGAGCGTATACGGTCAGACCGAGACCGCGCCGGGCAACACCATGTCCGCCTGGACCGATCCCCTGGACGTGCGCACGGAGACCGTAGGCTACAGTTTCCCCCATGTGCTCTGCAAGGTCATCGACCCGGAGACGGGACTGGAAGTGCCTCCCGGGGTCAACGGCGAATTCTGCGCCAAGGGCTATAACCAGATGAAGGGCTACTACAAGATGCCCGAAGCCACGAGAGAGACCATCGACAAGGACGGATGGCTCCACTCCGGCGACCTGGCCTGCAAGGACGAAAACGGCAACTACCGGATCACCGGCCGCCTGAAGGACATGATCATCCGCGGCGGCGAAAACCTGTATCCCAGGGAGATCGAGGAATTCCTCTACACCCATCCGGCGGTGCAGGACGTGCAGGTGATCGGCGTGCCCGACGAAAAATACGGCGAAGAAGCCATGGCCTGTATTATACTGAAAGAAGGCCAGGAGGCGAGCGAACCCGAGATCCGCGCCTACTGCGTCGAGCGGCTCGCACGGCACAAGGTGCCCCGGTACATCCGCTTTGTGGAGTCCTTCCCCATGAACGCCGCAGGCAAGATACTGAAATACAAGATGCGCGAGGAAGCCGCCCGGGAACTCGGGCTCTCGCTGTGAACCGGAAGAAAAGGAAAAAACTATGTCTGAAGAGAAGAAAACAACGCTGGTGACCATGGACGGCAACGAAGCTGCCGCCCGCATCGCCTACAACTTTACGGAGATCGCAGCGATCTACCCGATCACGCCGTCCTCGCCCATGGCGGAGCATACCGACGTGTGGTCCGCGGCCGGCCGGAAGAATCTGTTCGGGCAGCCCGTGCGGCTGCAGGAGATGCAGAGCGAAGCCGGCGCCATCGGCGCGGTGCACGGCGCGCTGCAGACGGGCGCCCTCGCCACGACCTTTACCTCCAGCCAGGGCCTGATGCTGATGATCCCTGTCATGCACCGCATCGCGGGCGAAAGGCTTCCCGCGGTCATGCACGTGGCGGCCCGTACCGTAGGCACCCACGCCATGAGCATCTTCGGCGATCACAGCGACGTGATGGACTGCCGCGCCTGCGGCTTCGCCATGTTCTCCACGGGCAGCGTGCAGGAGGTCCTGGACCTGGCCGCCGTGCCTCATCTGGCCGCGCTGGAATGCCGCTTGCCGTTCATGCACTTCTTCGACGGTTTCCGCACGAGCCACGAGCTCGCCACAGTGGAGATGATCGACGAACAGGCGCTGGTGGATATGGTGGACCGGGAGGCGCTGGCTGCTTTCAAGGCCGCCGCCCTGAACCCCGAACACCCCGTGCTGCGCAACACCGTGCAGAACCCGGACGTTTACTTCCAGATCCGGGAGGCCAACAACGGCTTCTACGACGCGGTGCCCGGCGTGGTAGAGAAATATCTCGGGAAGATCAACGCCCTCACCGGACGGGACTACCATCTGTTCAACTACTACGGTGACCCGGAGGCGACGGACATCGTCATCGCCATGGGTTCCGTCAGCGGCGTGGCGCGCCTCGCGGTCAACTACCTCAACGCCCACGGCCGCAAGGTCGGGTTCGTGCAGGTACACCTGTACCGGCCGTTTTCCGCGGAAAAACTGATGGAGGCGATCCCGGCGAGCGTTCAGCGCATCGCGGTGCTGGACCGCTGCAAGGAAATGGGTTCGGTGGGCGAACCGCTGTTCCAGGACGTCTGCACGGCGGCGATCAAGACGGGGCGGAGTTTCCGCATCATCGGCGGCCGCTACGGCCTCTCCTCCAAGGATACCGACCCGGATCAGCTCCTGGCAGTCTTCGACAATCTGGCTTCCGAAAAGCCTGTGGAAGGCTTTACGATCGGCATCAACGACGACGTCACCCATCTGTCTCTGTCCGCGCCCCACGTCTCCGGCGTTTCCGGCGGAAAGAACTTCCGCTGCAAATTCTGGGGCCTCGGCGGCGACGGCACGGTGGGCGCCAACAAGAATACGGTGCACATCCTGGCCGAGGCGGCAGGCATGTACGCCCAGGCCTACTTCGAATATGACGCCAAGAAATCCTTCGGCATCACGAAATCCCACCTGCGCTTCTCGAAGGAACCCATCATGGGCAGCTATTTTGTCAAGCGGGCGGAATTCGTGGCCTGCCACAACCAGAGCTACATCCGCCAGTACGACATGGTGAGCGAGCTGAAGTCCAACGGCAGCTTCCTGCTCAATTGCCAGTGGAAGGGCAAGGAACTGGAGGAGAACCTCCCGAACGACGTCAAGCGCTACCTGGCCCGCAAGAACATCCGCTTCTACACGATCGACGCCACGGAGATCGCGATGCGTCTGGGTCTGGGCAGCCACACCAATACGGTGTTGCAGGCGGCGTTTTTCGCCATCACGAAGCTGATCCCGCCCGAGGAAGCATTAAGCCGCATGAAGGAAGCGGCGCAGAAGACCTATTTCGCCAAGGGAAAAGAGGTCGTGGCGAAAAATATCGCGGCCATCGAAGCCGGAGCGCAGGAGATCGTGGAAGTCCCCATCCCGGCGGAATGGGCGGATCTGCCCGACACGCCCAACGCGGCGGTGCAGGTGCTGAACGAAGCCGTGGGAGCGGCTGCGCCTGAGAAAGAACTTCCGGACGTGGTGCGCCGGCTGCTGAACCCGATCAACGCCCAGAAGGGCGACGATCTGCCTGTCAGCTCCTTCAAGGACTACGAGAACGGCAACATCGACATGGGTCTGACCGCCTACGAAAAGCGCGGCATCGCCGTGATGGTGCCCCGCTGGAACGCCGAAAAGTGCGTCCAGTGCAACCGCTGCTCCCTCGTCTGCCCCCACGCGGTCATCCGTCCGTTCCTTTTGAACGACGAAGAGAAGGCCAAGGCGCCGGCAGGCGTCGAGACCATCCCGGCGAACGGCGCAGCGAAGGGTCTGCATTTCGCCCTCGCCGTTTCGGACTTCGACTGCACCAGCTGCGGAAGCTGCGCGGAGAGCTGCCCGGCCAAGGCGCTGGACATGGTCCCCGCCGAGCTGACGGAGGACAAGAAGGAAAAGTGGAACTACGTCCTGTCCCTGTCCGACAAGGGCGAGATCTTCGACCGCTGGACGGTAAAGGGCAGCCAGTTCAAACAGCCGCTGGTGGAATTCTCCGCGGCCTGCGCGGGCTGCGGCGAGACGCCCTACGCGAAGCTGATGACCCAGCTGTTCGGCGAACGGGTCTACTGGGCGAACGGCACGGGCTGCTCCCAGGCCTGGGGCGCGTCCATGCCCGGCATCCCCTATACCGTCGACCGCAGGGGCTTCGGACCCGCATGGACGAACTCTCTGTTCGAAAACAACGCGGAGCTGTGCCTCGGCATGCTCCTGTCCGTCAAACAGCAGAGAAATGCTGTCAAGGCGCAGGTGGAGGCTCTGTCGGCGAGCGCGTCGCCGGAACTGAAAAAGGCCTGCGAAGACTGGCTGGCGGCGTTCGACGATTTCGACGCTTCCCGCACGACGGCGGACGCGCTGTGCGCGCTGCTGGAAAAAGAGGATAGCCCGGAGGCGAAGGACATCCTGACCCACAAAGACCAACTGGCCAGAAAGACGTTCTGGATGTACGGCGGCGACGGATGGGCTTACGACATCGGCTTCGGCGGATTGGCGCACGTTATCGCCAGCGGCGAGAACGTGAACGTCTTCGTCATCGACACGGAAGTCTATTCCAACACCGGCGGCCAGAGCAGCAAAGCGACGCCCATCGGCGCGGTGGCCCAGTTCGCGTCCAGCGGCAAGAGAAGCCGCAAGATGGATCTGGGCGGCATCATGATGAGTTACGGCAACGTCTACGTGGCTCAGGTGGCCATGGGCGCGGACCCGAACCAGCTCATCAAGGCCATCAAGGAGGCCGAGGCCTTCGATGGACCCAGCGTCATCGTCGCCTACACGCCCTGCACGTCCCACGGCATCCGCCGCGGCATGAGCAAGGTGCAGGAGGAGATGAAGCGTGCCGTGGAGTCCGGCTACTGGCTGCTCTACCGCTACGATCCGCGCCTGAGCCAGCCCCTGCACGTGGACTCCAAGGAGCCGAAGATGGACTACGAGGACTTCCTCGACGGCGAGACCCGCTACAGCGCCCTGAAGCTGACGTTCCCGGAGAATGCGAAGGAGCTGTTCGCCATCGGCAGCAAGGAGGCCGCCGACCGGTACGCCCAGTACAAGCAGCGGGAAGAAACGCAGCACACAGAGGGCTGATCCCAAAACGCCGCGATCGAAACACGAAAAAAGAGAGAGGCCTGCGCCTCTCTCTTCTTTCTTCTCATTCCCGTTCGCCTTGACCTTCTCCTCCAGAAGGCCTCCGTGACCCTCGCAGGCCCAGCTGCGCACTGTTTCCTTGCCTTCCCGGGTCTTTTGTTTTAATTGGTCAAGATTGATCGCTATTGTGATTCCTCCATATCGGCACTACTTTCGATTGTAGTAATAAGCATTGTCCTCCATCACGGTAAGGACGCCGTCCTTCACTTCAGTCGCCCAGTATTCCTGGCTGGCCGAGGACGCGTCCATCTCGAGATCGTGCTGGTCTGCGGACGTAATGACGTAAAGCGTATCGGGTTCCTCCAGCCAGGTGGTCAGCCCTTTCAGGATCAGCATATCGGAAGCCGTGTCGTATTCCGCGCTGTACTCGGTGCAGGAAACGCTGCCGCCGTACCAGGAGAGGTCGGGATTCTTTTCGATGACGTTGTTTCCGTTCCGGATGAGGATGGTGCGCTCTCCGTCGGTATTGACCCACTCGCCCATGAAAGCGTCGATGGAAAGGGGCTCTTTGCCGGAGACCTTGATATCGATCGACGGGATGCTGATGACGAAGGGAATGGTGAATTCGGGCGCGTCTTTCTCCATGTCCGCGTCGGGTTTGAAGAATTCCACCGTATGGGGGAATCCTGCAATCATGAACCCCATCAGCGTGGCGCTGCTTCGGATCTCGCCGTTTTCCGGCCATTTGCCGGTCCAGCTGTTCTTGACGGCCCCTTCGCTGAGCGGCGCGAAACGGAACTTGTAATCCTTGAACTGGGTCGCTTGCCCTTCGGGGATCTCTTCCTTCAGGGTGATGGTGATCTTGGAATTGTAATACTCCTTGATCTTGTTAATGGCTGCCAGCTCCTGCTGTTCGACCTTCTTGATCATGTAGTTCTGGACGCTGGTCAGGACCGCCGGCATGGTCGTATCCTTCAAATGAGCGATATAGTCATCCATGAGCTGGCTCTTCTCGCTCTCCGTAATGTTGGGGATGCCCTTGATGGTGATGTTCGGAACGTCGGAGGCGACTTCATACATCTGGTCGCCGGTCAAGTTAAAGAATTCTGAAGCATATTTGGTGAAACCGGCCTCCAAGGCGCTGATTGCGAGTTCCGGGTTGTCGGGATGCGCGTCCACCACCTGGATGACTTTCGCCCGCCAGTCTTTCGCCGTCATCACTTTATGGCCGAAGCCGTTGAAGCTCTCGTTGAAGTGATGATAGACGTAGGCGATATCCTCCATTTTGGTGGCATGCGCCTCTTCCGCGAATGCTGTCAGCATCTTATCGATGATGAAAACGGCGCCCATGCCCGCAGCCAGCGCGCCGCTGCCCACGGCGGTGAAGGAGTCCGCCCAATAGGTCGTGACCTTGCTGCCCACGTCGCGGATCAGGTTCAGGACTTCGCCGGTCTCCGCGCCGCCTCCGACCGTGTCTTTCGCGGCAATGATCAGCAGGTTCTGACAGGTGGCGATGTAGCCGAGGGCGGTGAAGAGCGTCGTGTTGGTATCGGGAATAGTGGTATCCAGCCATTCCGGCACGTCTCCCAGTGTCACGAAGTTGATCGTGTTATCGATGCGGTCGGCGTAGTCGAAAAAGATGTTATTGGCTTTCGCGACGAACTCGCGCAGGTCGTTCTTGACCGAGGGATCGTCCGCTTTGATGCGCTTGCCGAAGTCCACGGCCTGCTCGCGGTTCATGGCGAGACCGGAACTTAAGACGTCCGTGATGTAGGCGTTGCGTTTTCCTTCGTTCTCGACGTAGAAAGCGCCGTAGATGGACAGGTGATCCGTGTAGATCACCAGTTCCTTCGCCTGGGCATCCACCTCGAAGAGCACGTCTTCCCACTCGCCGGTAGACTCGTTCTTATACTTAGCGCCGACGCAGCGGGCGGGATCCTGGCCGCTGTCACAGTAGGTCTCGTCGTAGGGGATGCGTATGGTGATGAAATCGTCCAGCTGGGCCAGATCGCCTATCGAGATGTCGTAGGACTCGATCTTGTAGCCTTCCTCCTTGTTTTCTTCCGTTGCCTGTTTTGCCACGGTGAGTTCAGCCGCTTCGTCCAGAACGAAATCGCCCACGTCGACGGTGACGCCTTCGCAGGACGCGCTGGTCGCTTCGGGGGAGAGCTCAGTTTTGCCGGCTGGCTGTGCGGGGGTCCCGCCGCCTCCCCCGCTGCAGCCTGTCAGCAGCGAGAAGGTCATCGCGGCGGTCAGCAGAAGGGATAGGATCTTCTTCATGGCGTATACCTCGACTTTCGCAGTACTTCTCCGGGTTTGTTATATCTATGGAAGATAAATCATAATCTCATGTTAATTATACTATGTGCTGTCCAACTATGAACGGCTTCCTACGGTCTGCGGATCGCCTTTTTCGCCGTTCCGATCGCGCCGGCCCTACAGACCAGCCTGCACAGATGACAGCCGACGCATTTTTCGCCGTTCAGTTTCGGTCTGCGCGTCTTTGGATCGAACGTGATCGCCTGATGTCCGCCGTCCCTGCAGGAAATGTAGCACCTGCCGCAGCCGATGCACCGTTCGCTGTCGAACACCGGGAAAACGATCGAATCGCGCTCGATGCTCTGATGATCGACGACCGTGCTGCCCGCGCCGCCGATCAGCGCCCGCAGAGAGGGTACCCCTTTGCATTTCATGTATTCCGACAATCCTTTGAGAAGGTCGTCGATGATGCGGTAGCCGTACTGCATCACGGCGGTCGTGATCTGCACGCTGCCTGCGCCCAGCAGGATGAATTCGAGGGCGTCCCGCCACGTCTCGATGCCGCCGATGCCGCTGAGATGAAGGTCTTTGAGAGCTTCACATCCGTTCATGTCCGAGATGAACCGCAGCGCGATCGGCTTGACCGCGGGTCCCGAATACCCTCCGACGATGGACTTGCCCTGCACGGCAGGCTGGGCGACGAGCGTATCGATGTCCACGCCGGTGATCGAATTGATGGTGTTGATCGCGGAGATGCCGTCCGCGCCGCAGCGTTTTGCCGCCAGCGCCATCGGCACCATGTCCGTGATGTTCGGCGTCAGCTTGACCAGCACAGGAAGGTTCGTTCCCTTCTTTGTTGCCCGCGTGAACCGCTCGATCAGCTCTTCGGACTGCCCGATCGTGACGCCAAGCCCAGAGGCTTCCATGTTCGGGCAGGAGAAATTGCACTCGATCACAGAGGCTCCCGCTTGTTCGCATTTCTCCGCCAGGCTGGTCCATTCGTCCTCGTTTTGCCCCATGATAGATGCCACGATGACCTTCGCCGGGAATTCCTCCTTCAGTTTCCGGAAGATCTCCATATTCTCTTCGACGCTGTGGTCGGAAAGCTGTTCGATATTCTTGAAGCCGCAGAAGGAATTGGCGTGGCTGCGGATCGCGGAGAATCTCGGAGACGCCTCGTGCTGCGGGAAATTGCAGATCGTTTTGAAGGACGCGCCGGCCCAGCCCGCTTCGAACGCCCGCCGGCACATGTCGTAGGTGCTCGACACGACGGAAGACGACAGCAGGAAGGGGTTTTCCAGCTTGATGCCGCAGATGTCCGCGGACAGATCGACTTCCTCGATGATCCTTTTGGGCAGCTGTTCCCGGCTGCCGTTCAGATTCGTCAGGATCTCGCGGATACTGATGGGAATCGCGACGCTTGACAGGACGCACGCGTTCTCACAGGGCGCTTCGCAGCCCATGCAGTCCGCCGTTCCCAGTTTCTCCGCTGCGCCGAGATAATTCTCGAAATACAGAGATCTGAGAATGTCTCCGGCCGGCACATTCTTCGGACATGCCTTCGAGCATGCCGGGTCATGGCAAAGGATGCACCTGCCTACTTCAGACAGGTCGAAAGACAGCACATGATCGTAAAACAGACGGTAGTTCATAGTTTTCAACCTTTCCTAAAAAAGCCGGTCCTCATGGCCGCGGCAAAGTTCTCATGAAACGCTTCCGCTGCCGTCTTGGAGACGTCCAGCCCGGGATAGAGCATATCGAACGCGTGGATATCGGTGTGATAGACGTCACAATGCGCCTCCACACCCGCTTTTTTGAGATTTTCAATATAGTTCAGGGTCTCCGCATAAAACGGTTCTCCGTCGCCGACAAAGGTATAGCAGGGCGGAAGGCCGGAATAGTCTGTCTGCTGCGCCGGAGCCGCATAGGGTGACACGGTTTTTTTCGCGTCAGACCTCAGATAGAACCGCCATCCGATGTGATTCCTGCGCGTGTTCCAGACTTTGCCGTGGTTGTTTCGCGAGCTGTCCGTGTCGACGTTGCTGAGCATGGGATAAAGCGGCAGTTGATAATCGATCCGGATCCCGCGGTCCCTGGCCATCATGCACACCGCTGCGGCAAGGCCGCCGCCCGCGCTCTCCCCGCCGACCACGATCTTCTCTGCTTTCAGTTCCTCGCGATGCTGATCGACGTATTCCAGAACCGCATAGCAGTCATTCACGGCCGCAGGATAGGGCTTTTGCCAGGCAAGCCGGTATCCGGGGGAAATCACAGTCGCGCCATGCTTTTTCACCAGATCCATGGCCCTGCTCATATAGACCATTTCCTTCATGCCGGTGATATAGCCGCCCCCATGGATCCAAAGGACCACAACGGGAACCTCAGCGATCTTCGCGGGTTTGAGAATGCGCGCCGGCACCCTGCCGACCCGCAGTTTCTGCACTTTTACACTGCCATCCGGCTTCAGCTGAATATTCATAGTCTCCCCATAAAGCCCAGTTTGAGCATTTTCAATTTAAGTATAACAGAATTTGGTCCATATGGCGGGATTTGCCAGACAGTATGCTAATCCTCCAATTTCCTGTAATTCAGAAGAATTTCATCCAAGTCGACGCCCGCAGCGGTGACGAACATGTTCGTTGCGGTCATTTGACCCGCGAATGCAATGATTTGAATGATCTCCACTTCGGAAAACCTTCTGCCGAGCGTTTCGTAAATGTCTTCGGGGATCGAGTGAAAATCTTTGGCAAAGGCTCTGCCGAAATCCCAGAGCAGCTGCTCTGTTTCGGACAAAACGAGGGCATCCGGATCCTCCCCCCAGTCAATGAGGATACGGCGGAAGAAAGTGCCGCAGACCAGGCAGTCGTTCGACGTGGAAATGCTGTAGCACAGCATCGTAAATTCCCGTTCGCTCAGAAATGCGCGAAGACCCTTCTGCAGATCATACCATCCCAAATACACTTTGAAGGAGGGCATATCGCGCAGCAGGGTGTACTTCATGTTCGTCATATAACCTCCCTGCACGTCTTCATGATAAGCGATGGCTTCTTTTTGCTCTTCGCTCAGCCCCAGTTCGTCTGCTCTTTGATATCTGCTCATGTTTTTCCTTTCCGGGCGATGCCCATTGATGAAATAAAAAAGGGACCTGCGGATCTGCCGCCTGTCCCGGTCCGTTTTTCTGATAGGAAGCCGCATCAGAACGACTCCCGGAAACGGTTCCGGGATCTGTTCCTGCAACAATGGAAGAATACGTTGAACTTATGCATAAGGCCTCCTGACTTGTTGCCCATTATACTACTATGTAAATAGGTATGTCAACTGCGGAGAAACGCAAAGACTCTCGACCGCGCGATCAAATCAAAAAGCCATCAGGTAAAAGCGACGCGCCATTGTCGATAATCGGCTGTTCAGAGGCATTAATTGTAGAAAATATAAATAATAGTACCCTGAAGCTTGGAATAATGATATAATCCGGGTGGAAGGGAGAAACGATTATGTATCGAAAAGTATATCCTCGAGAAAAGTATCTATCAAGAATCAGGCCGTTTTACGATTCGGATATCATTAAGGTGATTACCGGGATTCGCAGATGCGGAAAGTCTTTTATATTGAAAGCAATCATAAACGAATTGCTGAGTTCCGGAAAATCCGAAGACAGCATTATCTATATTGCCCTGGATAAAAGAGGATACAAGAATATAAAGACTCCGGATCAACTTGAGAAGAAAATAGAAGAAATGATCAAGGGAGAGGGGTTTCATTACCTGTTCATCGATGAGGTCCAGAACGTTAAAGGATTTGAAAGTGTAGTTCAGGCGTATGCCGAAGATGGCTTTTCTGTTTTTCTGACAGGCTCCAATTCATATCTGCTGAGCGACGAGATCACGACGAAGCTGACCGGAAGATATTTGACTTTTGAAACATTTACACTGGATTTTAGTGAATATCTCGAGATGAAGAAGTTTCACGGTCTTCCAATCGATCAGGATCTCTATGCAGAGTTTGATGAGTATGTGCTGAATGGCGGGTTCCCCAAAACCCTGGAATTACCTGATCCGGAGGCAAGACAATATTACACGCGGGGAGTTATCGGGGAAATATTTGAAAAGGATATTAAAACGAGAAAAAGGATTTCAAACCTGGCTGTATTTGAAAGAGTCCAGTCGTTTTTGCTGAATAACTATTCTGCACCTTTTTCCATTTCAAATTTGGTGGATGAATTGAAAAAAGAGGGCCTTTCGACAAAGGCAACTACGGTGAGGTCCTATATTGAAGATCTAAAGAAAGCCAAAATAGTATATGAATGCAACCGCTTTGATTTAAAGAGCAAGAAAGGGATCAAAAGAGACCATAAGTATTATTTGGGGGATCTGGCTATCTATTTCTCACTTAACACAGATAATAGGCTGAGTTATGGACCATCCCTGGAAAACATCGTTTATCTGTACCTGGCCAGTCAAAATTATCAAGTGAGCATCGGGAAAATCGGAAATTTGGAATGCGATTTCATTGTTCGCGATATGCATCAGAATTATGCCTATATTCAAGTGACATACACATTGCGCGGAGAAGATGCAGAAGCGACAGAAAAGATCAAAGAGAGTACAGGCCTTTCCGGAACATCCGGGATGGATATCCGCGATATATCATCTCGCTGGACAGGTTCAGAGACCAGCAGGAAGGGGTGCATCATATTAATGCAATAGACTTGTTTTTAGGGAAAGAAACAATATAGAGCAATTTGTTCTTTCATTATTTTCAAGTTAAGCGGGTAAAGCATCTGTAACAGTCCTGTAATTGATATCTGAATGTGATTTGGTAGACTAAAGCCAAGGGGATGAAAGGAGAATTGATGCAATGAAAAAGCGCAGAATATTAACAGTGGTCATCACTCTTCTGCTGATTGTTTTCTCCGCAGCCTGCGTTTATGCTGCGGACGAGCAAGCAACTGCCGCCGCGGACGTCCTTTATAAACTCGGACTATTCGCCGGAACGGGGACAAATGCGGACGGCATCCCGATCTACAGTCTGGACCGGCAGCTGAACCGTCAGGAAGCTATGACTCTCTTCGTCAACCTTCTCGGCAAGGCGGATGAAGCCATGGCCGGTACGTGGACTACTCCGTTCACCGACGTGGACGAATGGGCGAAACCTTTCGTTGGCTACGCTTATGAGAACGATTTCACGGCTGGCGTTGCGGCCGACCGCTTCGGTGCGCACGAGCTGGTCACAGAAAGTCAATATTTGACTTATCTGCTGCTCGCCCTCGGCTATGAACAGGGAACTGATTTCAACTGGAACGAATCCTATCTGTTCGCAAGTGAGATCGGTTTCAACGACAGGTTGTTCGTAGGCGGACCGTTCTACCGCTCTTCTGCGGTGCTCTGCAACTGCAATGCGCTGGCTCTGCCGAAGAAGGGCAGCGAGGAATGCCTGATCGGCAAGTTCGAGGGAAAGCCTGCTGATGCGGCGTTCATCGCGGCTCACAGCGGTTTCCTGTTTGCTTGGAACGAAGGAGAGAAATCGATCGTTGCACAATACGGAACGGATCTGAACCTGATCGTTCGCTATGAGGCGGAAAGGGTCGAGTCGCGGTATGACGACCGCACACAGATCCAGGCGCTCCTGCAGCGATACGACTGCGGTGACGGCCGCAGCTTCGGCTACTATTACGGCACGGCAGGGGTCTATCGCATGCAGGGAGAAACCTTGGAGCAGCCTGATGCTTCGCCGGGCATGTATCGCATCCCGGCCGGCACGCTGCAGCAGCTGAGCGCCCGTCCGGTCGCCCAGATGATCTTCCTGCGTTATGGCCCGGTTCCTTCGGGCCCCGTCATCCTGACGTTCTCCCCCAAGGCACCGGTCTATTCCGAGTACCGGCTTTTCGGCGGCGATACGATCATCGAGATCAAGGAGGACGGTTCGGAAGACGTGTTCCTCCACGGTGATATGGGTCACGGCATTGAGATCGACGAGATCCACGGTATGGATTCTGTCGTGACGTTCAGCGCCGTCGACAGAGTCGGGATGGAAGATTACAGGGGGTACGATTATTTCCTTGGGCGGAAGACAGACGCCGCTACCGGGGAATACAAGCCGGAGATTCTGGTTTCGAGCTACACGCCGGGACCGGAAGAAGCAGGCCTCGAACCGGGAACGGACGCGTACGATAAGTACACGCATAAGATGTGGTACGCGGAACAGAAGCGCCTGAAGGAATTGGGCTTCTGGGATCATGAACTTCCTCCGGAGGAATAAAGGGTGAATGTCAGGAATGCAGCGATCGAGATGGTAATTTGCGGGCGTTAATCCGTACACACAACACAGAAGCAAAGCAGACGGCATTCGATGGGTGCCGTCTTTTTCGTGTTCCGCAGGGTATGGAGGATGCGGGGAATACGTGGGACGGTGACCCCGAAAGCGATGGGTCACGTATTTACCGTGTCCCCAAAGAGGTTTTCCGTGCTTGGGTCACGGAAAGCGGGAATTCTTCGTGACCCATGGTGCAAAATGGCTGGGTGGGTCACGCTTTTACCGTGACCCGTACATGGCGGGGTCACGTAACGAGATGCCCACTCCGATTATGGCTGAAAACTGTAACTGTCCTGTAATTGATTTCCATCCGTACTATGATAGACTGAAGATAAAGGAGGAATAGGCAATGAATCTGCTGCGGCAACCTCATTCAGCCCCCCAATATGATGCGAAACATAGCAGATGGAATACGAATCGAAATGACTTTAGCATCAAAGATATCCTGACATTTTTGATCGCGCTGCTGATCATAGCCTCAATGCTTCTGCTGCTTCCGACAACACCGGAGCGCGCTGTTCGTTGGGCGCTGGTCAAAGATCTCCAACCGGCAGCGGCTTTTCAGGTTAGACTATTGCCTTCTTCGGTCGAGATCCCGTTGAGTGATCAGTCATACTACAAAGAAAAGGATATGAAAATGTATCAAGTGGACGCAGGGCATTACCTGCCGCGGACTATGGATACGAAAACCCCCATGCTGTATTGGGATGTAAGAAAAGCAGGGATTTTTTATATTGCGGAATGGAATGGTGCAGGCTAGTCTTTTGGGACTGGAGGTATAGGTAGTTATCCTTTTCCACCAGATCCTTCTCAGGATCTCAAATAGGCAGACGAATACGGGAAGTATGATAGATAGAATAAAAAGGATAAATACATATTCAAAAGTCATCTTGTTCCTTCTGATGTCAATGGTTTTGGCTTTTTCTGCAATCTATGCGGTCACGCTGAATCGCATGGGGTTTCGTTTTTACAATACGGTCCTTGTGCCTTCTGAAGAGAATGGAAATATCGTTTATTCCGGCAAAGTCGATGGCACTCCGGCATCTTTTACGGTCTCTCCTGACAAAGCTGTGGTATTTCAATATGGTGAAGAATTATCTGGGCCGTATATCATGAGAGAAGATCCCACTGCTATCCCCAAAAAGACGCCAGCAGAACTTGCCGGAAGGACAATGACCGGTCTGGAGATCCTACGCGGCGATAAAGTGATCTTCCGTGGCTGTGAAGTCAGTATTGGTCAGAAATGTCTGCTGTATGGTATGAATGGTCAATATGTAAATAGAATCGATACGATGCCGGGCAGTGGAGTCAGTCCTACTGCTTACGACCTGATCGACTTGATGCGTGGACCGGAATTGGCACATAAAGGCGATGTGATGGGGTGGATCTGCGGTATGCTTTTCTGCATTCTCACAGCAGTCAGTATCTTGTTTGCAGACGAATTATTCCGCTGGCAGCTGCATTGGCGGGTCACCGACGCGGAAAGTGCCGAACCTTCTGATTGGGAGATCGCAAGAAGATATATAAGCTGGACGTTGTTTCCAATACTTGCAGCGATACTGTTTATTATGGGATTGAGGTAAATGGAACAGGAACAAAACAGGATCGAAATACAGGAAGCGATCGATGCTGCTGATCGTGCGCTTCGCTCTTTGGAGCGGGCGAGAGATTCGCTGCATTCTGCGAAAGGTTGGGGCATACTTGATATGTTTGGCGGTGGCTTCATCTCAACTTGGGTCAAGCATAGCAACATGAATGAAGCGGAAGCGGCCCTTGCCGATGTACAGGCAGCGCTCCGGGAACTTAGCAAAGAACTTGACGATGTCGACGAGATGATCGATTTGAGCTTCAACAATGCTGACCTGCTGATGTTTGCGGACTATTTTATGGATGGACTCTTCGCAGACTTCCTGATGCAGGGAAGGATAAATGATGCAATCGGGAATGTGGATAACACGATTGATCAGGTGACCGCGATCCGGAATGCTCTGCGGCAAAAGCTATTGTAAAAACAGAAAAATATAGGATTCTACCTGCAGGAGGTGTCCCTGGTATTTACATGGGCTACAATAAAAAGCGTAGGGGGAGCACCGCATGGACCAGCAGAAGATTGGAAGATATATCGCAGAACGCAGAAAAGCGTTAGGATTGACGCAGGCTCAGTTGGCGCAGCAGCTTGGTGTGACAGACAAGTCTGTTTCCAAATGGGAACGGGGTGTCTGCTTGCCGGACGTTTCGCTCTACCAGCCGCTATGCAAGATCCTGGGGATCACGCTCAGCGAGTTTTTCTCCGGTGAACCTGCCGAACACCCGATCGATGCATCGATTGCGGAGAAGACCATTCTCGCTGTGGCTGAGGACGGGGAAGCGCGAAGAAAAAAGTATAACCGCATCATTATGATATTGGTGGTCATCGGTTTACTGTTATCGGCCAGCCTGTTTTACGCAATGAGGCAGACCGTTCGTGACCCGCTTTCGTTTAAAGACCATATCCGGCAAAGCCAGCTGGAACCCTCGCAATGGCAGATGGTCCATATGCTGAGCGGCAGGAATTCCGCCTTTCTATATGACTTCTCCTACAAACAAGATCTGCCGTGGCTGTCATTCATCATCCGGGAATATAGACAGGGCGAGTTGATCAACGAAACAATGGTTGGTGCGGTGCACGTTGGCGAAGTACGGGATCCAAAGAAAAACAGAGTGACAGGAAGCATCGCCCTGCTACTCGACAAGAATGCCGGTGAGTTGACTCTTAGCGTGAGTGACGCAAAAGGCGGGGTGTATTCCTTTAACGGCATTTTTGAAACTTTGCCAGAGGGGCAAAGCCTGGATGTATATCCTCAACTGGGTGGTCAAGTCCTCGAGGCAGACCGGGAGATACAGCTCGTAGGATATGCTTATAGCGAGGATGGCTCCGGACAGAGTATCGTGCCAGCCGACAGTATGCATGATCCGGCAACAGAGGAAGAGAAGCTGCAGAATATGGATTACTATTTCTCTTTGACCTGCTGTTTCGGCGAGAAGTTGCACTAATACCGGTAATGGAAGTGAGGATAATGGATACTTTAAACTGTCATGTTATACCTTGGGGCATTTCGGGAAACCTTGAAAAACCGGCATTTTCAGGTTCTCAAAAAGAGTCATATTTTGAGTCATATTTCCACTAAAATCCTTGAAAAACTATAACATTTTCTGGTATGTTATGGCATTCTCCAGAGGGCTTTAAAATCCTGAAAACCGTTGAAATTTCAAGCAAAAACCCCGCAATCGTTGAGATTGCGAGGTTTTTGTTTTGGTCCGAGTGGCGGGATTTGAACCCACGGCCTCTTGGTCCCGAACCAAGCACGCTACCATCTGCGCTACACCCGGAGATCGTTGCCGG
>JAFPXN010000095.1 GCA_017412505.1 Bacillota bacterium | reverse complement strand
GCAGCGCGAGGATTCCAATCAGGATCAGCTCGAGCGGAATCGTTTCGAGGGTAACGGTACAGCTGTGCAGGTCACGAAGCTGAACAATTTCGTCACGCCTTACTATTTCCGTCTGCGCGATGGCGAGTTCATCAACAACGGCGTAGACTTCGATATCTCCCAGGAGGGCGAGTATTACTTCTACCGCAACCTGTTTGCGACGGATGGCGAAACGCTGCGCGAACCCGTAATCGAAGCGCATGATGGCGTGATCATTCATTGCTATCCCGCGAAAGATTTCGATGGCAATCTGATCCTGAGCAAAAAAGACAGCAATACCATTCTGAATGATATCGCCGGCCAACTGCAGATCCTGGTCAGCCAGCTGGCAGGCCAGAAGATGACGATCGTCTCCGACGAAGGTAGCGGCGCGTCCATCATCGGTTATATCGAAGATATTACGGCTTCGCAGAGTTCCGGCGGTTCATCGAGCCGCGGCGGCCTGCGTATGGCCGCGACCTCCAGCGACAGCGAAGAATTGTTTACGCCCTCCCTGGATGTGACCCGCAGCGACACGGAGATCTCCGTCACGCTGCAGGATGTTCCGTCCGGGCTGAAACTGGCGGTGTCCATCCCGGATATCGCATGGGAAAACATCACAGTCAAACACGGCGGTGAAGAGTTGGAGGACGTCACGCTGGAGAACGGATTAGCGACCTTCAGCGTCACCGAAGGCGGCGAATATATCATCGCGGAAAAGACGGAAGACACGACGCCGGACGAACCTGTTACACCTCCCAGCGGCGGAGGCGGTGGCGGCAGCACGCCGAAGGAAGAGGAACCCGCGGCCGAATCTCCCGCGGAACCGGAGCCTTCTGATGAGGGGCACTTTAAGGACGTGGATCCGGACGACTACTTCTACGAAGCGGTGGAATGGGCTGCGGAGCAGGGGATCACCAGCGGCGTCAGCAAGGATGAGTTCGGTCCGTCGCTTGGCTGCACGAGGGCGCAGGTCGTAACGTTCCTGTGGATCGCGAGCGGCAGCCCGGATGCCGGCAGCGAGACCGGTTTCGACGACGTGGATCCGGACGCTTACTATGATAAGGCGGTCGCATGGGCCGTCGAACAAGGCATTACGGCAGGCACCGGAGAAGACGCGTTCAGCCCGGAGCTGACCGTGACCAGAGCGCAGTTCATCACGATGCTGTGGGTCTCCCAGGGCAAGCCCGAGGCAGAGGACAGCATTCCGTTCCTCGACGTTCCGGCGGATTCCTACTATGCGAAAGCAGTTGCCTGGGCGTACGCGAACGGCATTACGGCGGGCAAGTCCGCGACAGAGTTCGGTTCGGACGATCCCTGCACGAGAGGGCAGATCGCCGTGTTCCTGCATCAGACGTTTGCGGAGTAAACGGTATAAAGAAAGATATAAAGATCCCCGGCTGCTTCAGCCGGGGATCTTTTTTGCATTATTTAACGCATTTCCGCTTCGGACAGATCGACAGAGATGCCGCAGTCGTTTTGGATGTCAGTCCCGTTTCCTTCGAAGACGCACCCGTTCATCTGCAGCGGCTTGTCACCGGGTACGCGCAGCAGATGCAGTCCGATGCCGTTCCGGAGGAACTGCGTTCCGTCGAAGTTCGTAGACACCAGTTTGGACGATCCGCTGTTGAACTGGTAACCGATCCCGTTGTCCTGGAAAACGCAGTTGTGGACCGCTGCCCAGGAGCCGTCTCCCGCGAGCAAGGCGGTGTCCCAGCCTGAGAACTCGCAGTCGTAGCAGTTAACGCTGCGGCCTGCGTGGATCCCTGTGCCGCCGTTTCCGTCGAAGTTGACCCCGAAGAAATCGGTGTACGTCGGCTGCTCGGCGTTCACCGTCACCGGCTGCGTAAACGTCGTGTTCACCGTTCCGTCGGAGGAACCGTAGAACGTGTACGTTCTGTCCGCGATGTGGATGCCGCCTTCGTAGACGACGGGCGGCAGGTATAGGTTGACGACAGCGGCGGGGTCGATCTCCGCGTCGATCCGGCCCAGCAGCGCCTGCAGTTCCTCGATGGTCTGCATGGGTACGTCTTCCGGATAATAGCTGACGACGACCAGCTCGTGCACGGTAAACGCCTGATTCAGAACAAGCGTATCTCCGTTTTTCATCGCGATGGTCCAGGTGAGATCGTTCGTGCCGCAGGTGGTATCATAAAACACGTTGGACGCCAATGCCGCGTCGGGAAACACTTCGTCATAGACCGGATCGTGGGTCTCCATGGCGTTCGCGCCGTCCCTGGGGGCTGCGGTCACGGACGCGTGATCGATCAGCGCCGCGAATTCTTCCCCGGCGTTCACCATGTCGTTGTCCTTAAAAACGAACAGTCTGCTCGGAACCGCATAGCCCGCGTTTGCGTTGTTCGTTTTTTCCGCAGACGCTTCTCCTTCGTATGGCGGTTCCAGGTCCTTGAGACCATTGAGGCGGATCATCACATGGTAACCTTTGTAATCCAGTTCCGGACCGTCTGCTTCGATCGTCTTCGGCTGCCGCAGTCCGTAACCGATGGCAGCGGTCAGCGCGATAAGCAGGACGATCCCCAGGATGGTGACGGTCTTCTTTCTCCATTTTTTCGGCAGCTCCGCGTCCTTCGGTTCGGTCTGTACCGTCTCGCAGTAAGGGCAGAACGAGGCGTCGTCGGGCAGCGGTTTGCCGCAGCGGATACATGTTTTCATAGATACTCCTTGCTTAAAGGTCTTCCAGCAGGTGGAGAACGGAACGGTAACGGCTCTTGGGATCGATCATGGTGCACTTCTGTATGATCCGCCCAAGCCTTCCCGCTGCCAGCTTCTTCGAGGGATGGCTGCCCGTCAGCATGACGTTCAGCAGCACGCCCAGCGAATAGATATCGGCGCGGCCGTCCGTCTGGCTCATGCCGAACTGCTCCGGGGCTGCGAATCCGGCGGTGCCCAGCACGCGGGTGTCGGTCTCGCTCCCTTTTTTCGTCACTCTGGAGGCGTCGAAATCGATCAATACGGCATCCTTTCCACGCAGGATGATATTCTGGGGCTTGATATCCCTGTGAACAGCTCCCAGGCCGTGCAGCACCCAAAGCGCCCGGCACAGATCTTCGATGACGGCCTTTGCCTGCTCCTGGGAAAAGTTCGCGGCGGTCAGCAGATCCTGCAGGGTATCGCCTTGAATAAATTCTTCCAGCACTGCGGCCCGGCCGTCCTGCTGCGCGGCTTCGTAGACCCAGGGCAGGTAGGGGCAGCGGACCTGCAGCAGCTTACGGTAGACTTCGGCGCTGCCTTCGAACGTGCGGAAGACGTAAGGCTTTCCGGACGTTTTGTGCCGCAGCAGCAAAACGCTGCTCCGCTGCGTATGGCGGAGCTGCTTTTCCGTTAAAAATTCTGTTTCGATCTGCGCGGTCAGGAAATCGTATACGGAAGTCATGGGACGAAAGACCCTATGCAGGTCGCATATTGTTTGCGGGTCAAAAAATCGGTAAAATATTGATGATTTATTATATCAAAGAAACGAAAAGAGCGACAGTATGGACCCTCAACTGAAGAACGTGAAAACGGAAGATCTGAAGGAAGGATTGATCAAAACGGACGATCTGGACGCCTTTCTGAGCCAGAACAGCGATTCGTTCGATGAAACGGACGCGCAGGAACTGCTGCGCTCGCTGCTGGAACGCTCCGGTCTCTCGAAAGCCGAACTGGCTCGACGGTCCGGCGTAAGCGAAGTCTACGTCCACCAGCTGTTTTCCGGGATCCGTCATCCGTCCCGCGACCGCCTGATTTGCCTGGCGCTGGGCATGTCCGTCACGCTGGAGGAGATGCAGGAACTGCTGCGCCGTCTGGGCCATGCGGAGCTGTATGCGAAGGAGAAACGGGATGCGATCATCATCTACGGAATCGCGCACGGGCAGACGCTGCAGGAGCTGAACGACAACCTTTTCGACCGCGGCGCTGCGACGCTGATCTGATTTTCAGAAAAAAAGAGCACATGGGGACTGTCCCCATGTGCTCTTTTTGATACAATGAATCTATGAATGTGAACGACAGTCTGCAGGCCGCCCTGCGCATCGCGCAGCTGGCGGCGGAAAGCGGCGGCCGCGCCTATTTCGTGGGCGGCTGCGTGCGGGACAAGTACATAAAAAAGCTGCAGGGAGATGCGCAAGCGTCGTTTGCGGAGGCGAAAGATCTGGACGTCGAAGTCCACGGTCTGGAGCCGCAGGCGCTGTGGGATCTGCTGCAACAGGTGGGCGAACCCGAAGCGTTCGGCGAATCTTTCGGGGTGTTTTCCCTGCGCCATCTGGGGCTCGACATCGCCATGCCCCGCAAGGAGCATGCGGTTGGGCGGGGTCATAGGGACTTCGCCGTGAGCGTGGATCCGTTCATCGGCCCTAAGGAGGCGTCCCGCCGGCGCGATTTCACCGTGAACGCGATGATGGAAGACGTGCTGACCGGCGAACTGCTGGACCCGTGGAACGGCAGAGCAGACCTGCAGGCGAAAGTGCTGCGGCACGTCGACGATGTTAGCTTTCCCGAGGATCCGCTTCGGGTACTGCGGGCGGCCCAGTTCGCGGCGCGCCTGGGCTTTGCGGTGGCGCCGGAAACGACCGTCCTTTGCCGCGGCATCGATCTTACCGCATTGTCTTCGGAACGGGTGGAAGGCGAACTGAAAAAGGCGCTGCTGCAGAGCGAAAAACCCTCGGTCTTCTTCGAAACGCTGCGGGACATGGTTCAGCTTGGCCCCTGGTTCGCAGAGCTGCAGCCTTTGATCGGCCTCGCGCAGGACCCTGTGTTCCATCCGGAGGGGGACGTGTGGGTGCATACCATGGAGGTGCTGGACCGGGCGGCCGCCAGGCGTGCGAAGGCGGAGAACCCCTACGGACTGATGCTGCTGGCGCTGTGCCATGACCTGGGCAAGATCACGACGACGGAGGTGCTGGAGAAGGACGGCCGCATCCATTCCTACGGGCACGAGACGGAAGGCGTCGCCATCGCGGCGCAGCTGCTGGAGCGTGTCTGCGGTGAAAAGTCTGTGCGCGCCTACGTGTACAACATGATCCCTCTGCACATGCGCCCCAACGTGACGGCGTACGCCAGGCCTTCGGTCAAATCCACGAACCACCTGTTCGACGAGGCGGCAAGCCCCCTGGACCTGATCTGGTTCGGCGAGGCGGACCGGCCCGAGTTTGCGGGCAAAGACGAATTTCACGGCGATACGGCCTTCCTGATGGAGCGTTTGCAGGCCTATCGAGAGACGATGGCGAAGCCGTACGTGATGGGCCGGGACCTGGTCACCGCGGGGCTGACCCCGGACGAATCGTTCTCGGAGCTGCTGGCGTACGCGCATAAACTCCGGCTGGCGGGCATCGAAAAAGAATCCGCGCTGAAGCAGACGCTGGCCTACGCGCGGAAAAGGGAAAAGCAGTCCGCCGGACTGTGATACAATAGACGACAGAGGAACGCTATGAAGACCATGCTCTGCTACGGAGATTCGAATACCTACGGCTACGACCCGTCGAACGGATTCCGT
>JAFPXN010000094.1 GCA_017412505.1 Bacillota bacterium | reverse complement strand
TCGCCCTGCGGGCTTTGGATGACCGAAAAGCGCAGGATGCCCAGGATGCGGTCGGCTTCCCAGGACACTTTATGGTTCAGCACGTCGATGCGGCGCACGGTCTCGCTGCCGTGGAGACGGTCCACTTCGCGGCCCAGTTTGAAGCCTAAAAACACGTACCGGAGCACGTCCATCTCCTTGCCGTCTTCGGCCGTCAGCCATGCGTTGTAAGCCCTGCGGAGCGCCGCGGGGCTGATCTTCTTTTCGATAGCCTTCGCCACTTTTTCCGATTTCGCCAGGTCTGTCTGCACCTGCGTCTGCCTGCCCAGGCTGAGCTGCACGTCTTTTTGGAGCGGCAGGATGCTGTCCGCCTTTTCCGTGTAGACGTGCTCGTAGAAGCAGGTGAGCAGCCCGTCGAACGTGTTGTCGTAGAGGTATTCCATGGTTATTCGATCTTCAGCTGCGGCTGGCCCAGCAGACGCCCGTCGGTCTGCGCGAACAGGTCGAGCTGCTCGCCGCCGGACTGCAGGAGCATGTGCTCGCGCAGGTCTTCCTGCTGTATCCTTCCGCCGTAATACCGGCCGCCGACGGTGATGAAATATTTCGCCCGCTTCAGCACGACCCCCATGCGCTTCAGGTCGTCGTAGTTAAGCGCTGCGACCCGCCTCTGCCTCACGATGCGGGCGGCGGAGAGGGTGCCGACGCCGGGGATGCGCAGGATCTCCTCGGGGCTCGCCCGGTTGATCTCCATGGGGAAGAACTCGGGATGGCGCAACGCCCAGGCGATCTTCGGGTCCAGCTGCAGATCCAGGTTCGGATGCGCTTCGTCCAGGATCTCGCCCGCGTCGAAGCCGTAGAAGCGCATCAGCCAGTCCGCCTGGTACAGCCGGTGCTCCCGGGTGAGCGGAACGGCCGAGCCCACAGCGGGCAGCAGGGGAGAGGCCATGAGCGGGATATAGGCCGAGAAATAGACCCTTTTCATGAAAAACT
The DNA here is from genome assembly GCA_017412505.1 of Bacillota bacterium. GTDB lineage: Bacteria > Bacillota > Clostridia > Peptostreptococcales > Anaerovoracaceae > RUG11894. The sequence goes on along the minus strand of JAFPXN010000094.1, from coordinate 5,448 downwards.
GTTTGTACAGCGCGTGGGACAGGGCCAGGATCTGCCGGTCGGATTCGCCGGAGGCTCCCACCATCAGCTGCGTCGTCTGGCCGGCAGGCGCGAAGCGTTCCTCCTTGACCGCCATCTTCGCGTCGATCTGCCGCAGGGTCAGGTTCTTGCCCACCCCGCGGAACACGAGCCCCGCCGTCGCATAGGAACGGCTTTCGGGCCGCGGCGCGTTTTCGCCAATCAATTGCATCCCGCTCTCCGGCAGCTGTTTCGGGCGGTAGCGGTACTTCGAATACTTGTTGCCGGCGCCGGTCAGGGACCGCTGTTCCTCCATGGTGTCCGTGATCTGCCGCATGGGCTTCAGGATGCCGTCGGCATTCTTCTGGGGCGCCAGGGCGGCCAGGCTTTCGCGACTGGGCAGCTCGATATTGACGCTCAGGCGGTCCGCCAGCATGCCGATGCGGTGCACGATCTCGGGGCTTCCTCCCGGGATGATCTTCGCGTGGATGTAGCCGAGGAAGCCGAAGTCCTCCCGCAGCATGCGCAGGGACTCGCAGATCTCCTCCAGCGTCCTGTCCGGGCTGCCGTCCACGGCGGAACTCAGAAACAGGCCTTCGATATAGTTCCTGCGGTAGAACTCCATGGTGAGCTCTGCCAGTTCCCGCGGCGTAAAGGCGGCACGGGGCGTCTCGTTGCTGCGGCGATTGACGCAGTAGGCGCAGTCGTATACGCACTTGTTGGTGTACAGCACCTTGAGCAGCGAGATGCAGCGTCCGTCCGCCGTCCAGGAGTGGCAGATGCCCATGGCGGCCGCGCTGCCCAGATGCCTGTCCTGCCCGCGGCGTTCGCTGCCCGAGCTGCTGCAGGATACGTCGTACTTGGCGGCGTCCGTTAAGATCTTCAGTTTTTCCATGACGGCGTCGAAGTTCTGCATGGGCCTATTATACAGGAAAAAGAACATATGTTCAATCCCGAAGTATGGTACAATACTCTGCGGAGGTACTCTATGAACATACTCATCAGCAACGACGACGGCGTTTTCAAATACGGACTGAAGGTCCTGGCCAACGCGCTCGCGTCCATGGAAGACGTGAACGTGTACGTGTTCGGCCCGTCGCGGGAGCGTTCCTGCGCGGGTCACGGGCTATTCCTGCACGAAGAGCAGACCGTGACCCCTTACAGCGCCGAAGGCTTCGCCCGCGTCGAAGGCGTCTGGGCCTGCAGCGGCACGCCCGCGGACTGCGTCAAGACCGGCGTTTCGATCCTGCGCGCGAAAGGCATCCCCATCGACATGGTGTGCACCGGGGTCAACCACGGTTCGAACCTGGGACGCGACATCCACTATTCGGGCACGATCTCGGCGGCCATGGAAGGCCTGTTCCTGGGCATTCCGTCTATCGCCTTCTCCCTGTGCAGCCACGAAGCCCTGTATTTCGAGGCGTTTCCGTCCCTCATCCCCCGGGTCGTGAAAGCCGCGAAGGGCAACGTGCCCAGGGATACGATCATTTCCGTCAACGTGCCGGATATCCCGGCGGATCAACTGAAGGGCGTCAAAGTCTGCCCCATCGGCCCCCGCGATTACACCGACGGCATCCGGTTCCTTCGCAAAGAAGGGGACAGCGAGATCTGGGAGTACGAATCCATAGCGAAGTACCGCGACGACCCCGACCCCGCCTGGGACGTCAGCGCCTGGCAGGACGGCTGGGTCACGGTCACGCCGGTGCAGATGATGCACGAAAACGCGAAGATGATGGATCTCGTGCGGAGCTGGGGCATAAGCCTTGAAAAGTAGGTTTAGATGTAATAAAATAAATTAATTAAGGCACATAATTCAAAGATTTCTAATATTTTTAGGAGGACAAATCACATGAGAGAAGTAGTCATTGCCAGCGCAGCCAGAACACCCATCGGCAGCTTCGGCGGAACCCTGAAGAACACCACCGCTGTTACCCTCGGTAAGACGGTTGTCGAAGAGGCTGTTAAGAGAGCTGGCATCAAGCCCGAACAGGTCGACGAGCTCGTATTCGGCTGCGTACTGCAGGCCGGCCTGGGTCAGAACGTCGCACGCCAGGTCTCCCTGGCAGCAGGTCTCCCGAAGGAGACTCCCGCAATGACCATCAATAAGGTCTGCGGCTCCGGTCTTCGCAGCGTAGGTCTCGCCGCCCAGATCATCAAGGCCGGCGACGCTGACATCGTCATCGCAGGCGGTACCGAATCCATGTCTCTGGCTCCCTACGCCATGCCCGCTGCCCGCTGGGGCGCGAGAATGTTCGACACGAAGATGGTCGACGTCATGGTCAACGACGGTCTGTGGGACGCATTCAACCAGTACCACATGGGCATGACCGCTGAGAACGTTGCCGATCAGTGGGGCATCACCAGAGAAGAACTCGACGAGTTCTCCCTGAAGTCCCAGCAGAAGGCAGAAGCTGCCATCAAGGCCGGCAAGTTCAAGGACGAGATCGTTCCCGTGGTCATCCCCCAGAAGAAGGGCGACCCCATCGTCTTCGATACCGACGAATATCCCAAGTTCGGCGCTTCCCTCGAGAAGATGGCCAAGCTGAAGCCCGCCTTCAAGAAGGACGGCAAGGTGACCGCAGCCAACGCTTCCGGCATCAACGACTCCGCGGCGGCTCTGGTCGTCATGAGCGCGGAAAAGGCTGCAGAGCTGGGCATCACCCCGCTGTGCAAGATCGTTTCCTACGCTTCCGCAGGTGTCGATCCCTCCATCATGGGCGTCGGTCCCATCCCCGCTTCCAAGAAGGCGCTGGACAAGGCCGGCCTGACCGTGGATGACATCGATCTGTTCGAAGCGAACGAAGCGTTCGCCGCGCAGTCTGTCGCAGTCGGCAGAGAGCTGCAGATCCCCGAAGAGAAACTGAACGTCAACGGCGGCGCGATCGCTCTGGGTCACCCCATCGGCGCATCCGGCGCGCGTATCCTCATCACCCTCATCTATGAGATGAAGAAGAGAGGCTGCCACAAGGGCCTGGCTACGCTGTGCATCGGCGGCGGCATGGGCACTGCCATGATCGTGGAGATGTAAAAAGTACACATGGGGACAGTCCCCATGGGACATTTGCAATCGAAAAGCGGACCGCGCGAGCGGCCCGCTTTTTCTGTGGCCGGCATGGCTCAGGGCCTGCCGGTTTTGTTGTGCGTTGGATCTGTATAAGTTTCATTGTTAAGCGTTTCTGCTCCGTCACCGGGGACGCTTAACATCATTTACAAGCAATTGCGGTATTGATCGACTGAAAGGGCACAAAGATGTTAAGCATTACAAGAATAAAAATCGATGCGCTTAACGATCGTCCGGCTTACTTTCTGTGACCTTTCAAACAAATACTGGATACGAAGAAAAATGGTTAAGCGTTTTCGGAATTTTGTGACCATCGCTTAACAATGATCCAATAGTCTTTCCCGATTCGAAAGCAAAGGCCTTTTGCCGTGCGATACAACAGTTATTTAAGAATCAAGCAAATCGACTTAAAGAGTTTTTGATTTGCAATGATAATATTGAATAGTTTGCTTCTTCTGTATATGATTTCTTAAAAAGATAAGAGGGCAAAATGGACGATATCGATGTCAAGATCCTGGAAGAACTGAAGAAAAACGGGCGGGCGACCGCATCCGACGTCAGCAAGGCGGTCTCGCTGTCGGTTCCCGCGACGGCGGAGCGTATCCGCAAGATGGAGCGCAGCGGCATCATCGAGGGATACCTGGTGAAGGTGAACCGGAAGGCGCTGGGCTATAAACTGCTCGTGTTTATCCTGGTCACGCTGGACACGACGGAGAACATCAACCGCTTCCGGGCGGAGGTCGTGCGCAGCAGGCACGTTCTGGAATGCCATCATGTGGCGGGGCAGAGCGACTACCTGCTGAAGGTGCTCGTCGCCGATACGGACGAACTGGAATCGTTCATTTCCGATTTCCTGAAGGGGATCCCGGGCGTGGTCACGACAACGACGATCATCAACCTGACGACCCTGAAGGAAGAAATCAACGTTTAAGGTGGAAAAATGATCCAACGGTATTTCAGCGGCCTGCGGTTCGGCATGCTGCTGCAGATCGCCATCGGCCCGATGTGCCTGATGGTGTTCAATACGGCGAAAAACGCGGGGTTCTGGGTGGCGATGTCGCTCGTGCTGGCGGTCGCCCTCGTCGACGCGTTCTACATCGCGCTGGCGAGCGTCGGCGTCAGCAGGATCATGGAGAAGGAGAGCGTTAAGAAGGTCTTCAAGGTCGTCGGCGCGCTCGTTCTGATCCTCTTCGGGCTGAACATCATCCTGGGCGTGTTCGGCGTCAACCTGATCCCGGGGCTGAATCTCAAGCCCACGTCGTCCAGCGTCTTTCTCCAGGGCCTCGTGCTGACCCTGTCCAACCCGCTGACCATCGCGTTCTGGGGCAGCGTGCTGACCACGAAGATCATCGAGGAGCAGTTCGACAAGAAAGAACTGCTGGTGTTCTCCTGCGGCCTGGTCTCCGCGACCCTGCTGTTCATGACGTTCGTAGCGATCCTCGGCACGATCCTGTCGAATTTCATTTCGCCGGCCGTCGCCAACGTCCTGAACGTATGCGTCGGCGCGCTGATCGTGTTCTTCGGGCTGAAAATGCTGCTGAAAAAAGAAAAAGAATGAGGACGGCGGAACCGTCCCCACGTATGCTGCCGGCAGATCATTCTGCCGGTTTTGTTTTGACGGAATAGAGGATGATGCCTGCCAGGACGAGCAGTCCGCCCAGAATGGCCTTTGCGGACAACACCTCGTGCAGGAAAACGACGCCGAGAACGCTTGCCACTAAAGGATTGAGAGCACACAGCAGTCCGGCCGTTTCCGCCGACGTGCCGCTCTGCGCTACAGGCTGCAGGGTGAAACCGAAGCCGCTGCACACGATGGCGAGGGTCAGGATCGAGGCCCAGGACGCCGCGTTCTGCGGCAGGTGGGGCGATTCGAACAGGAAAGATCCAGGCTCAGTATGCCGACTGCGGCGACCTGCAGGATGCCGGCCGTCAGGGAATCGATGCCGCTGTGGGACAGCCGGTCCGTCGCGATAATGGTGAACGCGTAGGCAAACGCGGATGCCATCGCCAATATAATACCGATGGCGGGGCCGGAACTGCCTGCGAGGGTCAGCAAAGCGACGCCGGCGAGGCAGATCAAGGAGGCCGCAATTGCTCTTTTCTCCGGCATGCGCCGCAGCAGGACAGCCTGCAGGAACGGAACGATCACGATGGCCGTGTTCTGCAGGAACGCGACCGTGCTGGTAGGCGCGTAACGCAGCGAAGCCAGCTCCGTGGCCATGGTCAGAAAGAACAGACTGCCCATGATACAGCCGGCGCGGATCTCCTTCCGCGTGGCGGAAAAGATCTGTTTATGGAACAATGGGATCAGCAGGGCGAAGGCGATCAGCGACCGGAGCGCCATCAGGTTGAAGACGTCCATGCAGGCCAGGACGATCTTGGAAAAGAGC
>JAFPXN010000093.1 GCA_017412505.1 Bacillota bacterium | reverse complement strand
TGCGCCCCAACGTGACGGCCTACGCCCGGCCTTCGGTCAAATCCACGAACCACCTGTTCGACGAGGCGGCAAGTCCACTGGACCTGATCTGGTTCGGCGAAGCGGACCGGCCCGAGTTTGCAGGCAAAGACGAATTCCACGGCGATACGGCCTTCCTGATGGAGCGTCTGCAGGCCTATCGGGAGACGATGGCGAAGCCTTACGTCATGGGCCGGGACCTGATCGCCGCGGGGCTGACCCCGGACGAATCGTTCTCGGAACTGCTGGCGTACGCGCATAAACTCCGGCTGGCGGGCATCGAAAAAGAATCCGCGCTGAAGCAGACGCTGGCCTGCGCGCGGGAAAGGGAAAAGCAGTCCGCCGGACTGTGATACAATAGACGACAGAGGAACGCTATGAAGACCATGCTCTGCTACGGAGATTCGAATACCTACGGCTACGACCCGTCGAACGGATTCCGTTATCCCGCGGACGTGCGCTGGACCGGCGTGCTGCGGAAACTGCTGGGCCCGGACTATACGCTGGTGGAGGAGGGCTGCAACGGCCGCACCACGGTCTTCGACGACCCGCTGGAAGGCTGGAAGAACGGCCTGGACTACCTGAAGCCCTGCCTGAATTCCCACAAGCCCATCGATATCGTCGTGATGATGCTGGGCAGCAACGACCTGAAGGATTGTTTCCACGCCTCGGCGGCGGACATCGCGGACGGAGCAGGCGTGCTCGTGAAGACCATACAGGAGTTCACGCAGCTGAAGCAGGGCTGCGTGCCCAAAATCGTTCTGGTCTCCCCGCCGCACATCGGTCCGGGCATAGAGGATTCTCCGTTTTCCTATGCGTTCGACGATACGGCGATCGAGCGGTCACACCGCTTTTCGGAGGAATATAAAAGAGTGGCGGATGCCTGCGGCTGCGTGTTTTTCGACGCGGCGCCGGTCGCCCCGCCCAGCAAATTGGACAGTCTGCATTTGATGCCCGATTCGCATAAAAGCCTAGCGGAGGCTCTGGCACGGGTCATAGAAACATTGTAAGGAGGTTGCAGCATGAATAATCCGATCGATTTGGAAAAGGCAAAGGAAGCGCTGGGCGGTTTTACCGCGCAGGCCCAGGAGATGCTGAAGGACGGTTCGAAGGTGGAAGCCGCCCTGCAGTCGCTGGAAGCGAAGATGAAGGAGATCCCGACGGTGGGCGAAGGGCTGTCGAAGCTGCCCCTGATGATCTCCATGATCCGCGGCTATATCACGAAGGAATACACGGAAGTATCCCCGAAGGTGGTCGCGTCCCTGCTGTGCGCGGTCCTGTACCTGCTGAAGGGCAAGGACCTGATCAAGGACAGTATCCCCGTGGTGGGCTATCTGGACGATATCGCGGTCACCGCCGCCGCGTTCAAACTGTCCGAGAACGAACTGGCCGCCTACGAACAGTGGAGAGCGGGAAAGGCTGCCGCGGCGGCGGAACCGGCGGAGAGCATCGTGCGGACGGCCGCCGCGCAGATCGAGGAGACCGAAGACGCGATCGAAGCCTCGCTGGACAACGCGCCGTCGGAAGCGTAAAACAACGGACGGATGAAAAAAGGAGCTTCCCGGATGGGAAACTCCTTTTGTTTTGCGGATAGGCTACAGGCAGGCCCGCAGGATCTCGGTGATCTGCGTCGGGGTGAGCACCTTCCAGCCGTTGAGCGTCTCCTTGCCGTTGCAGGCTTTCTTCGCCATCACTTCCAGGTTTTCTTCGCCGATGCCGATCTCGGTCAGCGTGGACTTGAGGCCAAGTTTGTGGAAGAAGAAATCCTCCAGGCATTCGATGCCCTTGAGCGCGGCTTCTTTTTCGGGCAGCGCCGGGTCGACGCCGAACACGTTCACGGCGAATTCCTTCATCTTCGGCGCCGTCGTGTCGTCCAGCACGTAGCGCATCCAGCGCGGCGTGACGATCGCCAGGCCCAGACCGTGGGTGATGTCGTAGATCGCGGACAGCTCGTGCTCGATCATGTGGTTCGTCCATTCGCAGTTGCACAGTGCGCCGGTAAAGCCGTTGATGGCCCAGGAACTGGTCCACATCAGGTTCGCGCGGGCTTCGTAGTTCGTCGGGTCCGCGATGGCGATCGGGGCGAAGTGGATGACGGTCTTCATCATGCCTTCCTTGATGCGGTCGAGCATGTACATGCTGCCGTCGTCGTCCACGAAGTAATCTTCCATGATGTGGGACAGGATGTCCGCGGAGCCGGAAGCGGTCTGGAACGCGCTGACGGAATACGTGAGCGTGGGGTCGAGGAACGAAACTGCAGGACGCAGGTTCGCGTTGCTGATGACGAGTTTCTGTTCGGTGTCCTTGTTGGAGATGACCCCTACAGGGTCCATCTCGGAGCCGGTCGCCGCCAGCGTAAGGATCGTGACGATGGGCAGGCACTTGCCGATGGGCGCTTTGTGAGAGGGGAGATCCCACGCGTCGCCGTCGTAGAACGCGGCCGCTGCGATGCCCTTGGCGCAATCGATGACGGACCCGCCGCCGATGGCGAGGATGACGTCGACGCCTTCCTTCTTGCAGATCTGCGCGCCTGCGCTGACGCTGGTCACTTTCGGATTCGGCTCGACGCCGCCCAGCTCGAACCAGGACAGGCCCGCTTCCTTCATGGACGCGACCGCTTTGTCGAAGATGCCGTTCTTTTTGATGGATCCGCCGCCGTAGACGATCAGGACCTTATCGCCGAAAGCCGCGAGTTCCTGGCCCAGCTGTCCCAGCTTGTCCGGTCCGAAAATGATTCTGGTGGGGATTTCGTGTGTGAATTCGATCATGCGTTTGCTCCTTTTATGTTCAAAAGATATGTGGATTCGTTATTGTTTTTATTATAGCACAGGTGCGCCGCTGCTATGGTAAAATAGTCTGTAAGGAGACGGAAGACCTATGACGCAGCAGAAAAAAGAACGGATCGATCTCTATACGATAGACCGCATCCCCACAGGCGAGACCGCGTTCCGCGGCGAAGCGCTGCCGGAAGGGCGGTACCGCATGGTCGTGCACGTGTGCGTGTTCAATACGAAAGGCGACATGCTGATCCAGAAGAGAAAGGACGACATCGTCCGCTGGCCCGGATACTGGGACGTGAGCATGGGAGGCGGCGCGTCCGCAGGCGACACGAGCCGCGGCGCTGCGCAAAGGGAACTGTGCGAGGAATTGGGGCTTTCCGTCGATTTTACGGACATCCGTCCGGTACTGACGATCAATTTTCACGACGGATTCGACGATTTCTACGTGCTCGTGATGGACGTGGACCCCGCAGCGCTGCAGCTGCAGGAGGACGAAGTCGAGACGGTCCGCTGGGCGACGCAGGCGGAGATCGAGGCTATGATCGCAGACGGCAGCTTTATCCCGTATCAGAAAGGCCTGCTCGATTATCTGTTTTTCACCCGCAGCGGCAGAAGCACTTGGAATCTGTAAGGAGGAACGACGAATGAGCGAAAATATCATCTATTGTTATTCCGGTTCGGGTCACTGCCTGGACATGGCCAAGACCATCGCGAAGGGGCTGGGTGACACAGACATCGTCATGATGCGCAGTTTCCCTGCGAAGACGGACGCGACGGAAGCGAAACGGGTCGGCTTCATCTTTTCCTGCATGGCGGGCGGTCTTCCCGGAGACGTGGAAAGTTATATCAAGGCGATCAGAATCGCTCCGGGCACCTATACGTTCGCCGTAGAGCAATACGCGGGCTATCTCGGCTGCGGACTGCGCAAGATCGACGAGATCGTACCGCTGAACTACTGGACCGGCGTGTCGAACCACTCCACCGCGATCTGGCTGATGCCGCATACGCTCACGTTCCCGCCTACGTCCCCGGAGAACGCGCAGAAGCGCGTGGATAAAAAAGCCGCCAAGGTCGTCGCTGACGTCCTGGCGGGGAAAAGAAGCGAGAGAAGACCGTCGAAGGCAAAACCGTTCGAACTGATGAGCAAGGGGCTGGGCAAAACCCACGCCGCGCGGATCAGGAAATTTGAGGCGGACGAAAACTGCACGGGCTGCGGTCTGTGCGCGTCGCTGTGCCCGAGAGGCAACATCCGCATCGAAAACGGAAAGCCGTCGTTTAGCGCTAATTGCATGGGCTGCCTGAGCTGTGTGCAGCTCTGCCCCGAAGCCGCGCTGAACATCGGCAACATCACGAAAAAGCGCGAACGCTTCCCCGACCGCAACGTGAACGCCTCTGAATTGCTCGAAAAGATCATTCACATCGATTAAAAACGAAAAGACTGCCGGAACCGTCCGGCAGTCTTTTTGTTTACCGTTGATTTTAGAATGCTGCTTCTGCGGCCTTTTGAAGCATGGCGTCCACGTAGGCGACCAGTTTCTGCTTCGGCAGGTCTGCGCCTCTGCGGAGCCAGACCTTGATCGTGCTCAAAAATCCCAAAACGGCAAAATTGATGAAATAGTCCATCTGGACCGGGTCCGTGGAATTCACGTTGTAGCCCATCAGATACTGGGCCGTGGCGAAGCCGTCCCGGGAGTTGTTGAACTGCAGGATCTGCCCGGCATACTTCTCGTTCCAGAGCATGTCCCAGCCGGTCTTATCCTCCTCGTCCACCTTGTTGGCATTCGTGATGATGCCCACGCGGCCGTAGGTGTAGGGCACGCTGTATTCGTCCGTGGGGTCATAGTACAGCCCCCGGAACTCGTCTTTGATATAGTCGTAGTAACATTCCGTGCCGTACTCTTCGCACACCTCTTCCAGGCGGATCTTGCCCAGCAGCCCTTCGCGGATCATGCGCTCCACCATGTAGTCCGAGGGGAAGATCACGTCGTAGGCCGACGTGCCGCTGGAGATCTTGGCGTACATGTCCTCGTTGGATGGATAGGTGGTGTAGTAGATCTTCACGTCCCGGCCCGTCAGGTCCCTGTAGTACTCCTGAAACCCTTCCAGGGAGTCGAAGGTGCCCCGGGTGCCGTCCGCCAGATATTCGCCCCAGTTGTAGATATACAGTTCGTCGCGGTCACCGGCGGCGCAGGCGGCCAGCAGCAGGCACAACAGAGTGACCCCGAGAAACGCCAGAAGCTTTTTACTCTTCAACCAGCTCACCCCTTTCCTTGCGCAGCCTGCGTTCTCTGCGCAGATTCGCCTTCTCGATGGCCCGCTCCCTGCGGTCATCTGCACTGTCGGTAAAGTTGTAGACGATGAGCAGCACCAGCACCGCGAAGAAGATGATGGTGGAGAGCGAGTAGATGTTGGGCTTTACACTCTTCTTGATCATCGAGTAGATGTGGATCGTGAGGGTCTCGTAGCTGGAACCGCTGGTGAAGTTGCTGATGACGAAGTCGTCGAAGGACAGCGTAAACGCCATGATCATGGCCGTCCAGACGGAGGGCATGATGAAGGGCAGTTCCACCTTGAAGAAGGACTGCAGCGGCGTGCAGCCCAGATCCTGGGCGGCTTCGGGCAGGTTTTTATCCATCTGCCGCAGTTTGGGCAGGACGTTCAGGATGACGTAGGGCAGGCAGAACGTGATGTGGGCGATCAGCAGCGTGTAGAACGACAGCGTGGTCTCCAGGTTGAGCATGCGCGCCGCGAACACGAACAGCAGCATGAGGGAGATACCGGTGACGATGTCCGGGTTCATCATGGGGATGTTGGTGACGGTCATCACCGCGCTGCGCAGCCGCTTGGAACGCATTTTGTGGATGCCCACCGCCGCCAGGGTGCCGATGACCGTGGCCAGCACCGCGGCCAGCACGGAGAGCACCAGGGTGTTGCGGAAGGCTTGCAGCGTGCCGTGATCGCGGAAGATCTCCCGGTACCATTTGAGCGAGAAACCCTCCATCTGCGTCGTGGAATCGCCGCTGTTGAAGGAGATGAGCACCATCACGATGAGGGGCGCGTACAGGAACAGGAAGATGAGGCCCAGATAGACTTTGGAGAATACTTTCTTCACAGCATCGGCCTCCTTTCCATCGCGGTCTCTTCATCGGTAAAGCGGTTCATCACGGCCATGGACAGCAGGATGAGCACCATCAGCACCAGCGACAGCGCTGCGCCGAAGTGGAAGTTGATGGCGGTACCGGTAAAGTAGCTCTCGATGGTGTCGCCGATGAGCTGAAAGCTCCCGCCGCCCAGCTTCTGGGAGATGTAGAAGGTGCTCACCGAGGGCACGAACACCATCGTAATGCCGGAGATGACGCCGGAGAGCGACAGCGGCATGATGACCCGGGTCATCACCTGGGCGTCGCTGCAGCCCAGGTCCTTCGCCGCCTCCACCAGCTTAGGGTCGATGCCGGCCATCACGGAATAGATGGGCAGCACCATGTAGGGGAAGAAGCAGAACACCATGCCGCAGATGACGGCGCCGGGGGTGTTGATCATGTGCACCGGGTCAAGTCCGATCTTCGAGAGCAGCGTGTTGATGACCCCTGTATCCTCCAAAAGCGTCATCCAGGAATAGGTCGTGATGAGGAAATTCATCCAAAGGGGCAGCATGATGAGCAGGATGATGATCTTCTGCCGCTTTTGCTTCATGGAAGCGATGAGGTAGGCGAGGGGGTAGGCCAGGGCCAGACAGATGACGGTCGCGATGAGGGCCAGGCACAGGGAGTTGAGGAAGATGAGGACGTAGTTGCCGGTAAAGAGGCGGGAGATGTTTTCCAGCGTAAAGCCGCCCTCGGGATCCGTGAGGGTGTAGTAGAGAACGAACAGCAGCGGTGCGATGATGAACAGGATGCTCCACACCACGTGGGGCGCCGCTGCCAGATTACCGATGCGTTTTCTCTTCATTCTTCCAGCGCCTCCTCGTCGACGTTCTCGGAAAGGAGCTCGTGCTCGAAGCTGTAGGACGAATAGTCGCCGAACAGGTCGGAGTATTCGGACTTCTTCATCACGTGAAAGGCATCAGGCTCGATGTAGATGTCGATGCGCGAATCCGGCGCCACGTAGTCGGTGGTCTGGATCATCCACTTGAAGTGGTCGATCTCCACGATGATCTCGTAGTGCACGCCCATAAACGTTACTTGGGTCACCAGGCCGGTGAGCATGCCCTTCTCCGGGGCCACCACGTCCACGTCCTCGGGCCGGATGACCACGTCCACGGGTTCGTTCGCGTCGAACCCCTTGTCCACGCAGTCGAAAGTGTGGCCCGCCAGCCGGACTTTATAATCTTCGAGCATCACACCGTCCAGGATGTTGGATTCGCCGATGAAGTCCGCCACGTAGGCGTTGACGAGCTCATTGTAGATGTCGATGGGAGCGCCCACCTGCTGGATCTCGCCGGCGTTCATGACGATGACCCGGTCGGACAGCGACAGCACTTCCTCCTGGTCGTGGGTCACATAGATGAAGGTGATGCCCGTCTGCTTGCGGATGTTCTTGAGCTCCTGCTGCATGTCCTTGCGCAGCTTGAGATCGAGGGCGCCAGCGGTTCGTCCAGCAGAAGCACCCGGGGCTTGTTGATGAGAGCCCGGGCGATGGCGACCCGCTGCTGCTGACCGCCGGACAGCGTCGTAACGTGGCGCTTTTCGAAGCCGCTCAGGTTGACGAGCCGCAGCATCTCCTTTACCTGCGCCTGGATCTCCTCCTCCGGGCGTTTTGCCACCCGCAGGCCGAAGGCAATGTTCTCGTAGACATTTAAATGCGGAAACAGCGCGTACTTCTGGAAGACCGTGTTGACGTGCCGCTGGTAGGGCGGAAGCGCCGTTATATCTTTTCCGTCGAAATACACGCTGCCTTTGTCGGGGTGTTCGAACCCCGCGATGATGCGCAGCGTCGTGGTCTTGCCACAGCCGGAAGGGCCCAGCATCGTTACGAATTCGTTGTCGTAGATGTCCAGCGAGATGTCGCTTAGGACTTTCTCGCCTCCGTAGGATTTACAGATGCCCTTCAGTTCGATGATCTTATGTTTTTCCAAAGCCGTCACCTCAGAAAATGGCCTGTGCGGAGCGGTTCAGCAGGTCGTCCGCATAAGAGATGATCTTTTCCTTGGGGAGGGTCATCTCGACGTCGGTCCATTCCTTGACCATCCCCATGATGCCGAAACTGACGTAGCTGAGGAAGTAGTTCAGCTGGATCTCGTCCCGGATCTGAAAACGTTCTCTGGCGTAGTCCAGACAATACTTGTAGATCCGAATGTGCAGTTTATCCAGGAAACTGCTGGCGTTGCTATTGCGAAGGAGCAGGGTGATCGTCTTGTACTTCTCCTGGATGAAGTCCAGGATAGGAAGCAGCAGGGGCTCCAGAGATACGCCGGCGTGGAATTCCTCCAGATGTTGATCCACGATCTGCTGTGCTTCGCCCAGGAGGTCGTCTTCGATGCTTTCCAGCAGGGCCTGAGTGTCCGGGTAGTGCAGGTAGAAGGTGCCGCGGTTGAGATCCGCGCTCTCCGTGATGTCTCTGGCTGAGATATCCTTGAATTTCTTTTCTTGCATCAGAGACAGAAGCCCTTCTTTCAGCAGTCTTCTCGATCGTTTTGCTCTTCTGTCATCGGTGTTTTTGTGCATGGTAATCACTTTCCTTCAACTTTTTCCACGATCTTCTGCGCTTCTGTAGAAGATCTCATACATCCATCTTTATTATATTCAAGCGATATTGACTAATCAACAGATGTTGATTATAATTAACATCGTTTGAAAAAGCAACAAATGTGCATAAAATAACAAGTGTGAATTAAATTCACAGATGGAGGGAATATGAGAAAAGTTTTGGCAGTGTGTCTTTCCGCTGCGCTGACCCTGACGAGCGTCGTCCCGGTCTTCGCAGAAGGAGAGATCGGAAACGGTGTGTACGCCACCTATGATGAAGCGTACTACGCAAATCTGGACTATTACGGCAATCTGAAGGATGCCAGCATGGTCAAGAGCTACATCTTAAACGGTGTCGATACCGTTACGGATTACGGCGAATACGACGCCATCAACAATCTGACGGACGGAACGGCGCCTACCGAAGAAGGCGGAGCCCACGTGTTCCGTTTCGGAGAAGATGCGCCCAGCCACTTCTATTTTGAAGGGAAGACGGACAAGCCTTTCGAGGAACTGCCCTGGACCATCACCGTCAGTTATAAACTGAACGGCGTGCCCACGAAGGCGGAAGATCTGGCAGGCAAGACCGGCATGATCGAGATCGACGTGGACGCCATTCCCCGGGAGACGGCATCCGAATACGCGAGAAACAACTACACCCTGGAGGTGATGGGCCTGTTCAACCAGGACGACATCCTGTCCCTGAAGGCGCCCGGCGCCCAGGTACAGCTGATTGGCAACCTGCGGGCGGTCCTGTTCCTCGGACTTCCCGGTGAGGAAGAACATTTCGTGATCGAGGTCGGCGCGGAGGATTTTGCGTTCGACGGTCTTACGATGCTGATGGTGCCGGCCAATCTCGGTGCCCTGGACCAGATTGCGGAGCTGTCCGATAAGAAGGATCAGCTGGAGGACAACTATCATAAGCTGGACAGCAGCATCGACACGCTGCTGAACTCCTTCTCCGGCATGTCCGCCAGCCTGCGGGAGACCGCAGACGGCCTGGACGAGCTCAACGAAGGACGGGCTGTTCTGTCCGGCGATAAAGAGGGCCTGTACGAACAGGCGGATACGGCGCTGAGCGACGTCGACACGCTGCAGAAAGACCTGACGGCGGCATCGGAAAATGCAGCGGACCTGCAGAAGACCGTGGATGCGGCTGCGGAGGATCTGGCAGCGCTCGACGGTTCTCTGGGTACCGTCTCCGGGAACCTCACCAGCCTGTCCAAGGCTCTTACGGATCTGGATAAGGATCTCAGCCTGCTGCAGAGCTATTCCAGAGGTTCGGGTTCGGACCTGAAGTCCGCACTGCGCGCGCTCAGCACCGATGCGGCTGCACTGAGAGATTCCCTCGGCGATTTTACCGAGACCCTGGCGCTGCTGGATCTGCAGATCGGCGGCAAGGACATTACGGTCCAGGGCATACCGTCCCAGGAACTGGACGCCCAGAGCAAGAAGGCCAAGGCGGTCCTGGATCTGTACGATGCCGCTTCGGCCATCGCACCTATCAACAATGCGGACATGTTTATGGTCGCAGCCAACGCCATGGCTTCCGGCATCACCCCTGCGGAAAGCGCAGCTGCGCTGCAGCAGCAAAAGGAACAGCTCACCCAGGCGGTGACCGCGGTCATTATGGGGTCACAGGGGGCCATTCCCGACGAAGCGTCCGCCCTCGCCTATATCCAGGCCAACGCCGCAAGCGATCCTGCCTTTGCCGCCATCGCAGCAGCCCTGCAGAAGCAGACCTTCCTGCAGACGCTGTATGCGCAGACGGCGACCGGAAAGGATGGTTTAATGACGGAAGAAGACTTCATGACGGCGCTGCTGATGGCCCAGGACCAGACGCTGTCGGGCCAGTCTGCGTACCGCGCCTCCGTACAGAAGAGCTTCGCCCTGATGGATGCGATGCAGAACGGTCTGATGGCCAACCTGGCATCGCTCTGCGATTCCCTCAGCAAGGGCACGAGATCTGCTGCGGATCTGATCGGCAATACTAACGGCAATCTCTCCAAGCGGACGAAGGATGCCCTGGACGATTTCGACAGCGTCATGACCCGCACGGAGAATCTGCTGACCAAGACGGGCGAACTGCTGAAGAATCTGGAGGCGGCCGGCAAGACCGCGGAGGATGCGGTGCCGGATCTGAAGGCGGATCTGACGGATGCCCAGACCCTGCTGACGGACCTGAACAAGACGGCAGCGGATACGACGGGCCTGCTGCGCAGCTTCGAAGGCACCATGAAGAATGCCGGGGTCAAGCTGGATGAAGGCACGAAGAAGACCCTGGAAGGCCTCTCCGTGACCCTGAGAAAACTGGCGGATTCCACGGATACGACGGGTGGCGTACGGGCTGCCAAGAACGGCGTATCGGATATCGTGGAGGACGTCTGGAACGATTACACCGGAAAACTCAACAACCTGCTGCTGATGGATCCTTCCGCGCCGGCCCAGTCCCTGACGGACAGCCGCAACGATGCGCCCCAGACCATCCAGGTGATGCTGCGCACCCAGGAGATCAAAGTAGAAGCGCCGGAAGCGGAAACGGACAGCCCCGAGGCAGCTCCCCAGGATCCCGGTAACGGCAGCGATTCCGTCTGGGATCGCATTCTGGAGCTGTTCTCCGGCATTAAGGACGATGTTGCCGGTCTGTTCCACAGAGATGCGGAGGAGGCGGCTGAATTATGATCGAACGCTTCGCGCATATCTTAACGAGAAAGCCGGCGCTCGTCGTCCTCATCGCCCTGGCACTGCTGGTGCCCTCGGTGATCGCCTATATCGCGACGCCGGTCAACTACGATATTCTGACCTATCTGCCTGCAGATCTGGATTCCACCCACGGCATGGATCTGCTGGAAGAGCCGTTCCATATGGCGGCGACTTCCATGCTGATCGTGGAGAACATGCCGTCGGGCTATACCAACGAACTGACGGAGGAGATCCAGAAGGTCCCGGGCGTCTCCAACGCCGTGTGGCTCTCCAACGTGGTGGGCGTGCAGATCCCCACGGAATTCATTCCCCAGCAGTACCGCGACATGTTCTACTCCGGGGACGGCACCATGATGATCATCCAGTACGAGCATCCCGGCGCATCGGATGAGACCATGAACGCCATTCAGCAGATCCGCAGGCTCTGCAATGAAAAGTGCTTCCTGGCCGGCTTCTCTGTCGTGGTGGAGGATACCCGGGAGTTGGTGGACAAGGAGATGCCCCTGTTTGTGGGTCTTGCGGTGCTGCTGGCGCTCATCGCCATGTCTCTCACCATGGAATCCTGGATCCTGCCCTTCGTGCTGCTCATCAACATCGGCTTTGCCGTCATCTACAACTTCGGTACGAACTTCCTGATGGGACAGATCTCCTACATTACGAAGGCCATCGCGGCGGTGCTGCAGCTGGGCGTCACCATGGACTATTCCGTGTTCCTGTACCACGCCTACGAGCAGGAAAAGCCCCGGTTCGAGGACCACAAGGATGCCATGGCGGCAGCCGTGGAGACCGCGTTCCGTTCCCTCACGGGCAGCTCTCTGACGACCATCGCCGGCTTCCTGGCCCTGTGCTTCATGCGCTTTACGCTGGGCAAGGACATCGGCCTTGTCATGGCCAAGGGCGTCGTGCTGGGCGTCGCCACCGTCATCCTGGTGCTGCCTTCGCTGCTTCTGCTGGCGGACAAATGGGTGGCGAAGTGGCATCACAAGCCCCTCATTCCGGACCTGGAAGGCCTGAACGAGCGCACGATACGCCGCAGATGGGTCTTCGTGCTCATCGCGGCCATCCTGTTCGTTCCTGCGGTCTATGCGAAGAACAACGCGGCGGTCTATTACAAGCTGGATGAATCTCTGCCCCAGGACCTGCCCTCCATCGTTGCCAACCACCGTCTGAAGGACGAATTCGGCATGTCCGTGAGCCATTTCGCCATCGTTTCCGACGACCTGACGGCGGCACAACTGTCCGAGATGGAAGGCCGGATCGAGGCGGTGGACGGGGTCACGGACCTCATCTCCTACCACAAGCTGCTGGGCAGCGGCATTCCGGAATTCTTCGTTCCCGAAGAGCTCCGCAGCATGGTGAAAGCCGGCGGCCATCAGCTGATGATGATCAACTCGGAATACGACACCGCATCCGACGAGGTTTCGCAGCAGGTCGCACAGCTGCGGACCATCCTGAAGGAGTACGACCCCGATGCCATGCTGACGGGCGAAGCCGTGCTGACGGACGACCTGATCGTAACGACGGCCGTGGACTTTAAGACGACGAATTACATTTCCATGGCAGCCATCTTCCTGATCATCGCCATCGTCTTTAAGTCCGTTACGGTGCCTCTGGTGCTGGTGGCGGTCATCGAACTGGCGATCTTCATCAACCTGGGCATCCCGTACTTTACGGGCAGCGAAGTGGCGTTTATTACGCCGACGGTCATCAGCTGCGTGCAGCTGGGCGCTACGGTGGACTACGCCATCCTGATGACGAGCCGGTTCCAGGACGAGCTGCGGGCGGGCAAGGACCGGTTCGAGGCCATCCGCATCGCGGCAAAGGCGTCTGACCCGGCCATCATCACCAGTTCCCTCGTCATGCTGTGCGCCACGCTTGGCGTGTCCTTCGTGTCGTCCATCGACCTGAT
>JAFPXN010000092.1 GCA_017412505.1 Bacillota bacterium | reverse complement strand
TCTCTTCTCTGATGAGGTTGCGGAAGTCGCCCATGATAGCTCTGGGAATGGGCAGGTCGATCATGGTCTTCAGACCCGCTTCTGCGTTGATGACCATGGGGGTCATGTTGACGCACATAGCGATGGTGCCGAGACCGCCTTCGATCTCCGGGCTGTTGCAGAGATTAACGTTCGGGGTACCCTTGATGATGACGTAGTCGCCAGTCTGAACGCCGACCTGTTCGGGTTCGATCTGCTGCGGGTGATCCATGTGTACGGGGATGCCGTTGGACAGCTTAGCTTCTGCGGTCATGGCAACGCCTGCGCAGGAACCGGCAGCTGCGAAGCCATAGGGGCTCTTTCTGTCGACGTCGGTGGTGATGGGGTTCATGTCCTGAGCGAACTCAGCAACTTCCAGACCCATACCTTCTGCCATCATACCGACGGATTCGGCAAAACCGACGTGGCCGGACATGGTGTGGTTGGCCTTTCTCTTCTGGAACTCTTCCACGGAGATACCGATGCCCTGTTCTTCCATAACGACGGGGCCGAACGGGGACAGGGAGTTAACTCTTCTGGAGGTGATCTCTTCTACGTCGGTCAGAACGCCGGTCATAACGAGGACCAGCAGGTCCATGATGTGGCCGGGGTTGACGCCGGTGCCCAGTACGGTCACGCCGTTCTTCTTGGCGCATTCGTCCAGCTTGGCAGCCAGTTCGGGATTCTGAGCCTTCGGATAGGACATTTCCTCAGCGGAAGTGATGACGTTGATGCCCTGTTCCATGATATAAACGAGCTTGTCGTAAGCGTTCTTGGTGAAGGAGTCGGTGCAGAGAAGTACGATGTCTGCAGCGCCGGGCTTGATCACGTCTTCGTAAGAGCCGATGATAACGTCCTTGCGGTCGCCCTTTTCGGTCTTGATGTAATCGAACATGGACTTGCCGATCTTAGCGCCTCTGCCTACTGCGCCAACGATCTCAACGCCTTCCTTCCTCAGAAGCATGTCGGCCATACCGCCGCCCATAGCGCCCAGACCCCAGATAATTACTTTAACTTTTTCCATCTTGATTCCTCCTTAGATGTACATAACGCGCCGGTCCTTTGCGTCCGGCGCAACCATTAACGAATTTGGACATCAAATAATTAATGCAAAAAGCGTGCCAACTTTTATTTTTGTGGTTTTTGTCGGTGACCCTCCCAACATTTTGTGGGAAGGCACACAAAAATGGGGCGGCTATGCGGGAGTAGGGTGGATTTTGATGAAATTAAAGCAAAAAGATTTGCATTAAATGCAAATCTTTTTGCGCTATTTATGTGTTTTTTCGGTTTTTTACTTGTATTTGCGGATCTTGTGCTGCAGTGTCTGCCGTTTAATTTTTAAACTTTCCGCTGCTTTGGTGATATTTCCGCCGGAAGAAACTAAGGCGTTTTCGATCATTTCCCGTTCTATTTTTGCCAAATATTCGTCCAGACCGCCATCTCCCAGGTTATACACGTCTTGCGCTGGAAGACTTTTTCTTCTGTTGATGACGAGATCGTCCTCGCCCACCACGTGTTCGTTGGGTTCAAACATGGACAGAGCCGACATGATGATGTTCTCCAGCTCCCTCACATTGCCCGGATAATCGTAGGACAGCAGCTTTTCCTTGGCTTTTTCCGAGAACAGCCAGGCCTGCCGGCCGTACTTTTCGTTGTATTTCTCCAGGAATTTCTCCGCCAAAAGCACGATGTCGTCCTTGCGCTCGCGAAGAGGCGGAATGTCGATGCGGATGACGGCGATGCGGTAGAACAGGTCGCGGCGGATGAGGCCCTGATGCAGCAGCTCCTCCGGGTCCTCGTTGATCGTGGCGATGATGCGCACGTCCACGGGGATGTCCTTAGTGCCGCCCACCCGGCGGATATACCCTTCCTGCAGCACGCGCAGCAGCTTCGTCTGCAGGTCCCGCGGCTTGGTGTTCAGCTCGTCCAGCAGCAGCGTGCCGCCGTCCGCCTGTTCGAACAGGCCCGGCCGGTCCACGGCGCCGGTAAAGCCGCCCTTGCTCGTGCCGAACAGCAGGCCTTCCAGCAGGTTCTCGGGCACGGCGGCGCAGTTCTGGGCCAGGAAAGGCGCGGAGGCGCGGTCCGAGCCGAAGTGGATGCTCTAGGCGATCAGCTCCTTACCGGTACCGGTCTCGCCGTAGATGATGCAGCTGGCCGGCGCCCGGGAAGCCTTTTTCGCCAGCTCGACCGTCTTCAGAAACGCGGCGTTCTGGCCGTACAGGTCGGAGAACGCGTAGTGGCGGATCTGCTTGTCGCGCACTTTTTTGGGCGTGTCGATCTCCTTGCGCAGCTCGATGATGGTGCTGGTCATCTGCTGGATGTCGGTGATGTTCTTGGCGATCTCCACGGCGGCGATCACTTCGCCATCCGCAGTGACGGGCACCGTCGTATTGACTGTCGTGATCTGCTTGCCGTCCTTGTTCAGATAGGTCTGCTCCTTGCGCCAGGTGCTGGCGTGGTTTTCCAGCGCCTGCAGCAGCGTGGAGTTCTCGGGCGTCAGGTCCTTGAACACCTCGGAAAAGGGCTTGCGGAGCACGTCGCGGGTCTCCATCTTCTCGAGGCGGGCCATGGCGCGGTTGTACACGATGCTGCGGCCCTCGGTGTCCACGATGTGGACGCCTTCGTCCATCAGCTGGAGCACGCTCTGGATGCAGGTGATATAGTCCCGGTTTTTCATATTGCAGTTTCCTCGATCGCAAAAAATGTGCAGTGA
>JAFPXN010000091.1 GCA_017412505.1 Bacillota bacterium | reverse complement strand
TTCTTTTGTTGGCAAGGTGGACTTGCCCGAATAACCGCCCGACCTATCCGACACAATGCGCAAGTGCCGGATAGGAACGGCAAAATTTTTTACACTTCTATTACTTCTTTATCGCACATCAGTAAAGGAGCAACGAATGAAACGCTTACTGACAATATTGCTTGCGC
Organism: Bacillota bacterium; assembly: GCA_017412505.1. Lineage (GTDB taxonomy): Bacteria > Bacillota > Clostridia > Peptostreptococcales > Anaerovoracaceae > RUG11894. Next base: position 4,767 of record JAFPXN010000091.1, on the reverse strand, counting down.
TCTCGCTGGTCTTCAGCCTGGCAGCCTGTACCATCTCCGTACAGCAGCCGCAGCAGCCGGCGCAGCCCTCCCCGAGCGGCGGCAAGACGCCGGTCTACACCGGGAGCGACGAGACCTGGGCCATCTACTGGTACCTGTGCGGCAGCGACCTGGAAAGCAAGTACGGCTGCGGAACGGACGACCTGATCGAGGTCACGAAGATCCAGCTGCCCGACAATATCAAGATCGTCATCGAGACCGGCGGCACGAAGCGCTGGCAGAACGATACCATGCAGACCCGGGTGCTGCAGCGCTACGTCTACAGCAGCGCCGGCCTGGAACTCGTGGAAAATCTCGATCTGGCCAACATGGGCAAGCCCGAGACGCTGGCTTCCTTCCTGCAGTTCTGCAAGGAGAACTATCCGGCGGATCACACCATGATGCTGTTCTGGGATCACGGCGGCGGTTCCGTCACCGGCGTGGCGTTCGACGAGAATTACGGCTACGACTCCCTTACGCTCGACGAGATCCATAAGGCATTCGCGAACGTCTACAGCCTGAGCGAATCCAACCCGCCGTTCGAACTGGTGGGCTGCGACACCTGCCTGATGGCGACGATCGATCTGGCGAACACGCTGAAGGATATCTCCAAATACCTGGTCGCTTCCGAAGAAGTCGAACCCGGCGGCGGCTGGTATTACGACCAGTGGCTGCCTGCGCTCTGCGCGGACCCGTCCATGAGCGGCGCCAAGCTGGGCGAATTCATCTGCGACGCGTACTATAACGGTTGCCTGATGGAAGGCATCGTCGACAAGGCGACGCTGTCCGTCATCGACCTGACGAAGATCGATACCCTGTTGAAAGCCTACGAGGACTTCGGCGACGAGGTGCTGATGGCTGCCTGCGTCGACCCGTCCTTCATCAACCGTTTCGCGAGAACGGCCACGAGCTGCGAGAACTACGGCGGCAACACGAGGGAGCAGGGCTTTACGAACATGGTGGACCTGGGCCACGTAGCCAGAGAGACGCAGACCCTGCTGCACTCCGCCAAGTCGGTCACGGCGGCGCTGGACGAGTGCGTGCTCTACGAGATCAACGGCAAATACAGAAGCAACGCGACGGGTCTTTCGTTCTTCTTCCCGTACACGAACGACATGAAGACCTACCGCGCCTTTACCGGCATCTCCGCGTGCCAGTCCTTCCCGTACTTCTATGAGTACGCGCTGACAGGCAAACTGCAGGAGGACGGCATCGCGTATATCAAGGGCCTGAGCGAGGAGCCCGTGGAAGAGCCTGAGAAGCCCAAGACGCTGGCGGATATGGGCTGGGAAGGCAAGTCCCTCGTGGTGAACGACGAGGGCAGCGCCGTGCTGACGCTGGGACCGGAAGCCAACGATATGCTGGCCGGCATCAGCTTCTCCCTGTACCTGACCGACGAGAAGAGCGGCGTCGTGCTGTGGATGGGTACGGACAACGACATCTTCGCCGACTGGGAGAAGGGCGTCTTCACCGACAACTTCCGCGGCAGCTGGGGCGCGTTCGGCGGACAGCTCGTGTTCATGGAACTGTCCTACGAAGGCGAGAACTACAATCTGTACGCGGTGCCCGTGCTGATCAACGGCGAGGAATACAAGCTGGAAGTCGCCTATGACTTCACGGCGGAAGCCTGGAGCGTGCTCGGCGCCCGCAAGCCTGTCGACGCCAACGGTATGGCCGACAAGAACCTGTATATGCTGGAGGACGGCGACGTGATCGACATTGTCTGGTACATGTCCCCGGTCGGCTCCACGAATTTCGAGCAGTACAAAGTCGCGACCATTACGTACGGCAAGGATACGGTCTTCGAAGAGACCTGGCTGCCGGACGACACGTACACGCTGGTATTCCAGATGCGCGACGCGGCAGGCAATTACATCAATTCCAATTTCGTGGACTTCCGCGTGGAGGGTGAGAATATCTACGCAGAGCCGCGGTAAAGAAGAAATGCAAAATATAATTTGACATATATGTAAATATATGGTATTTTAATTATCGCACTGCGAAGCATGACGCGAAAGGCGTTCGGCGGTCGGCTAATCTCCTGGAAAGGAGGTGGCTCTATGCGTATTACGCTGTATCTATTCGGTTATTCCGTTACGATCATCGTAAAAAGGCGCAACCGCCGGTAGCCCAATACCGACGGTTGCGTGGAATGAATTCCATGTTTCCTAAGTAAGCCGACCGCTTTCGCGGTGCTTTTATATTATTATAGCCGAATTCCAATATATGTCAAGCGCAAGCCTGGCCGCTCCTTTTTCTTGCGCGGAAGACGGCTTCTCTGTATAATTGTATATTGGATTACAAAAGTACTTCTTGCATATTTAGAGAGGCTGTATATGAGTTTGAAGATCGAAATGGAAAAGGAAAGAAACAATTCCCTGCCGCAGGATCTGTTCAACAAACTGAGGGACGACATCCTGCAGAACAAGATCAAGCCGGGCGAAAAGCTGACGGAACAGCGCATCTGCCAGGAGTATCAGGTCAGCCGCACGCCGGTGCGCGAAGCGTTTCAAAAGCTGGAGCTGGACGGCCTGATCGAGATCATCCCCAACCGGGGTGCCTTTGTGATCGGCCTCACCCGGCAGGATATCGAGGATATGTACGAGCTGCGCTCCGCCTACGAATCCATCGCGGTCAAGTGGGCGATCGACCGCATGACCCCGGAAGAATTCGAGGACATGCAGGAGGCGTTCGAACTCATGGAGTTCTACACCATGAAGCAGGACCCGACGAAGATGCTGGCCATGAACACCCGCTTCCACCAGATCATCTACAACGGCACGAAAAACCGCATGCTGCAGCACGTGCTGACGTCGTACCAGGTCTACACGAAGAACACGAAGGTCAGCCCGGAGTACATCAAGGAGTATATGGACGAAGTCCTCGCCGAGCACCGGCAGATCTTCCTCGCTTTCCAGACGAAGGACAAGGAGGCTGCCAGCCGGGCCGCCGTGCAGCATATGCAGAACGGCAAGCACAGAGCGGGGTTTGGAACGGATTAGAGAATCATGGAACGGAATATCTTAGAATACGTAAAAGAAACGAAGGAACTGCTGGCTACGTCCGAGATCCTGGGCGCGCAGACCGCAAGGGCGGCCGCGCTGCAGGAAAAACTGGAGGATCAGAGCATCACGGTCTCGGTCATCGGCCAGTTCAAACGGGGCAAGAGCTGCCTCGTGAACGCGCTGCTGGGCGAAGAACTGCTGCCCACCGGCATCGTACCCATCACGTCGGCGGCGACGAAGATCCGCTACGGCGAACCTTCCTGCAGCGTCCGCTTTTTCAACGGCGTCGTCAAGCAGGTGAACGAAGCGGAACTGTCCCAGTACATCAACGAGCAGGAGAATCCCGGCAATCTGCTGGGCGTCGACTGCGTGGACATGACCACGCGCTCGGACTTCCTGAAAGACGGTCTGACGTTCGTGGATACGCCGGGCATCGGGTCCTATCACAAGAACAATACGGACGCGGCCTACGCGTTCATCAAGGAGAGCGACGCGGTCATCTTCATGCTGTCCGTGGACTCGCCGATCAACGAGATCGAGATCGACATCCTGCGCAACACGAAGGAATACGCCGCGAAGTTTTTCTTCGCGGTCAACAAGATCGACACGATAGGGGAGGCGGACCGGGCGGCGTATATCAACTATTGCCGCAACCTGCTCTGCACCCTGATGGGCGTGGACGACGTGGTGCTGTTCCCCATCAGCGCGAAGGAAAAGATCGGGCTGGAAGAGCTGAAGACCGCGCTGAACCGGGACCTGCGCGCCAAGGTGCGCGAGATCCTGGAGGAGAGCGCCCGCCTGAAGCTGAAGGACATCATCGCCAGCGCGCTGTCGCAGATCGAACTGTACTGGAAGGTGCTGCTGATGCCGCCCGCCCAGCTGCGCGGCAGTCTAAGCGACCTGAAGACGATGCTGGCGGACGTGGGCGAGGAGAACAGACAGTGCGTCCACGAGCTGGAAGCCGACCGGGACATCATCATCCCCGGCCTGGAAGAGACGCTGAAGGTGAAGCTCAACGAGTTCAAGATGCGCCTCTCCTCCGAAGTCACCCGCATCTTCGGTATGGACTATCATTACGAACTGCCCACGCTGAAGGAAGGCGAGGAACACAGCGGCGCCTACCGCCTGGCCTCCGAGCTGGGGAAAGAATACCTGGAGGAAACGGACGCGCTGCGCGAGGATCTGGACCGCACCATCAACGAGGTGCTGATGTACCGCAATAACGACACGGTGGACGTGGTCAACCGCATCTATACCCTGAACAAACTGACGCGTACGATGAAACGGACAAAGCGCATTCTGGAAGGGACGGAAGACGAAACGCCCAAGCCCAGTGCTCATCCGATCAAAATGACCGACCTCTGCCCCTGATGATAGAAAGGACAACTATGAAGACAAAACCCCTGATCGGGATCACCACATCCTTCGACAGCAAAGCGAGCACCATGAACATCCGCACGACCTATACCGAGGCCGTGATGCACGGCGGAGGCATCCCCGTGCTGCTGCCGGTCACGATGGAACCGGAGCGCATCCGCGAGCTGTTCGATTCCGTGGACGGCGTGCTGCTGTGCGGCGGACCGGACATCCATCCGAACCTTTACGGCGAACAGATCAAGTATTACTGCGGTCACGTCAACCACGAGCGCGACGTGTTCGAACTGGAGCTGGCACGCCTTTGCATCGAGGAAGACAAGCCTCTGATGGGCATCTGCCGCGGCAGCCAGGTGCTGAACGTCGCCTG
>JAFPXN010000090.1 GCA_017412505.1 Bacillota bacterium | reverse complement strand
TTGCAGGGCAGATCGTACAGCTTCTGCGGCGTGTCTACCTGCTGGATCAGACCGTCTTTCATAACGACGATCCTGGTCGCCATGGTCATAGCCTCGACCTGGTCGTGCGTGACGTAGATGAACGTCGTTCCGACGCGGTTGTGGATCTTGGTAAGCTCAGTTCTCATGGCAGCACGGAGTTTCGCGTCCAGGTTGGACAACGGCTCGTCGAGCAGGAACACTGCGGGGTTACGGACGATCGCACGGCCGAGCGCGACACGCTGTTTCTGACCGCCGGACAAAGCCTTCGGCTTTCTGTCGAGCAGGTGGGAGATGTCAAGTGTGCGGGCTGCTTCCTCCACGCGGCGCTTGATCTCTTCCTTCGGGGTCTTGCTCAGTTTCAGACCGAATGCCATGTTCTCGAACACGGACATATGCGGATACAGAGCGTAGTTCTGGAACACCATGGCAATCTTTCTGTCCTTCGGTGCAACGTCGTTGACGATGCGGTCGCCGATGAAAAGTTCGCCTTCCGTGATCTCTTCCAGACCTGCGATCATACGCAGCGTAGTGGTCTTACCACAGCCGGAAGGACCGACAAGAACCAGAAATTCCTTATCCTTGACTTCCAGGTTGAAATCCGAAACGGCGGTAACGCCGCCGGGATACTTTTTGTAAATGTGTCTGAGGGATAAGCTTGCCATAAACAATCTCCTTAGATATTTAAGAATAGTTTTTCGTTATCATACAGTTACCGGACAGTATACTGCAAATAGTATTATACCAAATTTCAAAAGGATTGAAAAGGTATTTTACAGATTTTATTTCCAAAAATTCGCAGACGTATTTGTGCAACATGCACAACGCACCTTGCCGGCTATGCCCTGGAAAGTTTAAGAATCTTGTAACAAATCGTTTATACATAAACAATTTCCGTTCCCGGCAGGCCCCAGGAAGGCTCACTGGCCGTTTTTCAGGCCCTTCATGGACAGCGCGATGCGCTTCTTGGCGACGTCGACGGACAGCACGCGGACCTTGACGACGTCCCCGACGGAGACGACCTCGGACGGATGCTTCACGAATTTGTCCGCCAGCTGCGAGATGTGGACGAGCCCGTCCTGATGGACGCCGATGTCCACGAAGGCCCCGAAGTCTATCACGTTCCGGACGGTCCCCGTCAGTTCCATGTCGGGCTTGAGATCGGACAGTTCCAGGATGTCGTCCCGAAGGATCGGCGGCGGCAGCGTGTCCCGCACGTCCCTTCCCGGCTTTTCCAGTTCCTTCACGATGTCCTCCAGCGTAGGCTCGCCGATGGCAAGATCCTTGGCCACTTTCGCCTTGCCGGTCCTGATGACCTTGGCGCGCAGCTCGCCCATATTCCCCTTCCGCACATCGTCCTCGCTGTAGGAGAACATGGACAGAAGGCCGTGGGCGGCGGCGTAGGACTCCGGATGGACGCCGGTGTTGTCCAGGATCTCGTTGGAGCCGGACACGCGCAGAAAGCCCGCGCACTGCTCGTACGCCTTCGAGCCGATCTTGGGGACTTTGAGGATCTGGGCACGGTTCTTGAAAGCGCCGTTCTCCTCCCTGTACGTCACGATGTTCCGCGCCGTGGTCGCGTTGATGCCGGAAATGTACGACAGCAGCGAGTGCGACGCCGTGTTGAGGTCCACGCCGACGGCGTTGACGCAGTCTTCCACGACGCCTGTCAGCGCCGCGTCGAGCCTGGCCGGCTTCATGTCGTGCTGATACTGGCCGACGCCGATGGATTTCGGATCGATCTTGACGAGTTCCGCCAGCGGATCCTGCAGCCTTCTCGCGATGGAGACTGCGCTGCGCTGCATGACGTCGTATTCCAGGAATTCGTCAGCCGCCAGTTTGGACGCCGAGTAGACCGACGCGCCGGCTTCGCTGACCATGATGTATTTGCAGTCCGTCTGCATTTCCTTGAGCAGGTTCGCGACGAATATCTCGCTCTCCTTGGAGGCCGTTCCGTTGCCGATGGAGATCACGTCCACGTGATGGCGCAGGATCAGCGACCGCATGATCGCTTTGGAGCGTTCCGTCTGCTCCTGCGGCTTGTGCGGGTAGATCACGCCCGTGTCCAGGACCTTCCCCGTCGGGTCCACGACGGCCAGCTTGCAGCCGTGTCCGTACCCGGGGTCGAACCCCAGGACGACTTTCCCCTTGAGCGGAGACTGCATCAGCAGATGCGACAGATTGTCCGCGAACAGTTTGATGGCTCCCTCGCCTGCGTTGTCCGACAGATCGTTCCGGATCTCGCGCTCGATGGACGGCGCGATCAGCCTGTCGTATCCGTCCGTAATCGCGGCCTCCAGATAGGGCCGGGCGGGGCTTTTGGGGTTGGTGATGACCTGCTGGAACAGGTACTGCAGCGGGATATCCTCCGAGATGGTGATGCTGACTTTCAGGTATTCCTCCTTCTCGCCGCGGTTGATGGCGAGAACGCGGTGAGGCAGGATCTTTTTCAGTGCCTCGTCGAACTCGTAGTACTGGGCGTACACGGAGTCCTCGTCCTTGGTCTTCCGCAC
>JAFPXN010000089.1 GCA_017412505.1 Bacillota bacterium | reverse complement strand
TTCGTCCATAACGATTCATTATAGCACAAAAAAGAAAGGCGGAAACCGCCTTTCTTGAAAAGCTCTATTTGTCCTGCAGATTCCCGAAGCCGTTCACGGCATCTTCGATGGAGATCAGACCGTTGCTCAGCTGCCAGCAGGCTTTTTGGACCTGGGAATCGGCATCTCCCGAGATCCCGATCTCATATTGATAGATCACATGATCTTCCGGAAGTTCGCCGAATGCCGCATATACGCTGTCCAGGGACATGTCTTTGCAGGGCGTCACCATGCGTTTGTCCGCTGCTACCTGATTCATCTGCTCCGTCGTGACCAGGAACCGCATGAATTCGTTGGTCAGTTCCAGATTCCGGCTCTTCGTGTTGACCGCAAAACCCATGGAGACAGATGTCAGGAAATAGCCTCCCTCCTCCGTAGACGGGACAGGACAGAAACTGTAGCGGAAAGGCGATGCCGTAAACGATTCGGATTGACTTTCCCGTTTCTGCGTGCCGGAGACCGTATTGCTGGAAGCCATCATCATGGGAACGTCGCCTTCAAAGAAGCGCATAATGACGTCCTGATAATCGTTTTCCATCATTTTGCTGAGCTCCGGATCTGCGCATCCGTGATCCATGAAATCCGAAAGAAGCTCCAGTGTGCTCCGAAGGTGTTCGCCGCCGGCAGCGCCCATTCCGTTTACTTCTTCGAGCGCTTCCGGTCCCTCCGACAGGATCTGCGCGCAAAAATACGGATAATAGAGAGGGAACGTGAAGAAAGAACCCTGGTTATATCCCAGAATGGGGCTTTCGTAACCTGCGCTGCGGAAAGCATCGCAGGCAGCGATCAGCTCGGAGTAGGTCTTAGGTACGGAGATCTCTTCCTTCTCAAAGAGATCTTCGTTTACCATCATGCCGTAGGTCGCGCAGTAGACGGGGACCATGGGCAAATGGCCCTCCGCATCCCGCTGCAGCAGGTCCTCCCGTAGACAGGACAGATCGATGTTCAGAGAATCATCGGAAAGGTCTTCCGCCAGCGTCAGGAGATCGCTGCGCGCCTGGCCGGTGATCATCCGTGGATACATAAAGAAGATATCCGGAGCTTCTTCGCTGGTCAGCGCTGCCGCCAGCGTATTGCTGTAATCATCCAGATACGTATAGGACATCTTTACATTGGGGTAGAATTCTGTGAAACGGTTAAAGGCTGACTCCAGCGCCTCGAAATTGCTGTAGTGCCCTACGACGTTTACAGAGCCTGTCGTCTGCGGATCCAAGGCTGGCTCGTACGGTTTTTCTTCCGGTCCGGCAGGTTCCCCCGGCTGGCTGCCGGACGTGCAGCTGGCAAGAGAAAACAGCAGACACAGGGATAATGCAAAACATAGGTATCGTTTGGCCTGTTTCATTGATAAGATCCTTCCCGAACTTTTCTCAGTTCTTTTATGACAAATTTGATATCGATGGGTTTTGCGATGTGGCTGTTCATGCCCGCCTTCTTACATTCCGCGATATCCTCGGAAAAGGCATTTGCCGTCATGGCGATGATGGGGATGGACGCCGCCTGAGGAACATCCTGCAGGCCGCGAATGGTGCGGGCAGCCTCCAGGCCGTTCATGACAGGCATTTGGATATCCATAAAGATCAGATCGTAAGCGCCTTCGCCGGCCTCCCGGAACATATCGACGCAGACCTGTCCATTTTCGGCCCTTACGCTGTCTATACCATACATGGCCAGCAGTGCATGGATGATTTCCCAATTGATGTCGTTATCTTCTGCGATCAGCGCATGCATCCCGGCGAGATCGCTGTTGTCTTCTTCCGGTTCCACTGCAGCACTGGGCGTCCCCATAGCGCCGCGGACCGCTTCGTACAGCTTGGAACGGAATAGCGGTTTGCTGATGAACCCGTTTGCGCCGGCTTCCTTTGCAGTCTCTTCGATATCGGACCAGTCATAGGCCGAGATCAGCAGGATGGGAATATCTGCCTCGACTTCGCTCCGGATACGGCGAATGGTATCCACACCATCCGAACCGGGCATACGCCAATCCAGAATGATCACATCGAACGGCCGGCCTTCCCGATGCCTTTGCATCGTTTTTTCATAGGCGATCTCTCCGCTTTCCGCCGTTTCTACAGCTGCTCCGAGCTGAAGCAGCGCATCCTTCGCGGTCTCGAGCAGCACATCATCGTCGTCTGCGATCAGGATATTGGCGCCGTTCAAGTCCATCTCGTCCAACTGTTTTTCCGCTGCAGGGATATCCAGTGTAACGGTAAACGCAGTACCTTTTCCTTCTTCGCTCTCGCAATCGATGGTCCCGCCCATCAGATCCACCATCTGTTTCGTAATGGCGAGACCCAGGCCGGTGCCCTGCACCTTATTGACCCGGCTATCCGTCTGGCGGGAGAAAGGCTGATACATCGTTTCCATGAATTCCTTCGTCATGCCGATACCGGTATCCGACACCTGATATACAAGACGGATACAGCCCGGTACGCTGCTTTCTTCTTCCTTCAGATCGACGCAGACACGTCCTTTGGGGCCCGTATACTTGACTGCATTGGAAAGCAGGTTGATGAAGATCTGGTTGAGCCGCAGCTGATCTGCATACAGATATTCCGTCTTTATCCGGTTGATGCGGAAGTTGAAATCGATCTGCTTTTCCTTCACCATCGGTTGGGAAAGGTTCACCAGATTCTCCGCCGTTTCTGCGATGGAAAAGGTGACGGGACTGAGCGTAAATTTTCCGCTCTCCACTTTGGAGATGTCCAGGATATCATTGATGAGCGTGAGCAGATGGTTTCCCGCAAGACCGATCTTGCGAAGATTCTCCCGGACCGCTTCCGGATCATCTGCATTCTTCTCCGCGATAACGGTAAGACCGGTGATAGCGTTCATCGGCGTGCGGATATCGTGGGACATCGTAGACAGGAAATCCGTTTTCGCCCGGTTTGCGGCATCGGCTTCTTCCGCCGCCTGCTGCAGCCTTTTATTGAAAGAACGCATATACGCGGCATCCAGCAGCAGGATCGTCAGAAGGCCTGCAAAGACCACGCCGATCAGGCGCCAATCCACGCTCGCAGGCTGAATGTCCTTTACGGTAATATAGCTCAGCAGACTCCAGTCTTCAGAGGCGCGGACAGGGGTATGCGCCACCAGACAGGATTCTCCCCGGGAATTGTTCATGAAAAAGGAGCCGCTTTCCTTTCGGATGGAACCGGCCAGCCGGTCCAGCGTTCCCGCATCTGCAGCATTGTACGATTTGTAGAATTCAAGGAAACTGCTGTTTTTGAAAGATTCGCCCTTGATGATATAATTGCCGGCTGCATCGATCATGGAAAACTCCGCATTCTGGTATTCTTCCTGCGGAAATACCCATTTGGAACGCAGTTCCGAGATCGGCACCACACGGACCACAATCCCTTCTCTCGGCAACCCTGTATCCGGGTCAACGAGAGCGAGTTTATTATAGAACCCGATGGACTGTATGCCGCTCACCGGGCTGGTATACGCTCTGGTAATGTGGACGGATTCTCCCACCGCGCCGATCTGCGCGAGATCCGGGAAAAGATCGAGATTTTGATACGACACCCCGAAATCGTCGTCGCTTCCCGTCCTCGGCCGGGTCGAGAGCCCTTCCATGCTGCCGTCATCCGTGTAGAGAACATGCGCAGCCGCATGCACGGAAACGTGAGACGCCCGGATAAAACGGACAGCCTCCTCCAGCGTCATGTCGTGAGAGGAGATATAATGGGCCCAGACATCGCAGATGCGCTGCTCACCCTCCAGGTAATTCTCCGTCACCTGCTCCATCGCCGTCGTCATATTCTGAAACGACACCACTTTTGCATCAAAATCCGCCTGGCTCTGATGCCGCGCATAAAGCGAGACAAAGACCAGGATGCAGAGCATCAGTATGATATTGACCGGAATGAGACGATTCTTTTTCATGAAATGCACATTATTACAACGCAGACTTGATCGCGGCAAGCAGTTCTTCGTAGGTCTCGCAGGTCTTCAGGTCGGGGTTTTCCTTCTTGACGTTCTCGGGCGCCCGGAACAGGAAGCCCGCCTTGCTGGCGCGGATCATGCCCAGGTCGTTGTAGGAGTCGCCGGCGGCGATGGTCTCGTAGCCCATGGACTGGAACGCCTTAACGCTGGTCAGCTTGCTCTGCGTGCAGCGCATGGTGAAGCCGGTGATCTCGCCGTCCGGGGCCACCTGCAGCGTGTTGCACAGCAGCGTGGGACGGCCCAGCTTTTCCATCAGGGGGAAGCCGAACTGCTCGAACGTATCGGAGAGGATGACCGTAGGAACGATCTGGCGCAGTTCGTCCAGAAATTCCTTGGCTCCCTCCAGAGGCTCGATCTTAGCGATCGTTTCCCGGATCTGCGTTAAGCCGAGGCCGTGCTCCTTCAGGATGCCGATGCGCCAGCGCATCAGCTTGTCGTAATCGGGCTCGTCCCGCGTGGTGCGGGTGAGCTCGGGGATGCCGCTCGCCTCCGCGAATGCGATCCAGATCTCGGGTACGACGACGCCTTCCATATCCAAACAAACGATATTCATCTAAGATGCCTCCTCTCTGAATGCCAGCATAGTCGTTAATATCACCTCTGCCTCCTGGGCTGCCGGTGCCTTGTCCAGCACCAGGGTGACCCTGGGTTCCACCCCGCCGTAGATCGTCAGCCGCATGCCGTAATCGTCCAGCAGCGCTGCAAACAACTCGGGACCCAGGCAGTTGTGCTCTTCAAATAATAATACCAGTTTCCTGTGCTGCAGCGCAACCTTGGAAATGCCGCATTTGCTTGCCATATAGCGGATGAACGCGATATCCAGCAGATTTTCCGCAGGTTTGGGCAGATCGCCGAAGCGGTCCAGCAGTTCGTCCGTCACCTCGAACTTGTCCTCCTCGGAAGTGATGGCCGCGATGCGCTAGTACATGGAAAGCCGCGTCAGTTCGTCCGCCACGTAGCTTTCCGGCAGGAAGGCCGGGATGCCCAGTTCCACGCTGGTATCCGCTTCGTGCTTCGCCTCTTCCGCCGCGCCGCCCTGCAGCTCGCGGACAGTCTCCTCCACCAGTTTGCAGTACAGCTCGTAGCCGACGGACAGCATGTGGCCGGACTGCTCGACGCCCAGGATATTGCCCGCGCCGCGCAGTTCCAGGTCCCGCATGGCGACCCGGAAGCCCGCGCCGAACTCCGTGAATTCGCGGATGGCGCGCAGGCGCTTTTCCGCCACCTCGGACAGGACCTTGTCCTTTTTATACACCAGATAGGCGTACGCCATGCGGTTGGAGCGGCCTACCCTGCCCCGCAGCTGGTACAGCTGCGACAGACCGAAACGGTCCGCATCCATGATGATCATGGTGTTGACGTTGGGGATATCCAGCCCGGACTCGATGATGGTCGTGGCGACGAGCACGTTGTACTCGCCCTCCAGGAACTTCATCATCACGTCCTCGAGCTCGCGTTCGCCCATCTG
>JAFPXN010000088.1 GCA_017412505.1 Bacillota bacterium | reverse complement strand
GGGGCGCAGATCCCCGCGCGGGCAGCGATTTCGAAACGCACCTGAACCTGTTAATCGAATAATGCCGTGGAGAAATACCGCATCCCGCTGTCCGCGAACAGCGTAGCGATGGTTTTTCCCTTGTTTTCCGGCCGCCGTGCGAGTTCCACGGCGGCTTTTAAATAAGCGCCGGAAGAAATGCCGGCCAGGATGCCCTCCGTGCGGGCCAGCAGCTTCGCGTAGGAAAGCGCCTCTTCGTCGCTCGCGGTCAGAAGTTCGTCGACCAGGGAAGCATCCATCACGTCGGGGATCAATCCGTCGCCGATCCCCTGGATCCCGTGAGGCCCGCTGACGTCCCCCGCCAGGATAGCGGCGTTTTCCGGTTCCAGGGCCGCGATGCGGATGGACGGTTTGTGTTCCTTCAGATAGCGGCCGACGCCGGTGATGGTGCCGCCGGTGCCCATGCCCGCGACGAACCAGTCGATCTTGCCCTGCGTATCCTCGAACAGCTCCCGTCCCGTCGTCTCGTAATGGATGCCGGGGTTCGCCCGGTTGACGAACTGGCCTGCCTCGATGGCGCCGGGAATGCTCTCCGCCAGTTCTCTGGCTTTGGCGATGGCAGCCGGCACGCTGCCGGCTGCCGGGGTCAGCACCAGCTCTCCGCCGTAGGCGCGGATGAGTTTCTTGCGTTCCTCCGACATATCTTCGGGCATGACGATGATCACCCGGTAGCCTCTGGGCACGCCGATCGCCGTCAGGGCGATCCCGGTGTTGCCGGAAGTGGGTTCCACGATGGTGCCGCCGGGCTTCAGGCGGCCGGAACGCTCCGCCTCCTCGATCATGGCTTTGGCGATGCGGTCTTTCGTCGAGCCGGCCGGATTGGGAAATTCCAGTTTGGCGACGATATCCGCCTCCAGGCCCAGCGCCCTGCGGATGCGGTCCAGGCGCAGGGTGGGCGTGCTGCCGATCAGTTGTTCGATACCTGTATATAATCCTCTCATTTTGTTATCCTCCTAACCGTTCTGGCGCAAAGAAAAAGGGAAGCCCGCAGGCTTCCCGTCATGATATTCGATCCTATCTTCTAGAAAAGGGTCAACACAAAGAAAGCGCAGCGAAACAAGGTGTGAAAAGATTTCCACACAGACACATACAGATGCAGTTCGCTGCAAAATTTTTTCTCAATGTTTTTCTCCCTATTAAATACTCTTCCAGTATAGGAGAACCGCCGCAGTTTGTCAACCCTTTGGTAGGGATCGCCTGAAATATCAACGGAGGACTTTAGCGGGCGTTTATTCGATCCCGATCTGCGGATCCGCCTTGTCCACGACGTATTTCTCCACGCTGCCGCCCAGTTCGGCCTCGATCTTCGCGGCCAGTTCGTCCAGCGCGCCTTCCAGGCGTTCCGGGAATTCGCCGGCGACCGTCTCGAGGATCATGAAGGCGTTCGTCACGTCTTCGGTCAGCATCGTGCGCACGGATTCGCGCCAGTTCCAGCAACGGCAGATCGCGCCGGCGTCGTCCTTATATATGACCTCGCCGGGCAGCGCCGGCTCGTCCTTGTCGGATCCGTAGGTGACGAAGGATTCGCCGCCTTCCGCCAGGGTCAGGCGCACGTCGCCCTCGAACTTGTCGATGTCCTCGCCGCCGCAGGGCAGCCCGTATTTCAGGGAGATGCCGTTGTAGATGTCGACGAGCGGATTGATGCAGCCGATCTCGCCGCCCTTGCTGACCCGCTTCAGCAGCGCCTCGATGGAGCAGCGGGCGCCTTTCTTCGTCTTAAAGCGGTAGAACGCGTCGCGCCAGACGCGCACCGTCTCGTTTTCCGTGAATTCGGGATTGGCGGTATAGGCCGCGCTCCGCTTTTCGCAGTCCCGCAGCCACGGCGCATATTTGTCTTCCTGTGTCACGTGATTATCGATGCCTTTGCATACCAGTACGCCAATGCGGCTTTCCGGAAACAGTTCCAGAAATGAGGGGTCGAGGATAAAACGTTTCATATATAGCTCTCCTTTTTACGTTCTGCGGCGCTTACGCGCGCGCCAGCATGTAGGCGATCAGTTCGGCTTCCACCTGGGCCTTGATCGGCGGTTCGTTCTGGATCTCGTGGCGCCAGCCTTCCCAGAGGCGCATCGTCACCGGGTTGCCGTGCCTCCGCAGCGCTTCGGCGTTCTTGCGTATGCCTTCGCCGAAATTGCCGCAGGGGTCGTCGCTGCCGCCCATCAGCAGGACGGGCAGGCTCTCGGGGATCTGCGTCACCCACCAGAGCGTCTCCAGTTTAACGTGAAGCCGCAGAAAGTCGCGGGTGAGTTCCATGCAGGTCTGCCAGCAGCTGAACGGGTCGTTCGCGTCGTCCTCCAGGATGCGCGGATCCACCGCGATCCACTTGCCTTCCGCCGCTGCGTTCTCGCCGAAGCGGTCCAGCATGCCGTCGAAGAGGGAATCGAACCAGCCCCCGTTCGCGTCGTGGGGGTGATCCGCCAGATCCGCCAGAAAGCGCGGGTCGCCGAGGATGACTTCTCCCCGCGGCAGATCCGCCACGAGGCCCGTCAGCAGCAGGCCTTTCAGATCTTCGCCGACCTGCGTCGCCATGTCCCTCGCCAGCATGGAGCCCCAGCTCTGGCCCAGGACGAACAGCGGCACGCCGGGCTGCTCGCTCTTCATGCGTTCGAACAGCGTCAGTTCGTCTTTCGTATAGTCTTCGAAATCCGTCGCGCAGGGGTCGCCCATGCGGCCGGCCAGAAGGCCGGTCTTGCCGTGGCCGATGTGATCGTTCGCGTACACCGCGATGCCGGCTTCCGCGAAAGCCAGAGCCATGTGCAGATAGCGGCGGGAATGCTCGCCGTAACCGTGGATCAGCTGGACGCACGCCTTCGGGGCGCCCAGAGGGGTCACGCGCCAGCCCCAGACGGTATCGATACCGTTCGCGGACGGAAACTGTAATTCGGAAAATGCCATTCTTTCGTTCTCCTTTCCCCTATTTTACACGATATGATATACTGGTTTCAAACCAAACCTCTCGGCTATGACAAGGAGAAGCATATGATCAGAAAAGCGACCGCCGCGGACATCGACCGCGTCGAAGAGATCTACAACGCGCACCTGGACTTCGAAGAAGCCACGGAAAACCGCACGAACTGGCACAAGGGCGTCTATCCGCTGCGCGCGACTGCGGAGAACGCGCTGAAAAACGACTGGCTCTACGTGGGCGAAGACGAAGACGGCATCTGGGGCGCGGTCATCTTCAACCACGTGCAGATGAAGGAATACTACGACATGCCCTGGCGTTATCCGGAAGAGGACGACAAGGTGTTCGTCATCCACACGCTGGTGATCGATCCGGACCGCCGCGGACAGGGCAAGGCCACCGAGATCCTGAACGGCGCAGAAGAGATCGCGAAGGAGATGGGGTGCACCGTCATGCGCATCGACACCTGGGCCGGCAACATTCCCGCGCAGACCCTGTATCAGAAGCAGGGCTACGCCATCGTCGGCGGCTGCGACACCTGGTTCGCCAACGCCTACATCTCGCCGATCGTATTCCTGGTTATAAAGCTGTAGCGTACGCAGAAGGCGCGGCCTTCGGGTCCGGTCCGGCCATGACACAGATCTCCCATTTTCAATAAAATGTGACCTGTATTTGTAACGATCCTCAAAAATAACTACAAGGTGCGACGCAAAACAATGTTTTTATGTCACACCTTGTTTGTTTTTTCCTATGTGTTGCGTGTGTATGTCACACCCGCTGTTTTTTTTCCTGCGGATGCAACATCTCTGCGCGCAGAAGGAAATCCTCTAGCCTCTGTCGAAATACGGGCTCTTTTCGCTGACGCTCAGGGGCACGCCGACAGCTGCCTGCACGGGTGCGCCGAACACGCCCAGTTCCTTGGCTGCCAGCCCCGCGGAGAACATCACGCGGTTGTCGACCCGCATATCGGCCGCGACGGATACCGCACTGCCCACCGCCAGTCCCAGGTCGTGGGACGCGAAGAAGCAGAGCACGCCTTCCTCCATGGCTGCCCGGCAGCTTTCCTTGCCGCACCAGCCGCAGTCCATGCCGTAGGCCTCGTTGCGGGTGCCCAGCAGCACGATCATCATGCTGCGGTCCACGTTTTCTGCGTCTCTTGCGATAAAGTCCTGGCAGGTCGCCGCGGCGATGCGCCGCATCTCGGCCGTCAGGGCGTTCTTTTCTTCGCCGGTCAGCGTGACGCACTCCAGTTTATCGAAGCCGTGGGCCTTCGGAGCGGTCCTGGCCGCCGCCATCATGGCGGATGCCGTATTCGCGATATGTTTGACGTATGCGTCTTTCGGTTCGAGCTTCATTGTTTTC
>JAFPXN010000087.1 GCA_017412505.1 Bacillota bacterium | reverse complement strand
TTCTCAGCGACAACTTTTTCGCGAAAAAGTTGTCGCTGAGAACCGTCCCCGTTGACACTATTAGTTTCCCGTGGTTTCGGAGAAGTACACCGGCTTCGGCCATTCCTTCATCAGGAGCTGCAGGCGGATCGGATTATCCGCCTCTTTTTTAATGTCCGCATTTCGCATCGCGCTCGCGTCTTCAGCTGTCAGCTTCAGGCTTGTTCCGTTTGCGAACTGAAATTCCACCCAGCCCAGGTTATCAACGCAGGCCAGCATCACGGCAGCGTCGCGCTGCAGTTCCTGACGTATGGCTGCCAGTTCCCGGCTGCTCAGATCCTTCATGGAATAGAAGGTCCAGCCGTAAGGCTCTGCCGCGGTGGACAATTCGTTTTCATAAGGGCCGATCGCCTCCCGGATGCCAAGCGCGCCTGCCAGCGCGCCGTTGGCCGGCATGTCGCCCACGTACGGATGGCGGGCGTTGTATACAGCGGAGACCTGCTCGTCGATCAGAACGCCCTGGTATGCCACGATGCGATCGCCCATGCGGATCTCCTGCACGTCCGCGTAACCGTTGCCCCCCGAAACAACATAGGAAAACTCGTTATCCTTGCCGCCCTTCTTCGCAGCCCGGTAAGCGAGTTCCATGACGCCGCCCTCCTTCCGCAGCATGTCCGCGTGGGTCACGCCGAGGCTCTTGTCCTTCAGATTGCCGGCGACCGCCACCGTGTCGCCGCTCACGACGACGCTCGTGATATTCACCGCGGAAGGATCCACGTAGCTGCCGTAACGGTAAATCTTGTACCAGAATCCCACGCCCAGCAGCACCACAGCAGCCAGAACGCCTGCGGCGACCCGCTTCCAGGTACCGGTGCGGACCTTCTTCAGATAGTCGATCTCCTTTGTTTCGGCGGCCTGCTCTTCGGCAGGGTCAGCCCCGCCCTGCATAGCGGCCAGAACGCGGCGGCAATCTTCGCATCCCCCCAGATGCCGTTCGACTGCCTCGTTCGTCTCTTCGCTCGTCAATTTTTCAATGTAGCTCGGCAGCAGATCCCTAACCACCGCACAAGTCAGATCATTCTTCATCGTCTCTTACCTTCCCCTTCAATTTCTCTTTCCCTCTGTAAAAGGTGACCCTCGCCCAGTTCTCGCTCTGTCCTAAAACGTCTCCGATCTCCCGGAAGGACAGGCCTCCGAGAAGCCTCAGATACAGCACTTCGCGGGCAGGCTCCGGGCTTTCGTGGATCGCGGCGTACAGGCGTCTTTTGTACTCCGCCGCCACCGTTTCCTCTTCGGGTGAAGGAGCAGTCCCAGCCGGCGCTGTGCCGGCCTCCGCCAGCTCGTCCAGACTGTCCTGCAGCGGATGTCTGCGCCGGTAGGCCATCAGTTGATTTTTTGCGATGGCGCACAGCCAGGTCGATACCTTGCAGCTGCCGTCGAAGCGTCCGATGCTGCTGACGGCTTGCGCGAACGTCTCCTGCGTCAGCTCTTCGGACAGGTCTTCGTCGCCTGTGAGCGAACACAGATAGCGGTAGACCGTCTGCGCGTGCTGCCGGTAGATCTCTTCCATGGACTGCATCTCTTCACCTCCTTTCCCCTTTTCATACCGTTAATGCAGAAAACGGCCCGTTCGTTACAACGGGCCGGAAAAAACTTTTGTAATTATTCCAGCGCGCGTTTCGCCGCGGCCTGCGCGTGGATGACGGTCGTGTCGAACAGCGGCAGGCTGCTATCTTCGGGGCGCACCAGCAGTCCGATCTCCGTGCACCCGAGGATGACCCCTTCGCAGCCCTGGTCTTTCAGGTCTTCGATCGCCTGCGCGAAGAAACGGCGCGACGCCTCTTTGATGACCCCCACGCAGAGCTCCTCGAAAATGATGCGGTTGAGCTCCGCGAGAAAGCCTTCCGCCGGCACGCAGACCTCGAAGCCCGCCTGCGCTAATCTTCCTTTATAAAAATCCTGCTGCATGGTGTAGCGCGTGCCGAGCAGGCCCACCTTTTGAATGCCCGCCTCTTTCAGCGCTTCGCCTGTCGCATCCGCGATGTGAAGCAAAGGCACGTTCACCGCCGCCTGCACCTGGTCGAATACCTTGTGCATCGTGTTCGTGCAGATCAGGATGAAGTCCGCGCCGCACTTTTCGAGGCCGGCCGCCGCGTCTGCCAGGATCTTCGCCGCATCGTCCCAGCGGTCTTCGGACTGGCACTTTTCGATCTCGTCGAACTCCACGCTGTACAGCGCGATCTTCGCGGAATGCAGCCCGCCCAGCGCGTCTTTGACATATTCGTTGATCAATCGATAATACGGCACCGTGCTTTCCCAGCTCATGCCGCCGATCAGGCCTATCGTCTTCATTTTTTCTGTCCTCCGATCCTTTTTTATTTTGCAACAAAATCGCCCTTGACAGAAAGTATCTTTGTGATATGATTTTGATATCAAATACATTCACATTTTTCAAAAGGACGGTATTTAGAATATGAACGAAATCATTCTCAACAAAAGAAAGAACGGCATGGCCGTTCTCATCGGAGTCATCGTACTCTACGTCGTGGCTCTTTTCCTGCTGATCGGCGCGGGCGTCAGCTACGTGCCCGGTCCGCTGCGCGCCCTGGTAATGGTCGTTTCGATCCTGTGGCTGGCTTTCGGCTGGATCCTGCTGCTGGGACTGAAGGTCATCCGCCCGCAGGAAGCCCTGGTGCTCACCCTGTTCGGCAAATACGTCGGCACGCTGAAAGGCGAAGGCTTCTATCACGTCAACCCCTTCTGCGTGTCCGTGAACCCGGCAGCGAACACCCGTCTCTCCCAGAGCGGCGACGTGGACAGCGGAGAAAAGACGTCCCTGCTCGCTACGCTGGCCACCAGCGGCAAGCAGACCGGCGAGATCGGCTCCAGCAAGAAGATCTCCCTCAAAGTCATGACCCTGTCCAACTCCCGCCAGAAGATCAACGACTGCCTGGGCAATCCGGTGGAGATCGGCATCGCGGTCATGTGGCGGGTCACCGACACGGCGAAAGCGGTGTTCAACGTGGACAACTATAAAGAATACCTCTCCCTGCAGTGCGACAGCGCGCTGCGCGAGATCGTGCGCATCTATCCCTACGACGTAGCGCCCGGCGTGGATACCACCGGCGACGGCATCGCGGACGAAGGCAGCCTGAGAGGTTCTTCCGAACTGGTCGCACGCCGCATCCGCGACGAGATCCAGTCCAAGGTCCTGGACGCCGGCATCGAGGTCCTCGAAGCGCGCATCACGTATCTGGCCTACGCGCCGGAGATTGCGGCAGTCATGCTGCAGAGACAGCAGGCATCGGCCATCATCGACGCCCGCAAGATGATCGTGGACGGCGCCGTTGGCATGGTCGAAATGGCTCTGGACAGACTGGCGGAAAACAACACCGTGGAACTGGACGAGGAGCGCAAGGCAGCTATGGTCTCCAACCTGCTGGTCGTGCTCTGCGGCAACAAGGACGCGCAGCCCATCGTCAACTCCGGAAGCCTATACTAGTCTGACCGCTCACAGGGAGGCCAAACAATGAGCGAAGACTCCAAAAACACGAAGAAACAGGTGCCGCTGCGCCTTTCGCCCCGCCTCTACGCGGCTATCGCGGCCTGGGCGGAGGACGATTTCCGCTCGGTCAACGGGCAGATCGAGTATCTGCTGACCGAGTGCGTCAAGCAGCGCAAAAAGAACGGCAAATACGTCGGGGAAGACATCGACGCGCCGATCGAACTGGATATCGAATAACGGAAAAACAGGATGCCGGAAGACGCGGGCGGCAAAAGCCGCCCGCATCTTCCGGCTTTTTCGTTACGGCAGCATCTCCTCGATGATCGCCAGCGCCTCTTCCGGCTCCGGCTTCGGGTCGCGGCGGTTCAGCTCATCCGCCAGATGTTCCACGAAATCGCGGTCCGGCGAGATGTAATGGATGCGGACGTCCTCGCAGACCAGGCCGTAGCACGGGCACGTAACGCCCTCGTCCGTCCATTCTTCGCAGCAGATGGTGTACTTTTGATTCTTCATGATACTCTCCTTCCGAGCCACTCCGGGGCTCTTTCTGCCCGTAAGACACACGAGAGAGCAGGATATCACGCACTTTCAAAAATATTTTTTTCAGGGCGAAATCTGGACGCTCCACCTTGACATCGAAGACGCCGCGGCGCATAATAATTAAGATAATTGATCTTTAAGAACGATCCCGTGAGGTCGGCAAGATCGAGTCATAAGTAAACCCAGGCAAGCGGCTTTCCGCATGGCCTGTCGATGCTGTGTACTTGCCCTGCCGTTCTCCGGCAGGGTTTTCTGCATTTTCAGGAGTATTCATGACGTTCCATCCCGCAAACAACGACAGAGCATTCGAGACCACGGACAGCGGATTCACTGTCCTTCCCGGCTTTTGCGACGTGCACGTGCACTTCCGCGAGCCGGGTTTTTCTTATAAAGAGACCATCGCGACCGGCACGGCAGCGGCAGCCCGCGGCGGCTATACGGCCGTCTGCACCATGCCGAACCTGGATCCGGTGCCCGACAGCGTGCCCCATCTGCTGCCGCAGCTCGACCTCATCGAACGGGATGCCCGCATCGCGGTCAAGCCCTACGGGGCGATCACCGTCGGCGAAAAAGGCGAACAGCTGGCGGACCTGGAAGGCATGGCGCCCTTCGTCTGCGCCTTCTCCGACGACGGGCGCGGCGTGCAGGATCCTTCCATGATGAAGGAAGCCATGACCCGCGCCAAAGATCTGCACAAGCTGGTCGTCGCCCACTGCGAAGTGAACGAACTGCTGCGCGGCGGTTATATCCACGACGGACGCTACGCGAAGGACCACGGCCACCGGGGCATCTGCAGCGAAAGCGAATGGCGCCAGGTGGAGCGCGACATCGACCTCGCCTATCAGACCGGCTGCGGCTACCATGTCTGTCACATCTCTACGAAGGAAAGCGCGGAACTGGTGCGCCAGGCGAAAAAGGACGGCATCGACGTCTCCTGCGAGACCGCGCCCCACTACCTGCTGATGGACGATTCGATGCTGGAGGAGAACGGCCGCTTTAAAATGAACCCGCCCGTGCGGGATGCAAGCGACCGGGAAGCGCTGCTGGAAGGCGCGTGCGACGGCACCATCGAGATCGTCGCCACCGACCATGCGCCCCACAGCGCGGAGGAAAAGGCAAGAGGTCTGGAAAATAGCGCCTTCGGCATCGTGGGCATCGAGACCGCCTTTCCCCTGCTGTACACCGGCCTCGTAAAGAAAGGCGTGCTCAGCCTGGATCAGCTGGTCCGGCTGCTCTCGGACAATCCCAGAAAGCGCTTCGCGATCGAAACAGACCCGGGCAGCTGCGTCTGGGATCTCGAGGAAGAATACCCTATCGATCCTGCCGACTTCCTGTCCAAAGGCAAGGCCACGCCCTTCGAGGGCTGGAAGGTGTATGGCAGATGCATCAAAACTCTATATAACAACAATACTGTTTGGAAATATGAATAACTGCCCGCAGGGGCGACAGGACCCCAAGGGCAGATCCCAGAATACCATTCGGAGGAACAACATGGCTAAAAGAACAGACATCAAAAAAGTACTTATCATCGGATCCGGTCCCATCGTCATCGGACAGGCAGCGGAATTCGATTATGCAGGCACCCAGGCCTGCCTGGCGCTCAAGGAAGAGGGTTATCAGGTAATACTCTGCAATTCCAACCCCGCCACCATCATGACAGACAATGCGATGGCGGATAAGATATACATTGAACCGCTGACACTTGAAACGGTCAAGAGGGTGATAATCAAAGA
>JAFPXN010000086.1 GCA_017412505.1 Bacillota bacterium | reverse complement strand
TCGAAAAGTTGTCGCCCGGAACCGTCCCCGTTAGCACTTTTTTATAATCCGATGGAGCACGCTTCCGCGAAGGCGGCGGTGCCGAAAATGCGCACCTGCCCTGCCGGATCTGCCGGCACCAGCGTTTCGACGATGCCGACCTTGCCGATCTCCAGTCCCTGCTCGTTCACGACCAGCATCTCCCGGTCCGGATCCGCCGCGATATGGCGCTTGTAATATGCGCCCATCACCCCGGACGCGGTGCCGGTCACCGGGTCTTCGCCGATGTTGTTGCGCGGCGACGAGAAGTGCCGCGCGTGGATCATGGCGCCTTCATAGACCGTTTCCAGACAGAACGGATGCACGGACGCGTAGGGCTCGTCCGCCAGGATGCCCGGAAAACTCAGGTGATCCGGCTTCATCTTCGCGAAACTGTCCAGATGCTTCACGGGAACGGCCACCGTCCACAGACCCGTATAGCCGTACACGATGGGATAACGCCCGTCCAGTTCGTCCTTCGTCAATCCGATGGCAGCCGCCAGCGCCGCCGCATCGCCCCGGAAGGGCTTTTCCTGATAGGCTGCCTGGGTCATGCCGATCTGCACCCGGCCGTCCTTTCGCGCGATCGTAATGGGCAGGATGCCCGCCCCGGTCTCGATCGTCAGCTCGCCTTCCGCGATCAGCCCCTTTTCGCACAGCGCATACAGCGACCCCACCGTCGCGTGACCGCACAGAGGCACCTCCGCTCCCGGCGTAAAGTACCGCAGGCGCAGGTCTGCCTTCTCCGAGGGAAAGACGAACGCCGTCTCGCTGTAGGCGGCCTGTTTCGCGATCGCCTGCATCTGCGCTTCGCTCAGGTTCTCGGTCTCGATCACGACGCCGGCGGGGTTGCCCTTGCCGGGCTGCGTCGTAAACGCGTCGTAGCGGTAAAGTTTGATCATCGGCTGCCTCCTTTAAGTGTCTGTGGTTGTCACTGGGGACGGTTCCCGGCGACAACATTTCGAAAAAGTTGTCGCCGGGAACCGTCCCCAGTGACAACTTTTATTTGTGGTACTTTTCGCCCGCGTTGATCTTGCAGGCCCGGTAGATCTGCTCCAGCAGCATGATCCGGAACAGCTGGTGTGGAAACGTCATGGCGGAAAACGACAGCAGGCTGTCCGCCGCCTTTCGGACGTCTTCGGACAGGCCGAGGGACCCGCCGATCACAAAACAAACGCGGCTCTTGCCGTTCAGGACGATCTGCGACAGTTTTTCCGCGAAGTCCTCCGAACGCATCTCCCTGCCCCTGGGATCCAGCGCGAACACGAACGCCTGCTGGCGCCCCAGCGACTCGATCTTCGCCAGGATCGCCCTGCCTTCCGCGTCCTTCACCGCCTGCTCCTGCGCAGGCGAAGCGTTGTCCGCCAGCCGGCTTTCCGGCAGTTCCCAGACGGTCACTTTACAAAAACGGCCGAGGCGTTTCGCGTACTCCGCGGCCGCCTCGGTCCAATATTTCTCTTTCAGCTTTCCAATGCAGATGACGTCGTAATTCATCAGTTCTTTTCCGTATCGTCGAAGATCGCGACGCCGGCCAGCTGTACCTCGAAACTCTGTGCCGTCTTATCGCGCATGACCGTCAGGGTCACGGAGTCGCCGATCGCGTACTGCACGAGCTCCTGGTTGAGCTTGTTCATCGTGCCGACCTCGACGCCGTTCACTTCCGTGATGACATCGCCCTGCTGCAGGCCTGCCGCCGCCGCGCCGCCGTTCGGAGAGACGGACGCAACGTAGATGCCCTTGTCCGTGCCGAACTGCTCGATGAGCGCATCGGAGCTGTACTGCTGCTGTTCCTGCAGGGAGATGCCGGAGATGCCGATGTACGGTCTCTCGTAGTTGCCGCTGGCCTTGATCTGCTCCACGATGGGCTTCGCGACGTTGATGGGGATGGCAAAGCCCATGCCCTCGCCGCTGGACGCCTTCGCGGTGTTGATGCCGATCACCTGGCCCTTGCTGTTGAACAGGGGGCCGCCGCTGTTGCCGCTGTTGATGGTCGCGTCGGTCTGCATCAGGCCTTCCATGGTCGTGGTCTTGCCGCTGCTGCCGTCGGACACTTCGATGCTGCGGTTGAGGCCGGAGATGATGCCCTGGCTCATGGAACGTTCGAATTCCAGGCCGAGCGGATTGCCGATCGCCGCGGCGTACGCGCCGATCTTCACAGTGTCGGAGTCGCCCAGTTCCGCCGCGATCAGGTCGCCGGTGTCCTCGATCTTCACGACCGCCAGATCCAGCGTGGAGTCGTTCCACAGTACGGTGCCTTCCACGTCGGAGCCGTCGTACAGGCTGACGGTGACGGACTTCGTATCGCCGTCGTTCACGACGTGGGAGTTCGTCAGGATGTAGCCGGCTTTGTCGACGATGACGCCGGTGCCGATCATGGTCGTGTCATACGTACCGCCGCCTCCGCCGAAGTTCCAGAATCCGCCGAACCCGCCGAAGCCGCTGTACGTCTGCTCCGCGACCGTGGAGATGCCCACGACGGACGGCATCGTCTTGTCCGCGATGGCTTCCGCGATGGTGATATCCCCGCTCGTATTGATGCTGATATTGTCCGCCGGGGTCACCGTACCGGACGCTTCCTGTTTTTCTTCCGACTGGGCCGTGCGGCCTGTTTCCGCCGCGGCGATCCAGCCCTTGTCGACTGCGAAGTTATATGCGTAAGCGCCCCCGAACCCGCAGCCGAACGCGATGACCGCGATCAAAAGGATCGCGATCAGCTGACTGATGCCTTTTTTCATTCTCTTGATCCCCTTTCTTTCTTTCGTCTGTTCAGACGGTATACACAGGGCTCTGTTCTGTCCTGGGCAGGATCCTGATCGTCAGACCCGCCGACAGCAGCCCCCGTTCTTCCAGGATGTTGCTCATCGTTGCCAGCGCCATTTCCGGGAAATTGTTCTCCTGGCTGAGGTGCGCCAGCAGCACGGTGCGCTGCCGGGCCTGCCCTTCCGCCAGTTCCTCTTCCAGCGCCAGCGCCAGAGCTTTTGCCGCCGCCTCGTTGGACAGGTGGCCTTTCTCGCCCAGGATGCGCTGCTTCAGGAACCAGGGGTAGCGGCCCATGCGCAGGATGTTCTCGTCGTGATTGCTCTCCAGCACCAGGATGTCCGCGCCCCGGATCTGGTCCATCACGGGAGGGGTCACGATGCCGGTGTCGGTGACGATGGAGAGCTGCCGCCCTCCCCGGAAGAAACTGAACCCCGCGGGGTCCCCGGTGTCGTGCGACACGGAGAACGTATCGACCGAAAGATCCCCGATAGCGAACGACGCGCCGGTCTCGAAGACCCGCAGCCGCTCCGCCGGGATGTCCACGCAGCTTTCCCGGACCGTCGCCGGGTTGGCGTAGACACTCGCTTCCGTCGTCTTCAGCAGGCCGGCCAGACCCTTGACGTGGTCGCTGTGACTGTGGGTCACGAGCACCGCCGAAAGGCGGGACGGCGAAAGGCCGATGGCGGCCAGCCGCTCCCGGATCTGCCTGCCGCTGATCCCGGCGTCCACCAGCACAAAGGTGTCTCCGCCCCGGACCACGTAGCAATTTCCGCTGCTCCCGCTCGCGAGGGAGCAAATGGCTAAATTCATTCTTTTTCAGTACTCCTGGATTTTAGGCGGGAATTGTGACGGAATTGTGTCAGTTCCCGCACGGAATGTTGTGTTTTCTGTTTATTCTCCGTATGCGTCGACATAGTAGGTGCGGCCGTCCACCCGGATCTGCCAGGCGGGCGACGCCGTATCCTGCGCCGCATAGGACGCCTCGTCCGGCGAGAGCAGATAGACGAGTTCGACCGATTCCACGCGCTTGCCTTTTACGGAACCCTCCGCGCTCAGCTGGGCGTAGAGTTTCAGCAGCGCCTCCGCGGCAGGGATGGTCGGGGCTGCCTGCTGGCCTGTGCCCGCGATCTCGTAGCCGATCCCGCTGCCCTGCACGACGATGGGATAGTCCTTATACCGGACTTCCGTCAGCTCTTCCCCGGCTTTGTGAAGCCGCAGGAACAGCACCGGAAGTTTTTTCTCCTGATCCGGCAGCTGCGCGTCCACCTGCATGCCGGCCTGTTCCAGAAACGCGTAGGCGTTTTCCGTCGCCTGGCGGGCCTGCGCCTGCTCCCTGCTGTGCTGCGCCAGCAGATTGCCGCCGATCAGCACGTTGGCCGCGAGGAGGACCGCGATGATGATGTTCTTTGCTTTCGACCAGTCCATCCGCGCCTCCTAATCTCTCGTAAAGCCCAGCGGCACCGCGTCGTACAACCCGAAGAAGAACTTCGTGCCGCCCTCCATGGTGATGACCCAGGCAGGCGTCAGGCTGTCCTCGGTGACGATATATCCGGCGGACGCGTCCCGGAAGCGGTTCGCGACGAAGGCAAATTCCTCGTCGGAGCTCGCCGCCAGAACGTTGCCGCCCAGCACGCTGTGGATCAGATGGCAGTTGCCTGCGAGCACGTTGGCCGCGTCTGCCGTCTGCTGTTCCTCCGCCTGCTGCGCCGCCGCGCTGACGACCGCCCGGCGGTAGTAATTCACTTCGCCGCCGCACACTTTGACGACGATAGCCGGCCCGTCTTCGCTCAAAAGGGGCATGCCGTCCAGCATCTGCGCAAACTCGAAGGTGTACAGTCGGTTTCTGCCGCTGCCCTCCGTGCGCGCGCCGCACAGGCGGTAGCCGAGCGCGTGCCGGTCGGAGCCCCAGCCGCCGCGGGTGGCGACAAAGGCGATCGCGTTCTGCAGACTGTTGTAAAAGCCGGGATCCTGGCCCTCGACCGTCCCGGTCCTGTATTCGAAGCTGCCCTCTGTCAGGCACGTGAGCGTCTTTTCGCCGTAGCCGTACATGTATGTGACGTTGCCGAAACTGTCGGTGATCCGGCGCACGAAATCGAAGTTCTCGCCGAAGATGGACTCGGCCATCGTCCGGCCGGCCCGCTCCACGTCAGCCGCGGCTTCGCTCTCCCAGGTCGAGGACGCCAGGGTGGCGCTGCTGGTGAGCGGCAGGATCGCCATGTTGGAATTGCCCAGCATGCTGCCCGCCGTGAAATAGATCGGGTCTTTGCGCACGAGGGAAACGAGCAGCGGAGACGCCAGATCCTGTTCGCTGTCGGAGATGAAGCGCCAGCACTGTCCGCCGCCTTCCACGAAGATGCTCTCCGGAGCGGCTTCCGATACGAGGAGCGCGCTGACGGTCCCCACCTGGTCGAAGACGGAGCTGCGGTTGATCTGATTGCGGTCACAGAATTCCCCGAAGGGGACCGGACACGACAGGACGACCTTCAGGCAGCGGTAGCCCGTCAGCATCTCCCGGTACTGCTGTTCGGTGACCTCGTTGATCAGGAACGACGCGTTGGCGCTCTCGGCGCGGAACTCCTGCAGCAGATCGTCCAGATCCGCCGCGGCGCGGTCCGCGTCGCGGGAGAACGTGGCGTCGCCGAATCCGCAGACCGTATAGTCCGCGGCGATGAATTCCGAAGCGTCCGGCACCCAGACGTCCGGGCTGATGAAATCCAGCACGGAGGACAGGCGGAACGGCGCGGCGCCTTCGCTGCGCCAGGTCAAATTTAAAAGTAGTACTGTCGTCAGGAACAATACTACTATGACCGCGTTCTTCAGTTTTTCGACTTTCCGCGCGCGCTCGTTCATTCCTTACTTGAGCAGGCCTTTCAGGATCTTGCGGATAAACGTGACGGCTCCGGTGGAGTTGTTCTGGAAGACCTGCGGCTTTTCCTCCACAGGCTTTTTCTTGACCGCGACCAGAGAGCTCTTCGTCTCGGTGACGATGATCTTTTCGACCGGCTCCGTGGCGCCTTCCGGCCATTCCATGACGGTTTCCAGCGTCTCCGCCTTGACCTTATACAGGCCCGGAGACACGGCGATCTGCTTGGTATAGAAGCCGATCTCCACTGTGTTGGTGTACGTGGCGGCTTCGCCCAGCAGCACGTCGGTATATTTTCCGCTTCCCGCGGCGGCCTTCAGATCCGCCTCCGTGAATTTGCTCACGTCGGCGTTCACCAGCTTGTCGCCGGAAACGACTCTTTCCGCGTAGACGGACACGCGTATCGTCTTCAGCTCGGTCACCTTGACGGAGACCAGGAGGCTGTCCGTGTAGACGATGCTGTTGGCGGCGGGGCTGACGATAGCCGCGGCGTCAGCAAAAACGATGCCGGTCGACAGCATGGCAAACACAAGTATCAAGCTGACGATCCGTCTGATCTGCCGCATCCGTACGCTCCTTTCCGCATTTCCGCCCATTACAAAAGCGTAGAGAATTCCTCTTCTACGCCTAATAGTATACCTTAGAAATATTACAGAATTGTTACAACAGAATTAAGGTGCTTTTACATCGATGTCCCGCTGCCTGCGGATGAACTCGTTCGCCAGGCCGTCCGCCCTGTCGTTGTACCCCGCGATGCGATAAAAATCCTCGAAGGAAAAACTGCCGTTGTGCCGGCAGAACGCCTCGTAAGCCTTCTTCAGCGCGGGCGACGTCTCGTCCAGCGGTTCGCCGTCCTTGTCCGTCAGCTTCAGGTGACCCTTCACCAGATAGAATTCGCAGGTCTGCCCTTCCATCAGGGCGAGCAGCTGCTCCCACAGCTCCCGGTTCTCCACGGGCTGCTTTTTGGACGTTTTCCAGCCGTTCTTCTGCCAGTTCTTGTACCAGCCCTGCTGGAAGCAATTCACCAGATAAGACGAGTCGGAGAACACCCGCACGCGCAGACCCTTTTCCTTGAGCGCGGTAAAACCGGCGATGGGCGCGCACAGTTCCATGCGGTTGTTCGTCGTGTTCACCTCGCCGTCCCAGAGTTCCTTTTCACGTCCGGCGAACTCGAGGATGCAGCCCCATCCGCCGACGTTTTCCTCGTTCTGATTGCCCGAGCAGGCGCCGTCCGTGTACATGTTGACCGTCTTCATTTCAGGGGATCCTTTCCGGGCGTACCCGCTTTGCGGGGATATTCCTTCGGCGTCTTCGCGATCTTTTCGACGACCACCAAAGTGTGACCACTGGAAGGCTCATCGTTATTAGGCGATGGCTTGTCGATGCGCAGGATACGGCCGCCGAGCTTCGCGATGGCGGGCTTTGCTGCCTCGATCTCCTCAGCCGCGTCCTCCGTTTTATACGCGATGAAGAAGCCGCCCACCCGGACGAACGGCAGGCAGTATTCGGACAGCGTCGCCATGTTCGCAACGGCCCGGGACACCGCCAGATCGTAGTGCTCGCGGTGCGTTTTCGTCTTCGCCATGTCCTCGGCGCGGGCGTGCACCGTTTCCACGTTCACGAGGCCGAGCTCCTGCGCGGCAGCCTGCACGACCTTCAGTTTTTTGCCGACGGCGTCCGCCAGCACGAAGGCCTTTTCCGGGCTCTGCACCGCCAGCGGCAGGCCGGGAAATCCGCCTCCCGTGCCCAGGTCCAGCACCGTGCGCGCGGCTTCGTATTCCGGAAGGCCGCAGATGCTTAAGCTGTCCCGCACGTTCTTGCGGTCGAACTCCTCCGGGTCGCGGATGGCCGTGACGTTGATCTTTTCGTTCCACTCCAGGATGACGTCCCGGAGCTTTTGCAGATGCGTCGTCTTATCCATTGTTTTCTTCCTGTCCGTTTCTGCCGGCGCTGCGGCGCATCTTCTCCAGGGTCACCAGCAGCACGTTGATGTCCGCCGGGGACACGCCGGAGATGCGGCTTGCCTGGCCGATGCTGGCCGGGCGCAGCTTATCGAGTTTCTGGCGCGCTTCCAGGCGCACGCCTTCCATGTTGAGATAATCCAGGTCCGCAGGCAGCGCTTTGCTCTCCAGTTTCTGGAAACGCTCGATCTGCTGCAGCTGCTTTCCGATGTAGCCGGCGTATTTCAGCTCCACCTCGACCTTCGTGCGCACGTGGGCGTCCAGCGCGGGGCGGTCCGGATCGATAGCCGCCAGCCCGTCATACGAGACCTCCGGGCGTTTCAGGAGTTCCGCCAGGCTGCAGCGGTTCTCCAGCGGCGCGGAACCCAGCTCCTGCAGCCAGCCGTTGGCGTCCGCCGGCGATACGGTG
>JAFPXN010000085.1 GCA_017412505.1 Bacillota bacterium | reverse complement strand
TCTTGTATTTTTCCACTGAGCGGTCGTAGCAGCAGAAGTGATGGTGATGCCTCTTTCCTGCTCCTGGACCATGTAGTCCATGACCGCGGCGCCTTCATGGGTCTCACCCATCTTATGCGTTTTTCCGGTATAGAACAGAATACGCTCTGTGGTCGTCGTCTTACCGGCGTCGATGTGCGCCATGATGCCGATATTACGAGTATTTTCCAGCGAAAACTTTCTAGGCATGTCTTCCTCCTTTCCTGCCCGGTACCTGATGGCTGTACTGCATGGATCCTATTAGAATCTGTAGTGAGCGAACGCTCTGTTCGCTTCTGCCATCTTATGCGTATCGTCTTTCTTCTTGACGGATCCGCCGAGTCCGTTGGCGGCATCCATGAGCTCGTTGGCGAGTCTGTCGGACATCGTCCGTTCGCCTCTGGCTCTCGTGTACTTGGTGAGCCATCTCAGACCTAAGGTCTGGCGTCTTTCCGGTCTGACTTCGATAGGAACCTGGTAGTTCGCACCACCGATTCTTCTGGCCTTGACTTCAACCTGGGGCATGATGTTGTTCATTGCCTTGTTGAAGACTTCCAGGGGTTCTTCGCCGGTCTTTGCCTTGATGGTCTCAAAAGCATCGTAGACGATCTTCTGTGCTACACCCTTCTTGCCGTCGAGCATAATGCTGTTGATGAGCTTAGCCACAACAACACTGCCGTATACAGGATCGGGGAGCACTTCCCTCTTGGGGACGTTTCCACGTCTTGGCACTTCTCTTTCCTCCTTGCGTATTTTGCGCAAATCATCGGTACTCGCTGCCACAGTTGAGCAGCGCGGTGCCATTATCTATATGATAAGGGCACTCTAGTTTACCCGATATGAACAATAACTTCTGAATGGTCTCGGTAAGAATTACTTCTTCTGCTTGGGTCTCTTCGCACCGTACTTGGAACGGGCCTGGCCTCTGTTGGCAACGCCGGCGGTATCCAGCGTACCTCTTACGATGTGATAACGCACACCGGGGAGGTCCTTGACTCTGCCGCCTCTGATCAGAACAACGCTGTGTTCCTGCAGATTGTGACCTTCACCGGGAATGTAAGCGGTAACTTCCAGACCGTTGGTGAGGCGTACACGGGCGACCTTTCTCAGCGCAGAGTTCGGCTTCTTCGGAGTTACTGTCTTAACGGAAGTGCAAACGCCTCTCTTCTGAGGTGCCTTCGTATCGGTCGGCACTCTCTTGATGCTGTTCATGCTTTTCAGCAGAGCCGGAGAGTTGGACTTCTTTTCGGACATTACTCGTCCCTGTCTTACCAGTTGGTTAATGGTAGGCATTCAAGTTCTCCTTTCTTCAAGATTTTTTATATTGACCCGCCCGCACGCTGTGCGTGCGGGCAGAAATCAACAGCACAACAGGATCAGTGTAACACAGTGCATCCCTTGATGTCAAAGGCTTTCTAGGCTTCTTCCTCAGGAATTTCTTCCTCGAAAGTTTCCTCTTCCGCCATGGCTTCTTCCTCCGGCAGATCGGTCTCGTCCGCCGGGTCGTCCGCGTAGAGTTCGTCGGGCGTTTCGTCCTCGGTATACTCGCTGCGGATCTCCTTCGTGTTGAAGGATTCCATGTATTCCGTGTTTACACCGTAATCGATGTCGATATTCTTGTAAGGCTTCATACCGGTACCGGCCGGGATGAGCTTACCGATGATGACGTTCTCCTTCAGGCCGAGCAGTCTGTCGCGCTTGCCCTTGATGGCAGCGTCGGTCAGGACCCTGGTCGTCTCCTGGAAGGAAGCCGCGGACAGGAAGGAATTCGTAGCAAGGGAGGCCTTCGTGATACCGAGGAGCTCTCTCTTGTACTGGGCAGGTTCTTTGCCTTCTTCCAGCGCGTTGTTCTCGTCTTCGATCTCGAAGAGGTTGTAGAGGGCGCCGGGCAGCAGGTGGGTGTCGCCCGCGTCGTCGATACGGTACTTGGACAGCATCTGGGACACGATGACTTCGATGTGCTTATCGTTGATGTCTACACCTTGCTGCTTGTATACTCTCTGCACTTCCTTGAGCAGATACTGGTATACGCCTTCCACGCCGTTTAAGCGCATGATGTCGTGCGGGTTGAGCGGACCCTGGGTGATGCCTTCGCCAGCGTGGACCACGCTGCCTTCCGTCACCTTGAGTCTCGCGCCGTAAGGAATGATATAGACTCTTTCCTCTTCGCCGCGGATGCGCACTTCGGTCTTGTTGTCGGGACGCGGTTCGATGGAGACGACGGTGCCGTCCGCCTCGCAGATCTCCGCGATACCCTTCGGCTTACGGGCTTCGAAAAGTTCTTCGACTCTCGGAAGACCCTGGGTGATGTCGTTGCCCGCGACGGAAACGCCGCCGGTATGGAACGTTCTCATGGTCAGCTGCGTACCGGGTTCGCCGATGGACTGCGCGGCGATGATGCCGACGGCTTCGCCGATGTTCACGTGGGAACCGGTGGCCAGGTTGCGGCCGTAGCAGGCGGCGCAGATGCCGGTCTTGCTCTTGCAGGTCATGACCGAACGGATCTTGACGGCTTCGATGCCGGCGTCTTCGATGGCCTGGGCCTGCTTTTCGTTGATCTCTTCACCGCCTTCGACGATGACTTCGCCGGTGGCCGGGTCAACGATGTCCTCGAGCGCCGTTCTGCCCACGATACGCAGGCGGAGCGCTTCGATGACTTCCTTGCCGTCCGTGAAGGCTCTGACTTCGATGCCTTCGTCGGTGCCGCAGTCGTTCTCGCGGACGATCACGTTGTGGGATACGTCGACGAGACGGCGGGTCAGATAACCGGAGTCCGCGGTACGCAGAGCGGTGTCTGCCAGACCCTTTCTGGCGCCGTTGGCGGAGATGAAGTATTCCATGACCGTCAGACCTTCGCGGAAGTTGGCGGTGATAGGAATTTCGATCGTCTTACCGGCTGCGTTGCCCATCAGACCGCGCATGCCGCCGATCTGACGGATCTGGTTCTTGGAACCTCTCGCGCCGGAGTCTGCCATGATGAACAGGTTGTTTTCCGCCTGCAGGGAGTCCATCAGAGCGTCGGCGACGTCGTCCGTGGCCTTGTGCCAGATCTGGATGACGTTCTCGTAGCGCTCGTTGTTGCTCATCAGGCCGCGTCTGTAGAACGCTTCGTACTTGTCGACCTTTTCCTGAGCCGCGTCGATGATCTCCTGCTTGTTCTCGGGCATGACCATGTCTCCGATGGAGATGGTGATGGCAGCCCGGGTGGAATATTTGAAGCCTGTGCTCTTGATGTGGTCCAGCATCTTCGCGGTCTCCGTATTGCCGTGGGCACGGAAGCACTTGTCGATGATGCGGGTGAGGTCCTTCTTGCGGCACAGGAAGCCGATCTCCAGGGAGTAGGGATCTTTGTCTCTGTCGACAAAGCCCAGATCCTGCGGGATCTGCTCGTTGAAGATAAAGCGTCCGACGGTGGATTCCACCAGGCGGCCTTCTTCGTCTTCGGGTCCCAGATACATGCGGACCTTGACCTTCGCGTGGATCGCCACAGCGCCGGTCTGGTAGGCCATGAGCATTTCGGCGTAGTCGGTGAAGACCTTGCCGTCGCCCTTTTCGGCGATGCGCTCGAAGCCGTCCGCGCGGTTCTTCTCCTCGTCCTTGAACTCGTCGATGCGCTCGATCAGCTTGCCGTTCTCATCCTTCTTGGCGCAGACGCCGGGGTGAGTCAGGTAGTAGGAACCGAGGATCATGTCCTGGGTCGGCGTCGTGATCGGGGAACCGTCCTTCGGCGCCAGGATATTGTTGACGGACATCATCAGGAACCGGGCTTCCGCCTGCGCCTCTACGGACAGAGGTACGTGGACAGCCATCTGGTCGCCGTCGAAGTCCGCGTTGTAAGCGGTGCACACCAGCGGGTGCAGGCGGATGGCCTTGCCTTCGACCAGCACGGGTTCGAAGGCCTGGATGCCCAGTCTGTGCAGCGTCGGGGCGCGGTTCAGGAGCACGGGGTGATCCTGAATGACGTCGTCCAGAACGTCCCAGACTTCGGGGCGGACCTTTTCGACCATTCTCTTGGCGCTCTTGATGTTATGCGCCAGGCCTCTGAGCACGAGCTCCTTCATGATGAAGGGCTTGAACAGTTCCAGCGCCATCTTCTTGGGAAGACCGCACTGATAGAACTTCAGGTCGGGGCCGACGACGATAACGGAACGTCCGGAGTAGTCGACGCGCTTGCCCAGCAGGTTCTGACGGAATCTGCCCTGCTTGCCCTTCAGCATGTCGGACAGGGACTTCAGCGGTCTGCTGCCGGGTCCCGTGACGGGACGGCCGCGTCTGCCGTTGTCAATCAGGGCGTCCACCGCTTCCTGGAGCATTCTCTTCTCGTTGCGCACGATGATGTCGGGCGCGCCGAGCTCGAGCAGTCTCTTCAGACGGTTGTTTCTGTTGATGACCCTTCTGTACAGGTCGTTTAAGTCGGAGGTGGCGAATCTGCCGCCGTCCAGCTGCACCATCGGACGGATGTCGGGCGGGATGACGGGAACGACTTCCAGGATCATCCACTCGGGGCGGTTGCCGGAGGCTCTGAGCGCCTCGATGACTTCCAGTCTTCTGACGATGCGGACTCTCTTCTGACTCTGTGCGTCCTTCAGCTTTTCGCGGAGGTCCGCAGCCAGTTCGTCCAGGTCGATGGCTTCCAGCAGCTGGCGCACGGATTCCGCGCCCATGCCCGCCTTGAAGCGGTCACCGAACTCTTCTCTCTTCTCTCTGTATTCCTGCTCCGTCAGGATGTCCATGTGGGCCATGTCCGTGTCGCCGGGATCGGTGACCACGTAGGATGCGAAATACAGGATCTTTTCCAGACTTCTCGGGGACATGTCCAGAACCAGGCCGATGCGGCTGGGGATGCCCTTGAAGTACCAGATATGGGAGACCGGCGTGGCCAGTTCGATGTGGCCCATCCGTTCTCTTCTGACTTTTGCCTTTGTGACTTCTACGCCGCAGCGGTCGCAGACGATGCCCTTGTAGCGGATGCGCTTGTACTTTCCGCAGTGGCATTCCCAGTCCTTCGTCGGTCCGAATATCCGTTCGCAGAACAGGCCGTCGCGCTCGGGCTTCAGCGTTCTGTAGTTGATGGTTTCGGGCTTTGTGACTTCACCGTGGGACCAGCTTCTGATCTTGTCCGTAGAGGCAAGGCTTATCTGTAAAGATTCAAAATTACTTAATTCCAAAGTCTTTGCTTCCTTTCAACACCGGGGATATAAGGAACGGGATTATTCTTCTGCTTCGCCGGTATAGTCGTCGACGTAGGAGTCGGGCTCCTGCTCGTAGACGCTGACGTCTTCCATGGCTTCGCCGTTTTCGTCGGTCTGGGTGAACCCGAAGTCGCCGGTGAAGAATTCGTCGTCTCTGCGGACGTGGTCGAATTCCACCGCGCCGAAGTTCGTGTTCGCTTCCAGCTCGCCGGCGTCCCGGATCTCCATCTCTTCGCCGTTCTCGTCCAGGACCTTGACGTCCAGAGCGAGGGACTGCATTTCCTTGATGAGCACCTTGAAGGACTCGGGAATGCCCGGTTCGGGGATGTTCTCGTCCTTGACGATGGCTTCGTAGGTCTTGACGCGGCCCACGATATCGTCGGACTTGACGGTCAGGATCTCCTGCAGGGTGTAAGCGGCGCCGTAAGCTTCCAGCGCCCAGACTTCCATTTCGCCGAAACGCTGTCCGCCGAACTGGGCTTTGCCGCCCAGCGGCTGCTGCGTGACGAGGGAGTACGGGCCGGTGCTTCTGGCGTGGATCTTATCGTCGACCAGATGGTGCAGCTTGAGCATGTACATGTAACCCACGGTGACCGGGTGGTCGAAGTATTCGCCGGTGCGGCCGTCTCTGAGCATCAGTCTGCCGGTCTCGGGGTAACCGCACTCCTTCAGCAGGCCGATGACGTCGGATTCTCTCGCGCCGTCGAAGACCGGGGTGGAGATGTACCAGCCCTTCTTCATGGCTGCCAGTCCGAGGTGGACCTCCAGGACCTGGCCGATGTTCATACGGGACGGGACGCCCAGGGGGTTGAGCATGACCTGCAGCGGCGTGCCGTCTTCGGTGAAGGGCATGTCTTCCATGGGCAGGACCCTGGAGATAACGCCCTTGTTGCCGTGGCGGCCTGCCATCTTGTCGCCGACCTGGATCTTTCTCTTGGTGGCGATGTAGCAGCGGACCAGCTTGTTGACGCCCGGGGACAGGTCGTCGCCGTTCTCTCTGGAGAAGACCTTGACGTCTACGACGATACCGGTCTCTCCGTGAGGCACGCGCAGGGAGGTGTCGCGGACTTCTCTGGCCTTTTCGCCGAAGATGGCGCGCAGCAGTCTCTCTTCTGCGGTGAGTTCCGTCTCGCCCTTCGGGGTGACCTTGCCCACCAGGATGTCGGAGGAGTCAACTTCGGCGCCGATGCGCACGATGCCTTCTTCGTCCAGATCCTTCAGAGCGTCTTCGCCCACGTTGGGGATATCTCTCGTGATCTCTTCGGGTCCGAGCTTCGTATCTCTGGCTTCGGACTCGTATTCCTCGATGTGGATGGACGTGAGAACGTCGTCCATGAGCAGTCTTTCGTTGAGGATGACTGCGTCCTCGTAGTTATAGCCTTCCCAGGTCATGAAGCCGATGAGGAGGTTTCTGCCGAGAGCGATCTCGCCCTGGTCGGTAGAGGGACCGTCCGCGATGACTTCGCCTGCCTCGATGTGCTCGCCGTGATCGACGATGGGCTTCTGGTTGATGCAGGTGCCCTGGTTGGATCTCTTGTACTTCAGCAGCTTGTAGGTATCCTTGCCCATACCGTCGTCTCTTTCGATGACGACGCGGGTGGCGTCGACGAAATCGACAGTGCCGGCATTCTTGGCCAGCACGACGACGCCGGAGTCACAGGCCGCTCTGTATTCCACGCCGGTCGCGACGACGGGAGCGTCCGCGACGAGAAGGGGAACTGCCTGGCGCTGCATGTTGGAACCCATCAGCGCACGGTTCGCGTCGTCGTTCTCCAGGAACGGGATCATCGCGGTCGCGATGGATACCACCTGGCGCGGCGAAACGTCCATGCAGTCGACGACTTCTCTGTCGTACAGGTCGATCTCGCCCAGATCGCCTCTGGCGAGGACCTTCTGGTTGACGAAGCGGCCGTTCTCATCCAGCGGCTCGTTGGCCTGCGCGATGATCAGGGGTTCCTCTTCGTCAGCGGCCAGATACTGGATCTTGGAAGTGACGATGCCGTTCTTCTTGTCGACCCAGCGGTACGGCGTCTCGATAAAGCCGTATTCGTTGATGACCCCGTAGGTGGTGAGAGAGCCGATCAGACCGATGTTCGGACCTTCAGGCGTCTCGATGGGGCACATACGGCCGTAGTGGGAGTGGTGAACGTCGCGGACTTCGAATCCGGCTCTGTCTCTGGACAGACCGCCGGGGCCCAGGGCGGACAGTCTTCTCTTGTGGGTCAGCTCGGCCAGCGGATTCGTCTGGTCCATGAACTGAGACAGCTGGGAAGAACCGAAGAACTCCTTGATGGCAGCCGTCACGGGACGGATGTTCATCAGAGCCTGGGGCGTCGTCGCTTCGATGTCCTGGATGGTCATTCTTTCCTTGACGACTCTCTCCATTCTGGCGAGGCCGATGCGGAACTGGTTCTGCAGCAGTTCGCCGACGGTGCGCAGTCTTCTGTTGCCCAGGTGGTCGATGTCGTCGGTCGTGCCGATGCCGTCGGGCAGTCCGAGCAGGTAGGAGACGGACGCGATGATGTCGTCGAGGATGATGTGCTTCGGAGAAAGTTCGTTTCTGCGGCTGTACAGATAGTCGGCCATAGCCTTGGCGGCTTCGGCTTTCTTCAGCTTGCCGGCGGGCTTGTGGTTCTCCTTGTAGTCTTCGAGGCAGGCCAGCAGCGCCGGATAGAACACTCTCTTGGGCAGCTTATATTCAGCCGGGTCGAAATCCACGTAGCCGGACAGCTCGACGAAGTTGTTGCCGATGACCTTGACGGCCTTGCCTTCTTCGACCTTGCTTTCCACCCACACGAATTCCGGACCTGCGTTCTGTACGATCTTCGCTTCGGCTCTGGACAGTCTCTTGCCCTTTTCGAAGACGATCTCGCCCGTCATGGGGTTGACGACGTCTTCCGCGAGCACGCAGTTTGCGAT
The DNA here is from genome assembly GCA_017412505.1 of Bacillota bacterium. Lineage (GTDB taxonomy): Bacteria > Bacillota > Clostridia > Peptostreptococcales > Anaerovoracaceae > RUG11894. The sequence continues at coordinate 15,325 of JAFPXN010000085.1, read as the reverse complement.
ACGGTTGCGCAGACCCAGCTTCTTGTTGTATTTATAACGTCCGACCTTGGCCAGATCGTATCTCTTCGCGTCGAAGAACAGGGCTTCGATCAGGTCGTAGGCGCTGTCGAACGTGGCAGGCTCGCCCGGTCTGAGCTTTCTGTAGATCTCCTTGAGACCTTCATCGAAGTTATGAGTCGGATCCTTGGCGATCGACTTCATGAGTCTTTCGTCCTGGCCGAAGATCGCGTAGATCTCTTCGTTAGAGCCTTCTTGCAGGCTGGCGGCGATGGACGTACGGAATTCCCCGTAGCGGCGGATCTTCTTATGCAGGTCTTCCTCGGAGATCCCGGGGTTCTTGCGTCTTTCCGATTCCACCTTCGCTTCTACGGAATTGTATGCCAACGCTCTCAGAAGTTCCGTGACGGGCTGCTTTCTGGTGCGGTCCACGCGCACGGAAATGACCTCGTTGGAATCGGTTTCGTATTCCAGCCAGGCACCTCTGTTGGGAATGATCGTGGTGGAGAACAGCTTGTTGTTGGACTTATCTACGGTCACTTCGTAGTATGGTCCGGGCGAACGGACCAGCTGCGTGACCACGACGCGCTCCGCGCCGTTGTAGATGAACGTGCCCTTCTCCGTCATTATGGGGAAATCTCCCATAAAGACTTCCTGCTCCTTGACCTCGCCAGTCTCCTGGTTGATGAGGCGTACCTTTACCTTTAAAGGCGCGGCATAAGTAGCGTCTCTCTCCTTGCACTCTTCCTGATCGTACTTCGTCTCGTCGGAGATGTAGTGATCGACGAATTCGAGCGCCAGATTGTCCGCATAGTCCCGGATGGGGGATATGTCCTCAAAAACCTCAGCAAGACCCTCTTTGATAAACCAATCATAGGAGTCTTTCTGGATCTGTATGAGGTTGGGCATGGGCAGAACCGTCTCGATCTTGGAGAAGCTCATGCGCTGCTTTCTGCCGAATTTTTGGGGTTGGGGCATTGTATTCCCTCCTTAAAATCTATGTGAAGTAATAAAAATGTGCGGCGATATCCGATAAAAATACGGCCCACAAAAAGACCCCAAAAGGGTTGCTCACGCAGAACAACCCTTTGGATCTTCAGTTCGAGTACAGACTACTTCAGAGCGACGGTAGCGCCGACTTCTTCCAGCTTGGCCTTGATCTCGTTTGCTTCTGCCTTGGAAGCGCCTTCCTTCAGAGCCTTGGGAGCGTTGTCTACCAGGTCCTTGGCTTCCTTCAGGCCCAGGCCGGTGATCTCTCTGACGACCTTGATGACCTTGATCTTTTCAGAACCGACGGATTCGAGTACGACGTCGAATTCATCCTTTTCTTCTTCAGCGGGTGCTGCGGCTGCGCCGGCAACTGCTACGGGAGCTGCTGCGGATACGCCGAATTCTTCTTCGCAAGCCTTGACCAGCTCGTTGAGTTCCAGAACTGTCATCGCTTTGATGGCTTCAATAATCTGTTCCTTAGTCATTGTATTTCTCCTTATTAAATTCTCATGATGCATGGGCTTTCCGAAGCCCGTTTGTATGGTCTCGCTTTGCAGCGATTATTCTGCCTTGGCATCGGCGATGGCCTGGAATGTGCGGACCATCTTGCCGACCGGGCTCTGGATGCTTCCCATGAACTTTGCGATAAGTTCGTCTCTGGAGGGAATGCTGGCGATGGCCTGCATACCGGCTGCGTCATAAAGGGTTCCTTCTACGACGCCGGCCTTGAACGCCATCTTGCCGAAGTCCTTGATGGACTTTGCCAGGACTCTCGCGGGAGCCGTGGCGTCCTCATAGCTGATCGCCAGAGCGGAGGGGCCGTTCAGGACGTCCTTCAGTCCTTCGTACTTGGTGCCCTCGATGGCCTTTGCCATGAGCGTGTTCTTGTATACGGTGTAATCTACGCCTGCTTCACGAAGACTCTTTCTCAGCGCGTTCGCCTGTTCTACAGTCGTTCCGATGTAGTCGATGACCACTGCAGATTCTGCTTTTTCGAGCTTTCCTTTGATCTCTTCGATCACAGCAGCTTTGATCTTCAGATTTTCTACTGACATCTATTCTCCTTTCCGGCTTTCCCGAAAGAAAGCCTTTTCGGTGTCTGCAGACGGAAAAGGCTTGTTTATGAATCGTAACCTCGGCTGGATATTAAGCGCTGAACCTCAGCGCACCTGCTGTCTACAGTTTTATATTCTGTTTTGTGTTGCGATCCGGCCTTTACTCGCCTGCTAGCCCAGCTTTGCGGGGTTCAGCTTGACGCCCGGGCTCATCGAGCTTGCGATGGCGGCGGACTTGATGTACTGTCCCTTGGCTGCGGCCGGCTTGGCATTGACAATAGCTTCCAGAAGGGCCATGTAGTTTTCCTTCAGTTTCTGCGGTCCGAAAGAAGCCTTGCCGATCGGTGTGTGGATAATGTTCTGCTTGTCCAGACGGTACTCGACTTTACCTGCCTTGATCTCGGACAGAGCCTGAGCAACGTTCATGGTGACGGTACCGGACTTGGGGCTGGGCATGAGACCCTTGGGGCCGAGCAGCTTACCGAGTCTGCCGACGACGCCCATCATGTCGGGGGTCGCGACGACTACGTCGAAATCGAACCAGTTTTCGGTTCTGATCTTGTCTGCCAGCTCCTCTGCGCCGACATAGTCAGCACCGGCTGCTTCCGCTTCGTGGGCTTTGTCGCCCTTCGCGAATACGAGAACTCTCTTGGACTTACCGGTTCCGTTGGGGAGCACGATAGCGCCGCGGACCTGCTGGTCTGCGTGGCGGCCGTCTACGCCCAATCTGAAATGAGCCTCGATGGTCTCGTCGAATTTTGCAGTAGCGATCTTGCACAGGATCTCGAACGCTTCGTCGATATCGTACTGTGCGGACTTGTCATACTGCTTGACAGCGTCCTGATACTTCTTACCTCTTTTAGGCATTTGGTTCCTCCTTGTGGTACTAACGGCCTGTTACAGCCTCCCATCAACTACTCTTCTACGATGATACCCATGCTTCTGGCAGTGCCTTTGATCATCTCGACGGCACTCTCAATGCTTGCAGCATTCAGATCGGGCATCTTGGTCTTTGCGATCTCTTCTGCCTGCGCGTGCGTGATCTTACCGACCTTCTTCTTGTTCGGTTCACCGGAAGCCTTGTCCAGACCGGCAGCCTTCTTGATCAGAACGGGTGCGGGCGGCGTCTTCGTGACGAACGTGAAAGACTTGTCAGCATAGACCGTGATGACGACGGGAATGATCATCCCTTCGGCGGCCTGGTCCTGCGTGCGGGCGTTGAACTGCTTGCAGAATTCCATGATGTTGACACCATGCTGACCGAGGGCGGGACCTACGGGAGGCGCGGGATTCGCCTTGCCGGCAGCGATCTGCAGCTTTACAAAGCCTTCGACTTTCTTTGCCATAGTATTCTCCTTTCCACGGGGCTGTCCCCGTTATTTACAGTTTATCTACCTGGTCGTACTCCAGTTCGACGGGCGTGGAACGCCCGAACATGTCGACCTTCGCCTTGATGGTCTGCTTGTCCGGGTTCACTTCCTCCACCGTGGCGGCGAAGCCCTTGAACGGACCCGTGATGACCTTGACGGAATCGCCCGGATGGATATCCATGACGATGACGGTCTTCTCGATGCCCATGCGGCGGACTTCCTCGTCGGAGAGAGGAATAGGTTCGGAGCCCTGGCCGACGAAACCGGTGACGCCCTGGGTGTTTCTTACCAGGTACCAGGATTCGTTCGTGACGATCATCTTGACGATGACGTAGCCGGGGAAGATCTTTCTTTCCTTGCTCTTGCCGCTGTCGCGGTCATAGACGGTCTCCGTGGGAACGATGACCTGCAGGACGAGGTCCTGCATGCCTCTGTTCTCGACCAGCTTTTCCAGATTGACCTTGACCTTGTTCTCGTGACCGGAATACGTATGCACCACGTACCACTTCGGTTCCTTGCTGCGGCGCAGGAAACCAGCCGGGATCTCGTCTCTTTCGTCGAGCACCCGGGCGGGGGACGGGGTATTCAGTTCCTGATCCAGGATCTTATCTTCGGACATGGGATCGCTCCTACATGGTGATCTTCAGGACTTTCTCCAGGATGGCCAGGAAGCCGGTATCCAGGAGCCAGAAGAACAGCGCGAAGAACGCGCAGACCAGAAGAACGACGATGGTGTACTTGTACAGCTCTTTTCTGGTGGGCCAGACGACCTTCTTCAGTTCGGTCTTGACGCCCTTGAAATATTCGCTGAACTTACCCGGTTTCTTTGCCTTTGCAGCTGTATCTGCCATTGTTCCAGGTTCCTTTCCTTACTACTTCGTTTCTCTGTGCAGGGTTTCTTTTCTGCAGAACTTGCAGTACTTCATCATCTCAAGACGCTCGGGGTTGTTTCTCTTGTTCTTGGTGGTGTTGTAGTTTCTCTGTTTGCATTCGGTGCAAGATAAGGTTACCTTGACTCTTACGTCATTAGCCATTCGTTTTTCCTCCAGATAAACGCTTTAAAAAGCGGATTGATAACGCACGAAAAACACACATACCCACTTGTGGGTATAGCGTGACTAATGAATAATAGCCCAAAACGGTTCAAGTGTCAATCGTTTTTGGGCTATTTTTTCTAAGGTTTTTTGAACTTTCCGGGCGGCCCCAAGATGTTGTGTTTTCCTAGCGCCCGACCAACAATTTCAGGATCTGGACCGCGTTGCTGGCGGCTCCTTTGCGCACCTGATCGCCGCAGCACCACAGGCAAAGACCGTTCTCATCCGTCAGGTCTTCACGGATTCGGCCAACGTAGACTGTATCCTGGCCGGACGTATCCAGCGGGGTCGGCCAGTCGCGGTCTGCTTCTGCCGGCATCAGTGCGGCGCCGGGGAACGCGGCGATGGCAGCCTTCGCCTCTTCGACGGAGATCTTCCGCTCCGTGCGGAGCGTGACCGAGATGGAGTGGGACCGCATGACAGGCACGCGCACGCAGGTGCAGCTGACCCGCAGATCCGGCAGGTGGAGGATCTTGCGGCCTTCGTTCTGCAGCTTCATCTCTTCGGACGTATAACCGTTATCCTGATACGATCCGATGTAAGGCAGCACGTTCATGGCGATCTGCGCAGGGAACGTCTTCGCCTCCGGCGTTCTGCCCTCGTGCAGGTCGTCCAGCTGGCGGCTCAGTTCTTCCAATCCGCCCTGTCCCGCGCCGGAGACCGCCTGATACGTGCTGGCGACCATGGTGCGGATCGGCGACAGCTTCGCCAGGGCGCCAATGGCGACCATCGTGATGATCGTGGAGCAGTTGGGGTTGGCGATGATGCCTTTGTGGGCGAATGCGTCTTCTCCGTTGATCTCGGGCACGACCAGGGGCACTTCCGAATCGTGGCGGAATGCGGAACTGTTGTCGATGTAGACGGCGCCGCTCTTCTTTATAGCGGGCGCAAAGCGCACGGACATGGGGTTCTGCACGGCGCCGAGGACGAAATCCATGCCGCCGAAGCTGTCCTCCGCCGTTTCCTCCACGGCCACTTCGCTGCCGCAGAACGTCACGGTCTGCCCTGCGCTCCTGGCGCTGGCCAGCAGCTTCAGTTCGTCCACGGGGATGCGGTATTCTTCCAAAACGTTGATCATTTCGCGGCCGACCGCTCCGGTCGCGCCGAGCACTGCGATCCTGTAACCCATACGTATGCCTCCTATCCTGCGAATTCTTCATATAAAGCCCTGACGGCTTTTTCAAAATCTTCGTTCTTTACGCCGACCATGATGGACAATTCGTCCGCGCCCTGCTTGATCGTGCGGATATTCACGTTTTTATCGCCCAGCGCGGCGAACAGTTTGCCGGACGTACCGGGCCGGTACATCATCCTGCGCCCGACGACGGAGATGAGAGCCAGTTTTTCCTGGATGTCGACTTTGTCCGGATGGCACTCGCTCTTCATCTCGGCGACGATCTCGTACAGATCCTCTTCCGCCTCTTCGGTGGAGAACATGATGGAAAAGCTGTCCAGCCCCAGGGTGACGTGTTCGACGAACACCTTGTGACGGTCCAGGATCTGCAGCGCTTTGATCAGCGTCTGCGAGTCTTCCATGTCGCGTTTCGACAGGGTGAGCGCCGTAAAGTTCCGCTTGCCCGCGAGCCCGGTGATGAAATGCTCGCTGTCCTCTTCGTTCTCCACCTTCTCCACGATCATGGTGCCGGGATCCGCGGGATCGTTGGTGTTGCGGATATTCAGCGCGATCCCCGCCCTGCGCACCGGTTCCACCGCGTCCTCGTGCAGGACGGAAGCCCCCATCATCGTGAGTTCCTTCAGCTCCGCATAGGTGATCTGCCGGATGGAACTGGGACGGTCCACGATCCTCGGGTCTGCCATCAGGATGCCCGAGACGTCAGTCCAGTTCTCGTACACGTCCGCGCCGATGGCCGCCGCGGCGAGAGCGCCGGTCACGTCGGAGCCTCCGCGGGTCAGCGTCTTGACGCGCCCGCCGGGCAGCCTGCCGTAAAAACCGGGAATGACGATGCGTCCGCGTTCAGAAGCCGCACCGCGGATCGCCGCGTACGTCTTTTCCTCGTCGATCTTTCCTTCATAGGTAAACTGCACAACGTCCGCCGCGTCCACAAAGGCGAAGCCCAGATATTCCGCCATCAGGCGGGACGTGAAGTATTCGCCCCGGGACACGAGTTCGTCCGCGCCGGTCTCTTTGGAAAGCGACGCCGCGTATCCGTCGAATTCCCGCTCGATGGGGAAAGCCAGGCCGAGTCCGTCCCGGATCTCGACCAGACGGCTGCGCAGAACTGCCAGGATATCGTCCGCCGGCACGCCGTAGCGCAGATGCGCGTGGACCAGATAGAGCAGGTCTGTCATCTTGTGGTCGTCCGGTGTTCGCTTGCCGGCAGCGGAGATCACGGCCACCCTGCGGGCCGGGTCCGCCTCCATGACTGCTTTGACTTTCCGGAACTGCTCCGCGGACGCCACGGAGGATCCGCCGAATTTGACCACTTTCAACATGTCTGCCTCCTTGTTTTGTCTAAACGAAAAAAGATCCCCGCAGGTTGTAATAATGTAATAATTCTACGCCTGCAGGGGATCGTAAGCAAGAGGTTTAATCAATATTTTTGATGACAGTGATAAATATTTTTAATTGTTTATCAAATGAAAAACAGATTGCCGGGATTCAGCATGCCCCGGGGATCCAGCGCCTGCTTCAGCGCGCGCATCTCCCCGATGGCCCGCGGACCGTACATCGTCTCCAGGAACGACGCTTTCAGTTTGCCCACGCCGTGTTCGGCGCTCACGGCGCCGCCCATGTCCGTGACCCGCTGCGCCCAGGCCGCGTACAGCTCTTTCCCGCGGCGGTAGTCATCCGGATCCCGGGGCAGGATGTTCACGTGCACGTGGTTGTTGCCGATATGGCCCCAGATCGCGGATTGCAGGCCCAGCTCCGCCAGCCCCTCCCGATACATGGCGAACACCCGCTTCAGATCTTTATCTTCCACGGACATGTCGGTGCCGAGCTTCGTGATCTGCGGATGCGTCTTGCGCCGCTCGTCGATCAGCATGTTGACGGATTCGGGCACCGCGTGGCGGAACTCCTTGAAGCGGGCGGTCTGCGCAGCGTTCCAGCCGAACCAGGTGCGGTCCGGATCGCCGCCGCAGTCCTTCAGGCAGGCCGTGACCCGCTCCAGTTCGCCGAACGCCTCTTCCTTCGAATCCGCGTGGATCTCGACGAAGAGCAGCGCCTGCACGCCGTCCGGCACGTCCGCAATGGCGCGAAGCGATGCGTCCTTCGCCTTGCGGTCCTTCAGGACCCGCAGCGCGCCGGCGTCGAAGAATTCGATGGAAGCCAGCCGCGGGCAGCTGCGCCGCAGCGCGTCCGTCAGTTCCAGCGCCTGTGCTTCGGTCTTCAGCAGCAGGCCGCATTCCCAGATCTGCGCCGGAAGCGTCATCAGGCGCAGCAGGATCTCCGTGATGACGCCCAGCGTGCCGTCGCTGCCCGCGAACAGGTCCACGGCGTCCATGCCGTATTTGACAAAGTAGCCGGACGCGTTTTTCACGGACGGCATCCGGTAGGAAGGAAGCGGCAGGAACACCCGGCTGCCGTCGTCACAGCGCAGCCGCAGGCAGCGGCCGGAGGCCATCTGCTCACCCCTTCTCAGGGTCACGCTGCGCCCGTCCGCAAGTATGACCCGCAGACCTTCCACGTGCCTGCGCACAGCGCCGTAGCGATACGTCCGGGCGCCGGACGCGTTGCAGGCGGTCATGCCGCCGATGCTGGCCGTGGTCTCCGTCGGATCCGGAGGAAAGAACAGTGCGCCGTATTCCGGCTGCAGAGCCGCGACAGCCTTGCGAAGATTCGTCAGCAGCACGCCGGGCTGCGTCCGCAGCAAAACAGCGTCCCCTTCCCGTTCGGCGCCTAAAACGCGGTCCATGCGGCTGAGGTTCAGGACGAGTCCGCCATGGGGCACGCAGCCCGCGGCGAGGCCAGTCCGCCCGCCCTGCGTCGTCACGCAGAGATTCTTTTCCCGGGCGAAGGCGAGCGCCTCGCGCACGTCCTCCTCGCAGGCAGGGAAACAGATCCAGGCCGCTTCGCCGACGGACCGGGATTCGTCCCGCAGATACAGCGCATATTCTTCTGTAAAGGGATAGATCCGCATCCGCCTCTACTCTCTCCAGTGCTCCAATCCGTACTGCGCGAAGACGGACGGGATCAGCCAGTCGTCGAACGTCTTCTCTTCGGGCAGCAGATACCAGCCGTCCGCAGCCTTCGCCAGACGCGCGATCTGCATGGCCTGTTTGCCCGCCGGAACCTCTCCTGCCGCGTAACTGGCCAGCGCTTCGCCGGTGGAAGCGTCCTTCAGGATCACGCGGAGGCCGGAAACGCTGCTCAGGTCCTTGCCGCTGCGCGCTGCGTCATAGACGCCCGCGACCAGGGCAACGGACTCGTAGTCCTCTGCCAGAACGTCCAGATCCAGGCAGTATTTCTCCAGACCGAGCACGTTTTCGATATCGTCCTCCAGGTGCTTCGCGCCTTCCGTACGGAACGTCTCCGGCTGGTTGTAGAACACGATGTCGTAGCGGCGCTCCAGTTTTCCACCCTCTTTCAGCAGCAGCGGATACGCGTCGACGTCCACGTGCTCTGCCCTGTCGCTCCAGTCCGTCTCCACGACGATCTTCGACGCGTCGATCTTCGCCGGTCCGCTGACGGAGGGCAGCAGCGGCGCGGTCCGTCCGTCTGCCGCAACGGGCGGCGTCTCGAAATATTTGCGGCACATGAACCACTCGTATTCGTTGGGGTCCGTCACCGGGGGATCGCCCTTTTCGGGGAACTTCACGTATTTCATGTCCGCCATGGGGCCTTCCGCCTTGCAGGAGACGTCCTCCCAGGGGCAGGTGACCACGAATACGTCCATCCAGGCGTAATGGGGCACGGAGAAATGCGAGGGACCTCTGCCGTAATGGCGCAGCATGGCCTGTACCGCTTCGCCGTGCCGGCTGCGGAACTCTTCGCGCTTCACCTGGGTCAGCTTGCCGCGCAGCATGACACTGCGGTAGTCGTGGAACACGTCGCGGTAATAGAAGTCCGGATCCGTGTTGTTATAGAGGTAGGCGCACACGCAGGTGACGACGGGCTCTTTGCGCCACAGGTCCACCTTGCGGCCTTCGCGCGCCGAATGGATGTAGAGGCGCACGCCTTCCTCGTCGCAGACCGCGCCGTAGCACAGGGGCACGGAATACGGCAGACCGTCCTCGTCAACCGCCGACACGACCACAAAGGGCGCTGTGTCCAGGATGGCGGCGATCAGCTCCTTTTCCTTCACCTCGTGCTCGAATTTGCGCATGGGTACTTTTCTCAATCCGTATTTGCTCATCTGTCTCTCCTTTATCTGTCTTTGCAAAACCCCTGCAGATACTGCGGCAGCAGCTGCATGGAATATTGGGTCAGGGAATAACTGCCGTGGGAAATGCACCAGTCGTACATCAGCCCCCGCTCGAAGGTGGCGTAGGCCCGGGTGACGTCCTGCGTGGTGAACTCCTCCCGGAACAGCCCCTGCTGCTGGCCCTCGATCACGACCTGCCGCAGCAGTTTGTAGTAGGTGCGGGTGGGATCGAGCAGGCTGCGTTCGCCGCCGGAAACCAGCTGCGACGCGAACAGGCGGCTGAGGATATCGATGGAGACCGTGTTTTCGATCATCAGGAACAGTTCCTGGTTCATGTACACCAGTTTGTCGATGACCCCCATCGCAGGGTCCATCGCCTCCATCAGTTCTTCGTACTTCTCGTCGAACAGGTAGGACAGCGACGCCGGCAGAGACTCCTTGCTCTCGAAATAATGATAGAAGGAACCCTTCGACGTGCCCGACGCCTCCACGATGTCGTCCACCGTCGTGCGGTCGTAGCCCTGCTCGTAAAACAGTCTCCAGGCCGCAGAAACGATCTTCCCTTTTGTATTGTTTTGCGATCTCTTCAAAGTTTCTTTTGCCGTCCCTTTCTCAGTCTATAATTCAGTTTAGCAAGAAACCGTTGAAATATCAATATTTTCAATACAGATATCCATATGAGATTCGCAAAATAGTCTAAACTCTATTCCGTATTCCATTCTTGTTATTCCTGTGCTACAATGCAAACCAATTTATATATTATCCCCCGAGGGGTGGCGGCCAAAGAGGCTCGTGCCAAGCGGAGTGAACGATGCGACTCCCAAGTTGGCTCCCGTCGCTAGTGAACGCAGCGATGGCATGAGGATGTGTTGGCCGACAGGACCCCGAGGGGTGGCGGCCAAAGAGGCTCATCGAGATCGCAGCACAGACAAAAGGACCAGCATCATGTTTAAACTCAATACCTACCTTGAACCGGATCTTACGCAGAAACCGTTTTTAGACGCGCCCGACTGCAGGCTGGAAAAGGCGCCCCGCGCCAAGGCAGCGCCGAAGAATTTCCACGCCACGTCCATCTACCCGGAGTATTTCAAGATCGGCGGGCAGTGGCATCTGGCGAAGGACACCCGCATGGACGCGGTGGCGGTCTGGCGGGACGGCGAGGTGCAGGTCGTCGAGTTCCGCAACATCCGCGAGGGCGATCTGGTGGTCACCGGGCGTACCGAAGACGCCTCCGAAGGCATCTACGTGCACGCGGACTGCTTTACGAGTGACGAAGAAGAAAGCGCCGAGAACGTGTTCTCCTTCCGCCGCAGCCGCAACCGCGAGACCAGCTTCACCTACGACTACGACCGGCTCGTGAACCTTCTGCAATACGAAAAGAAACACGGCGGCTACGTGGTGTGGGTGCTCGGCCCGGCCTGCAGTTTCGACGTCACCGCCCGGGAGATCATGTCCCGTATGATCGCGGAGGGCTACTGCCAGGCCCTGCTGGCAGGCAACGCGCTGGCGACCCACGACCTGGAAGGCGCCTATCTGGGCACGGCCCTGGGCTGCGACATCCGCAACCAGAAACTGCACCATATGGGTCACTACAACCACCTGGAGACCATCAACGCCATCAACACCTACGGCTCCATCCCCGCGTTCATCGAGGGCGAAGGCATCGACAGCGGCATCATCTACAGCTGCGTCAGGAACAACGTGCCCTTCGTGCTGAACGGGTCCATCCGCGACGACGGCCCCCTGCCGGAGGTCTACGAGCACGCCTACGAAGGACAGGACATGATCCGGTCCCACGTGCGCAGGGCGACGACCGTCATCGGCATGGCGACCATGCTGCACACGATCGCAACGGGCAACATGACCCCGACGTACCGCGTGCTGGCGGATGGCACCATACGGCCGGTCTATTTCTATATGGTGGATTCCTCCGATTTCGTAGCAAGCAAATTAGGCGACCGGGGCTCCCTGTCCGCCAAGAGCATCGTCACGAACGTGCAGGACTTTATGAAGAACGTGGGCTCCGGGCTCGGGCTTTACGAATATCGGTAAACAGGTGCCAGAGCGGGAGCAGGAAAATATAGAAAGCAAGAAGAATGGACAGGTCCGGCGCCGCGACGGTGGAGAGCACGCTCGCCGCGCCGACAGACCAGGGCCAATACGCGCAGGTAACGATAGCGGAGTCTTCCAGAGCAAGGGCGGCTTCGCTTTTCGTTTGGTAGAGATCGCCGCACAGTTCGTGGGTGAGCACGACGTTCAGCGTCTGATTGCAGGACACGACGGACGTGACGAGGGCGGTCAGATAGCTCGCGCCGAAGGGAACGGTCTTTCGTGACAGGCGGTGCACCAGACCGTGCAGGCCGTCCAGCAGATGCGTTCCGCGGAAGATCCCGGAGAACGCGGATACGAACGTGAAGATCAGCGCGATGCGCCGCATGGACAGGATGCCGCCGCCGTTCAGGACTGCGGAGAGCGCAGGATCCGCCGTCCGGTAGCCGCGCCACAGCAGCGGAAGCAGTTCCTGCGGGTCCATGTGCTGCAGCAGAACCGTCAGGATGACCGCCGTCAGCGTGCTGCAGCCCATCGTCAGGCGCATGTTCTTTTTGAAAGCCGCCAGCGCCAGCAATACGGCTGCGGGCAGAACGCACAGCGGAGACAGGACAAACTCCCGGGAGAACATGCCTCGCAGATCCGGAACGGCATTGCTGTGATGCGAGGACAGGCCAAGCGCCAGATACACCAGGCAGCTGGCGAGGAACGGAACGGCGCAGCTCTTCGCCATGTTGCGGATATTATCGTAGATATCGGTCTCTGTCAGGCCGCTCACCAGCAGCGCGCTGGACGAGACCGAAGACATGCGGTCGCCGAAATAGCAGCCGGACAGCACCGCGCCGCCCGTCAGGACGGCGCTCACGTCCATCGCGGACGCCATGGCCATGCTGATGACTCCCATGGTCGCCGCGGTCCCCATGGCGGTCCCCGTCAGAAAGGAGATCAGGCTGCACAGTACGAAGGCCATCATCAGGAAGATGGACGGACGGATCAGGCCGGTCGCCGCGGTCACGACGTAGGGAATAGCGCCGGACGCCCGCCAGCTCGCCGTCAGCATGCCGATAAACACGAAGTTCAGGAAGATATAGCGGTTGCGCCAGATCCCGTCCCGGCACATGCGCAGCAAAGCCGTCCACGAATGTCCTTCCCGCCTGCCGTACCACAAAAACAGCACGAGCCCCGCCGTCAGGGCGTATGCCGTAGACTGTCCCGTGATGACGCACAGCAGCAGCGCCGCGCTGAATCCCGCAAAACAAAGATACGCCATAAAGTAAACACCAATCACGGGGACGGGGGCGTGCGTGGTCTGAAGACCATGCACGCCCCCGTCCCCGTGATTGGTATTATCTACTCCTTACTTCAGCTTGTCGCAAAGCATCTTGCCCAGCTTCTTCGTAGCCTTCTCGATATTTTCGGGAGGTACGGCGCCGAAGCTGATGCGCATGCAGTTCGTGACAGGCTCTCCGTCGGTGAAGAACTTCTCGCCCGCGACGAACGCGACCTTGACGTCAGGCCGTGTGATGGCTTCTTCTCTCAGCTGGGTCGTGTTCAGACCGCCGGGCAGCTGCGCCCAGGTGAACAGGCCGCCGTCGGGAACGGTCCACTTCGTGCCCTTCGGGAAGTATTCCTCGATGCACTCCATCATCTTCTGGCAGCGTTCTCTGTACAGGCTGCAGATCATCTCGTGATGCTCAGGATAGTAGCCTCTCTTGAAGAACTCCGCGCACAGGACCTGCGGCAGCATGGACGTATGGGAGTTCATGGCCGTCTTGACGTCCTGCAGCGGCTGCATCATTTCGGGCAGGCCTACGATGTAGCCCAGTCTGCTTCCCGCGGAGAAGATCTTGGAGAACGAGTTGCCCAGGATGACCTTGCCGGCCTTGTCGAAGCTCTTGATCGGCGCCAGGTCGTGACCCGTAAAGCGGATGTCTCTGTAGGGGTCGTCCTCGAACACCAGCACGTCGTACTGTTCCGCCAGTTCGGCGATCTTCTTTCTTCTCTCCAGGGTCAGCGTTCTGCCGGACGGATTCTGGAACGTCGGGATGACGTAGATCATCTTCGGATTATATTTCTTGATCTTCGCCTCCAGGTCGTCCATCTTCATGCCGTCTTCGTCCATCTCGACGCCGATGCACTTCGCCTCGAACATCTCGAAGGTCTCGACCGCGTGTACGAACGTGGGTCTTTCGACGAGCACCACGTCGCCGGGGTTGATGTAGATCTCGCAGGTGAGGGAGATGGTCTCCAGACCGCCGGTCGTGATCATGATGTGATCCGCGTCGGTCTTGACGCCCTTGGGCGCCAGCAGCTGGTCGACGATGATCTCTCTCAGATCCTTGACGCCGAGCAGCGGACCGTACTGCAGGGCTTCCACGCCTCTGCCGTCTCTCGTCAGCACGTCGTTGGCGATCTCGCGGACTCTTTCTACGGGCAGGGCCTCTTTCGCGGGCGCGCCGATGCTCAGGGAGATCAGTTCGGGATCGGCAAGGGAATTGAACAGACCGCGGACGACTTCCGCAGAGCCCGCCATTGTGTGGATTCTTTGTGCGAATTTACTGCTGCTATCCATAAACATACCTCCTGTATTATGAATTCAGTTTCCATCAAATACATCTTACCACAAAACAAATCCATCAAAACATTGATGGATTTGATAGAGACTATAAATCTTTTGAATTGAGGACGATGGTGAAGGGGCCGTCGTTCGTCAGGCTCACCTTCATGTCGGCGCCGAATTCGCCGCGCTGCACGTTTGGACAATACGTTTTCGCCTGTTCGATGATGTATTCGTACATGTCGCTGGCCATATCCGGCGCGCCCGCGCCGGTGAAGGACGGCCGGTTGCCCTTTCTGCAGTCTGCGTAGAGCGTAAACTGCGAGATCAGCAGCAGGCTGCCGCCCACGTCCGCCAGAGACAGATTCGTCTTGCCGTTCTCGTCTTCGAAGATGCGCAGGTTGCACATCTTGCGGACCATCTTGTCCGCGATCTCCTTCGTGTCGGTGTCCGCGACGCCGATCAGGACCATGTGGCCTTTTCCGATCTCGCCGCGTACTTCGCCGCCGATGGTCACCTTCGCTTCGGTGACCCGCTGGATCACAAAAATCATGGATTCCTCCGTTTACTTGATTTCGTAGGGATTGGGCAGCCCGTTCAGCGCCAGGTAGCTGGCTTCGATCGCCGTTTTCAACTGTTCGTTGGCGGACAGATACGTGCAGAACGCCATGTGCTGCAGCAGCGTCACCTCGGGCAGTTCTTCCAGCGCCCGGATCATTTCGGGTACGGGGTTAGTGCGCTGATCCGTGTAATAGTAGCCGGATTCGTTCTCCATGACGTCCAGCACCGCGCCGCCCAGTTTTTTCGCGCTCAGGGCTTCGATCAGCGCCCAGGTGTCGATCAGGTCGCCGCGGGCAGTATTGACGATATAAGCGGAGGGCTTCATGAG
>JAFPXN010000084.1 GCA_017412505.1 Bacillota bacterium | reverse complement strand
CGTAGCTCAAAGCAAATAATCGGAAAAATGTGCCATAAACAGAGGATTAAATGTAACAAGATCCCCAAAAAAGAAAAGTGCTGTGTCATTTTCTTGACACAGCACGAAGGTATTATTAAATTAAGTGACATTTGCCGTATTCGGACCGCAGAACAAACGGATAGTCAGGATCACAATTCGATCCAATATCTGCGCGTCAGAACGGTTCTGCCGGATTCGAAGTTCTCGACTTTGTTTTCCAGCACGCCGCCGTTCGCTTTGATGACTTTTGCAGAGCGGATGTTATCATCGTCGCAGGTGACGAGCACCTTGCCTCCGTCGATCGTGTCGCGCAGATGCGCGCGGCAATAGTCCAGCGCCAGCGCCAGCTGCAGTTTGCCGTAGCCTTTGCCGCGTTCGGACGGGCGGATCATGTAGCCGATGTGGCCGCCGAACTGCATCAGGTGGGGCGTCAGCCAGTGGCGGATATTGACCCTGCCTATGAATTTCTGTCCATCCACCAGCCACAGCGTCGTGGCGGGCACCCAGCCTTCGGGCAGGCCTTCGCCTTTGCGCTCGTTTTCGGCGCATTCGATCGCAATTTCCGGCTCTTTCAGCATCTTTTCCGGATCGTCCGACGCCTGTTCTTCCGCATAGGCTTCACTGTAGGAAAGCAGGTACTTTTCCTGCGGATACACGAGTTCCATGGGTCAGTCCTCTATTTGCAGAGCTCCGCGACGACGCCGGAGATCACCTTGCCGTCAGCCTTGCCCTTCAGCTCGGCCATGACGGTCTTCATGATCATGCCGCGGTTCTTGGTCGCGATCACTTCGGCGTATTTTTCTTCGAGCAGGGCTTTGATCTCCTCTGCGGACATCATCTTCGGCGCGAACTCCTCGATGACCGCCAGATGCGCCTTATACTGCTCCAGCAGATCCTGACGGCTGGCGGGGCAGGTGTCGATCTGTTCTTTCGCGCTCTTGACTTCCTTCAGGATGGCCTGGTCGACCATGTCGTCGGGGATATTTTCGCGGCAGCCCGCGTCGATGGCCATCTTCTTGACCGCAGCCACGAGCATCGAGATGGATTCTTTTCTTTCCTTCTGACCGGCCTTCAGAGCCTGGATCATTTCCGCTTGCAACACTTTGAATTCCATATGTGAACACCTCCGTTACTCTTTTATGGAATTATTCTACCACGGTTTCCCTAAATCGTTTACAATATTCGTATGAAGAACGATAAGATCTACGACATCGCGATCCTTGGCGCCGGCGCTGCCGGTCTGATGGCCGCCATCGCGGCCAGACGGACAGGCGCCCGTATCGCGGTCCTGGAAAAAAACGAATATGCGGGCAGAAAACTGTACGCGACCGGCAACGGACGGTGCAACGTGCTGAACCGCACGGCGGCTGCGGAGGATTACCGCAGCGGGGAAGAGCATGCGGCAGCGTTTGCCGCGGACGTCTTCGCGCAGTGCGGACCCGCTCAGCTGCAGACTATCTTCGAAAGTCTCGGCCTGGACACGGTAGAAGAAGGCGAAGGCCGCCTGTATCCCCGCAGCCTGCAGGCTGCTTCCGTCGTGCGCGCGCTGGAACGCGGCGCGTTCGGAAAGATTCCGGACTGTGGAGATTCGGCGGAACTGATCTGCGGTTTCGAAGCGAAGGAGGCGCGCAGGGACCCGGATGGGTCTTTCTGCGTGACCGCAGCGGACGGCAGGGACATCAAGGCGAGGCGGCTGCTGCTCGCTTCCGGCGGCAAAGCCGGCATCCAGTACGGCTGCGACGGCAGGGGGCTGAAGATCGCGGAAAGTCTGGGCCACCGCATCGTGCGGCCCATCCCGGCGCTCACGGGTTTCGTGTGCGAAGAAACGGATGTGCTGGAGAAACTGGCCGGCGTACGGGTACGCGGAACGGTAGGGCTGTACGCGCAGCAGACAGGCGGCGCGCCGGTCTTGCTTTCAAAGGATACCGGCGAGATCCAGTTTAATAAAGATTCCGTCAGCGGCATCTGTGTGATGAACGTCTCCGGGTACTACCGCCGCAGGGGAGGCGAGAAGTTCTTCCTGTCATTGGACGTGCTGCCGGAGCTGGACGAGACTGCGCTGGCGGAGAAATTGGCGCAGCGCAAAGCGTCCCTGGGCGACTATTTCCTGGATGCGCTGCTGCCGGAAAAATTGGCGGCTGCAGTCATGGAACTGGCAGAGAAAGAAGGACAGACCCCGGGATCCATCGCGCGTCTGCTGAAAACTCTTTCCTTTACGCCGGTTGCCAGCAAGGGCTGGAAGGACGCGCATACGACGTCCGGCGGCATCGCTCTGGATGAGATCGATCCCGGGACGATGGGGTCGAAGCTGGTGCCCGGCCTCTATGCGGCCGGAGAAGCGCTGGACGTGGACGGACCCTGCGGCGGCTACAGCCTGACGTGGGCGTTCGCGAGCGGCTGGATCGCGGGTCAAAACGCGGCGCGGAACAGATAGAAAATGCAAGTTAGAATCCATGAGATCAAAATAAAGGCGCAGGAAGCGAAATGCCTTTCGCCGCAGGAACTGGAGCAGCTTCTGCTGAAGAGGACAGGCCGTCGGCTTCGCCTGCCGTCGGGCAGCCTGCGGAAGATCCGCATCGCGAAGGAATCCCTGGACGCAAGAGAAAAACCGGACGTGTACCGGGTGTTCAGCGTGGATGTGCTCGACAGCGAATTCGAGCCGGAAGAACTGCTGGCGGAGGCGAGAAGGGCGCATGTGAAAGCGGCCGTCGTCACAGAAGAACCTGTCGCATTTCCGGAGAAACTTACGCTGCCGGACAGCGCGAAGCGGCCCGTGATCGCGGGCTTCGGCCCCTGCGGCATCTTCGCTGCTCTGACGCTTGCCAAAGCAGGCCTGCAGCCTGTCGTGCTGGAGCGCGGCGCCGCTATGGAGGAACGCGTGGCCGCAGTGGAGAGGTTCTGGAACGAAGGCGTGCTGGATCCTCGCACGAACGTGCAGTTCGGCGAGGGCGGGGCGGGCAGCTTCTCCGACGGCAAACTGACGACAGGGACGAAAGACCCGGTCCACCGGCTGATCCTGCAGACGTTTGTCGATGCCGGGGCAGATCCGGACATCCTGTACAAGCAGCATCCTCACGTGGGCACGGACGTGCTGCGTACCGTCGTCGTGAACCTGCGGCATCAGATCGAGGCGCTGGGCGGCGAGATCCGGTTCCGCACGCAGCTGACAGATCTGACAGTCGCGGACGGCGCGCTGCAGGCAGTCGAGGTCCGCACCCCGGACGGGACGATCGAAACCATAGAGACGGACGCGCTCATCCTTGCTCTGGGTCACAGCGCGAGAGACAGTTTCACCATGCTTTACGAACAGGGACTGCTGATGGAACAGAAGCAGTTCTCCATGGGCGTGCGCATCGAACACCCGCAGAAAGCGATCGACCTGGCGCAGCTGGCGGCGGCTCACGAAGACCTGGGCGTTGGCGCGGCGGAATACAAACTGTCCGTGCGCACGAAAGCAGGCAGGGGCGTCTATACGTTCTGCATGTGCCCGGGCGGCAGCGTCGTTGCGTCCGCTTCGGAAGAAGGGGGCCTGTGCACGAACGGCATGAGCCTGCGGGCCAGAGATGGGGAAAACGCGAATTCCGGCCTGCTCGTGGACGTGCGTCCGGAGGATTTCGGCAGCAGCCATCCCCTGGCGGGCGTGGAATTCCAGAGAAAATATGAAAGACTGGCGTTCGAGGCCGGCGGTTCGGATTACAAAGCGCCG
>JAFPXN010000007.1 GCA_017412505.1 Bacillota bacterium | reverse complement strand
TCGAATCTATCCAAACTTATACAAGTTTGAGGAATATGGGGTCCCGCAGGCTAGACACAGGATGATTATCGTCGGGATACGCAATGATCTTCCTTATGAATTTAAGATTCCAAGCACAAATCCATATAAGAACTGCGATGTAAGCTGCCGAACTGCGATAGAAGTACCACCGATCTCTGCGGATGCTTTTAACAACGAGCTGACGAAGCAGTCTGCGAAAGTTGTTGAAAGGCTGAAGTACATCAAGCCTGGGCAGAACGCGTTTAATGCGGATCTGCCTGAAGAACTGAGATTGAATGTGAAAGGCGCAAAAATCAGCCAGATATATAAACGGCTTGACCCGGAAAAGCCTTCATATACAGTAACCGGTTCAGGGGGAGGCGGAACGCATATTTATCATTATTCAGAGCCTAGAGCGCTGACAAACCGTGAGCGGGCTCGCCTGCAGACTTTCCCGGACTCGTTTAGATTCTGTGGCAGCAAAGAATCCGTTAGAAAACAGATCGGAATGGCTGTTCCTGCAGCTGGTGCAAAAATCATATTCGAAGCTATATTGAAAACCTTTGCTGGAATTCCGTATGAATGGATGCCGCCATATATCAGCGGGGAGGACTAACTATGCTGAATTATTGGTGGGTCACTCGGCCAAAAAGAAAGCTGGATTCGATTCCGGAAGTACTTGCACAGTTTGCAGAAATATCGCTGAATCAAGAATGGACTGGCCAAAGAGAATACCATTTAGCATATGAGGCTGCGCTTGAAAAAGCAGGCCTAAAGCGGGTAGGAGACAGGAGAGATCAAACTGGCGGCGGCGCAAGAACCTATAAGGCCTGGTTGAAAAGCCTCGGGCTGATTTTCACGCAGGAAAGTACGGGTTTGATACGGCTTACATTAGCTGGTGAGGCTTTAATGAATGGAGATCCGCCAGTGCCTGTACTGACAAATCAGATTCTGAAATACCAATTTCCTTCTTCGTTTTCTGTGGGAAGAGGGGTTGATGTCGCAGCAAGATTCCGGATCCACCCTTTTCGATTTTTGCTGAGGTTGTTAGCGGATGATCGAATTCAAACATTAAGTGAAGAAGAAATTGCCAAAATCGTTGTAACAGAAGCTGATAACGAAACAGAAAGCTGCTATGAACATATAGTGTCCCGTCTGCTGGAGTTCCGCGTTGACGGTGATAGTTGTCTGGATCCGGACTTTTTTCTTAAATATCAGTCCTCCAAGGGCGGTATAAATTTGGCTAAACCCTTCAGCCATCTGACAGACCTTGCAAATACAATTATTAATTGGCTGGAGTATACCCAGTTGATCAGCAGGGAACGGGACCTTATCCGACTGCTTCCCGAGAAGCAAGAAGTTGTTTGGCAGATTCTTAGCAAAGAGCAGCCCTTGATCGATAAACCTGCACAGGAAGAATACTTTCAGAGAAGGTACGGTGTCGATCCAAAACACACAAAAGATACACGAAATCTAAATGAATCGCGGACTATAACGCCAAAAATGATTGCTGCCCAGAAGGTGCAGCAGGCATATATCGCATTGTCTTTAAAGCGTCCTATTACAAAGATTTCAACTCCGGTTGTGGACTACATTGTAGCAAGGACAGGCATCGATCCCAGAGTTGTCGAGGAGATTCTGATTGAAAAATATCCTCACGGTTCGCCAAGCGCATTTATGAGCGAATATTTCAGTATGGCTTTTAAAGGACGGGAAGAAGCTGCGGATTTTGAAAAAGCTACTGTGGAATTATTCCAAAATGTATTTGGATATGAGGCATCTCATGTTGGCCCGATCGGAAGATCTCCGGACGTTCTTTTGGAATCAAAGTCGGCGCATTACCAGGCCATTTTGGATAATAAAGCGTACAGCCGTTATACAGTCTCTAACGACCATCACAATCGTATGGTCGATAATTATATCCGTGATAAAGCCCACTATAGTACGTCGCCATATCCTCTTGCATTTTTCTCTTATATTGCAGGCGGATTTGGTTCTAATATTGATCCTCAAATCCAGTCGATCGTGCACGATGGCGGGGTAAACGGCTCTTGCATTACCGTTTCGAATGTCATTCAAATGGTTGAAAATAGTGAAACAAAACCATACACCCATGAAAAACTGCGGCAGATCTTTGGCCTGAATCGGCAAGTGCTTATCAGTGATTTACAGCAGTAAGCGGTCGATCAAGGATGGAATAGCGATGCAGTTCTAGAAGGAATATAAGCGGTAAATCTTTATGGACGACAAAACTCCCGAACAACGCAGCATTAACATGTCGCATATCCGCAGCAAAAATACGAAACCCGAGGAGGTTGTTAGAAAGTATTTGTTCGCAAAGGGCTTTCGATATCGTAAGAACGACGCCAGGTATCCAGGTAAACCGGATCTTGTACTGCCGAAATATCACACGATTATCTTTATTAACGGTTGTTTCTGGCATCACCATGGGTGTTCAAGATCCAGCCTTCCCAAAACCAATCAGGATTATTGGATTCCAAAAATTCAACGGAACGTGGAGCGTGACCAGCAAAATATAAAGGCTCTGGAGGACGCTGGCTGGCAGGTAATTGTAATCTGGGAATGCGAACTGAAAAAGAAAACGTTGGAAGAAACGATGAATAAAGTGGCGGCAAAAATAAAAGGTGTAAAGTGATTCATTTGAGGCTGCAGCACTGCAGCCTCCCTTTTTCAGCAACAGTAGTTGCAAAATTGCAACTACTGTGCTATCCTTATCTTGCGGGAACTGGAAACGGTATGAGTCAAATCGAAAAACTGAAAAGGCGCCTGTTGAGCAGACCGAAGGATTTTACAATGGAGGAACTGGAGCACCTCCTGTTGAAAACGGGCTGCATAAAGAAGAAGCAGGGAAAAACAAGCGGATCAAAAGTTTCCTATATGGATCCGGTCGACGGCACAACACTGTCCCTGCACGATCCGCATCCGCAAAAGGAATTAAAACCCTATGCCATAGACCTTGCCATCGAGTTTTTGAAAGAAACGGGGAGGTTGTAACAATGTCGAGTATATCGAAATATAAAGGATACCGTGCAACCGCACAATATAGCGCAGAAGATGGATGCTTTATCGGCAGAGTCCTCGGAATCCGGGACATTATAGGGTTTAACGGAGATACCGTAGCTGAATTGGAAACGGTATTCCACGAATCTATCGACGACTATCTGGCCATGTGCGAAGAAACCGGCAAGCAGCCGGAACGGGAATACCGGGGCACGTTTAATGTGCGGGTCACGCCGCAGGCCCACGGCGCGGCGGTGCGGCGTGCCGAAGAGATGGGCATCAGCCTGAACCAATTTGTTGCAGAAGCGATCCAGGAGAAGTTGGACCGTGTTCCGGCGCGGTACGAAATTGCAAAACCGCAGGCTGCCGGTGTGGCCGAATCTGCCGTCAATTACGGTGACCCGCAGAGCGACCTGCAGGTGCTTGCCAATGCCGAGCATGTGCTGGCGAAGTATATCGAGAAGATGACAAAAGAGCGCTAGTCCAAAGCAAAACCCGGCCGGACGGCCGGGTTTTAGCATGCTATTTTTTCTTCGCACCCGGATCGGAAAGCTCCGGGATGGCTCCGCCTGCAACGGCCCAGAAGTATAAAGACGCCACGCTGCCGTAGGGCGAAAGGCGCCGGCGGCATTTTTCGAACAGTGCTTTATCGATCTTACGGTGACGGTATACCATGCGCATGCCCCGCAGGATGGCCAGGTCGCCGTAACTCAACACGTCCTGGCGCTGCAGGCAGAAAAGAAGCAGCATCTCCGCGGTCCAGACGCCGATGCCTTTCAGTGAGACGAGCGCGGCGATCGCTTCTTCGTCGCTCATGTGCTGTACGGCATCCAGATCGAAGGAACCGTCCAGGACCTTGCGGGCGAAATCCTGCATGTAGCCGACTTTCCGGAACGTAAGCCCCAGCTGCTGCAGTTCTTCCGGAGAGGCGCCGGCGATCGTCTGCGGGATCACCTCGCCCAGCGCAGCCTGCATGCGGGCCCAGATCGTCTTCTGCGCCTTCGTGGAGATCTGCTGGCCGATGATCTGATGTACGACGGATTCGAACAGGTCGGAATCGACAGGTCTGTACAACGGTCCGATACGGTCGATGACCGCCCCCAGCTTCTTGTCCTTTCTCTTCAGCGCGTCGAGCGTTTCTTCAGAACACACAAAATAGGGTTCCGGCTTTCTTACCACAGCTCTCGGCTGCCACACTCGGAACTGCGCATCCCAGTCTCCTCGGAGCATTTTTTCCAGCAGCAGCACAGAACCCGGCACGTGCGCCCAGGGCACGTCCAGGAAGGCCGCGTCTTCTGCGGCGACATCCTCGTACTGCGCCGTATGGGTGTCGTACACGCCGGCGTCCACGATATCGACACCGCTGAACAACTCTTTCCAGCGCGCATGGATCTCCTCTGCGGTTTCCGCCGGCTTGTCCGCCGTGTAGCGGTCGAACAGCGCCTTAAACGACGCCTCTTTCGGGTCGGGATCCTTCAGATACAGATGGGTATCGTCCTTGCGGTTGAACTGTTCGCGGCCGTCCGTCGTTAACAGCAGGGAGATGCAGTCGTCCACTGCCGGGGTCACGAGGCGCAGCCGCCCGCAGGGTACGGCTTCCCAGGACCCGCCGCAGTAACCCATGGCAGCGAGAACGGTAGAGATGCCCTCCGGCATGGCCTCCAGAGCTTCTAAAACCGCCTCCCGCATGCGTTTGGGGTCCATGTGGAGCTTCTGGTCCAAATAGAACACCGGAAAGGCAGTTCCGGCTCTTTTTTGCGCTGCCGCCAGAAAGCCCGCCAGCGATGTGCAGCAGAGCACGGCAGTTCTTTCGGGGTCTAACGTTACTCTCATACAACACTACCTTTCTATTCTCAGGCCCGTTCGTTCAGGCCGTATTCCCGGATCTTTCTCATGATGGAGGATTGACTCACGCCCAGCAGCTGCGCCGCTTTGCGGGTGGTGCCGCCCTTCTCCAGGGCCCGCTGCACCAGGGTCCGCTCCACCTCCTCCACGGCTTTGTTCAGAGGCGGCAGGCCGTTTACGACGATGCCCTCCGCCGGCGGCTGTGCTGTCTCTTCCTCTTTTGTTTTCAACTCCCCGGACCAGATCCGGTAGAAATGCTCCGGCCCGATCTCGTCGTCCACGCTCATGATGATAAGGCGCTTTACGAGATTCTTCAGCTCGCGCACGTTGCCCGGCCAGTCGTAGTCCTGCAGCAGCCGGATGAGATCTTCGGAAAAGCGCTTATTCGTGCCGTAATTCTGGTTGTAGATATACAGGAAATGCAGCAGCAGCGGTGCCACGTCCTCTTTGCGGTCGCGCAGGGCCGGCATATGGATGGGGATGACGTTGAGCCGGTAGTACAGGTCGCGGCGGAACGTGCCCTGCTCCACCATGGCCTGCAGATCGCGGTTCGTGGCTGCGACGATGCGGGCGTTGGTCTTGATGGGTTCCACCCCGCCCACTTTGTAGAACTCGCCGTCCTGCAGCACCCGCAGCAGCTTCGCCTGGGATTCCAGGGGCATGTCGCCGATCTCGTCCAGGAAGATCGTGCCCTTGGAAGCCACTTCGAAGAAGCCCGGCTTTCCCTTGGCGGAGGCGCCGGTAAAGGCGCCGGGCTCGTAGCCGAACAGTTCCGCCTCCAGAAGATTCGTGGAGATAACGCTGCAGTTGAGCGTAACGTAGGGTTCGTAGCGGCGCTGGCTGGAGGAATGGACGATGGATGCGAAGATCTCCTTGCCGGTGCCGGATTCGCCCAGCAGAAGCACAGGCACGTCGTAGTGGGCCACGCGGATGGAATCCTGCAGTACCTGGCGCACTGCCGTGCTCTCCGCGATGATGTCGACGGGGGATTCCTGCACGTAGGTGAGGGCGTTTCGCTTGTTGCGCGTAATGGCCTGCTCCCGGAAGGTACCTTCGATCACCCGCATGGCCTTTTCTTCCAGCTGGTTGACGCAGATCAGCACGCAGTAGGGCTTGCCCGCCGCATCGTAGATCGGCGTGCCGGAGATGATGCCGTAGCGGCCGCCGGCGAAGCTCTGCAGCACCGTGTATTCCTTGTTGATGCGCAGGATCACCGGGGTCACCAGGGGCATGTACATACCCTGATTGTGCAGGGTAAAGATGGTCTGACCCACCGCATCCTCCCGGCGGATGCCGGTGATCTCCTCGTAGCGGGAGTTGATGAACATGGAAACACCGTCCGCCCGGGTGACGTAGATGCCGGTATCGTAGTCTTCGAACATATCGGCGGTAACGCTGTCTGCGCCGGCGTTTTTGCTGAGGGTGTACAGAACGGAGGAGAGGGAGACCTGGTCCTGCAGCACGGCGATGTAGGCGCCGTCCCACTTGTCCAGGATCTTCGCCTGGGCTGCGCTGCGCACGGCCGAGACCGGCACGAGGCGCAGGGTGTAGCTGGTGTGGTTGAGCAGGATGGTGGTGGCCAGATTGGCGTTGTTGAGCTCGAGGCTCTGGACGTGAGCCTGGAAATCCTGGGGGTCGATGCGGGCCAGGAATTCCTCCGAGGCAGCGTCGCAGGGGATGAGTTCCTCGGCCTGGTCGATGAGGAAAGAGTACTGCAGGTGCTTCATGGGTGCGTTCCTTTCTGTCTAAGTCGCAACTCCAGTATAGCATAGAACCGATATCGGTTCAAGCGAACTGCGCTTTTGGTTCTGGCGTTAGCGATGACTAACCGCGAAGCTTTTCAATTCTTCAAAAATCAGGGCAAACGGGAGTCCGGGGGTCAAAAAAGAGCCGGAAATTTTTTGCTTTT
Source organism: Bacillota bacterium (assembly GCA_017412505.1). GTDB lineage: Bacteria > Bacillota > Clostridia > Peptostreptococcales > Anaerovoracaceae > RUG11894. Next base: position 11,935 of record JAFPXN010000007.1, on the reverse strand, counting down.
TCCGCCGCCGTCTTTGGCACGCTTCTTGCAATACTTATTAGTGCTTTAAAAATCGATTCGCCCCCCAGAAGTTTTACAGTTTAGGAGGAGATCCCAATGGCATTAATGACCGGAGCAGAGTATATCGAATCTCTGCGCAAGCTGAACACCAAAGTCTACATGTTTGGCGAAAGAATTGAGAACTGGGTGGATCACCCCATGATCCGTCCGTCCATCAACTGCGTAGCGGCTACCTATGACGCCGCCGCAGACGCCGCCGAAAGCGGCCTGATGGTTGCAACGAGCAACCTCACCGGCAACAGGATCAACCGCTTTGCGCACATCCACCAGAGCACCGACGACCTGTGCAAGAAGGTCAAGATGCAGAGAATGCTCGGTCAGAAGACCGCCAGCTGCTTCCAGCGCTGCGTCGGTATGGACTCGTTCAACGCCGTCTATTCCACGACGTTTGAGATCGACGAAAAGTATGGCACCGACTATCACGAACGCTTCAAGAAGTTCCTGATCATGGTCCAGGACAACGACCTCACCGTCGACGGCGCGATGACCGACCCCAAGGGCGACCGCTCCAAGAGCCCCAGCCAGCAGGCCAACCCCGACGTCTTCGTACACGTCAAGGAAGTCAGAGAAGACGGTATCGTCGTAAGGGGCGCCAAAGCCCACCAGACCGGCTCCGTCAACTCCCACTGGCACATCTTCATGCCGACCATCGCCATGAAGCCCGAAGACAAGGATTTCGCCCTGTGCTTCGCCTGCCCGTCCGACGCGGACGGCCTGTTCATGGTCTACGGCAGACAGTCCTGCGACACCCGTAAGCTCGAAGAAGGCGCGGACGTCGACCTGGGCAACAAGCAGTTCGGCGGCCAGGAAGCCCTCGTCATCCTCGACGACGTCTTCATCCCCAACGAATACATCTTCATGAACGGCGAGACCGAATTCGCCGGCATGCTGGTCGAAAGATTCGCGGGTTACCACAGACAGAGCTACGGCGGCTGCAAGGTCGGCGTAGGCGACGTCATCATCGGCGCTGCTGCTCTGGCCGCGGAATACAACGGCTGCGAGAAGGCTTCCGCCGTCAAGGATAAGCTGGTCGAAATGACCCACCTGAACGAGACCATGTACTGCTGCGGCATCGCCTGCTCTGCGGACGGTCACCCGACCAAGGCCGGCAACTACGAGATCAACCTGCTCGAGGCTAACGTCTGCAAGCAGAACGTCACGAGATTCCCCTATGAGATCGCAAGACTGGCAGAAGACATCGCGGGCGGCCTGATGGTCACCATGCCCTCCGAGAAGGACTTCAAGTCCGACCTGGTCGTCGGCAAGAACGGCGAGACCCTCGGCGAATTCTGCACGTCCCTGCTGGGCACCAAGCCCGAAGTCGACACCATGGACCGCATGCGCATCCTCCGCTTCCGGGAGAACATCTGCCTCGGTTCCTCCGCGGTCGGCTACAGGACCGAATCGCTGCACGGCGCCGGTTCTCCCCAGGCGCAGCGCATCATGATCGCTCGCCAGGGCAACATGGAAGGCAAGAAGAAGCTGGCCAAGAAGATCGCCGGCATCGAAGATAAGTAAATCAGACGCACCCCCCAGTATTTATAAGGAGGAACTATGAGAAATTTCATGTCTGAAAAGAGTGCCAACACTCCGAGATCGGTCATCCGTGAGTTCGTCGGCATGAGCTACAAGTACGACAACGTGCTGTCCTTCGGTTTCGGCCAGCCCGACTTCGTTACGCCGAAGCACATCACCGACGCCATGAAGGAATCCCTGGACAGAGGCGAATCCTTCTACGCGCCCAACACCGGTATTCTCCCCCTGAGAGAAGCCATCTCCAAGTCCTATGCGGACAGAGGCCTCAGCTACGGTCTGGACGAAATGGTCGTCACGATCGGCGGCACCTCCGCTCTGCTGCTGGCTCTGGAAGCCGCGCTGGACATCGGTGACGAAGTCATCATCTCCGACCCCTGCTACGCTGCCTACGACGGCATGATCATCATGCTGGGCTGCAAGCCTGTACGGGTCAAGATCTTCGAGGAAGACGGCTTTATGTTCAACCCCGAAGCGGTCCGCGCAGCCATCACCCCGAAGACGAAGCTGATGCTGATCAACTTCCCGTCCAACCCCACCGGCGGCGTCGCTGACTACGAGAACATGAAGGCGCTGGCGGAGATCTGCGTCGAAAACGACATCTTCTGCGTCACCGACGAAATGTACAGAGAACTGAACTGGACCGGCAAGCCCTTCGTCTCCATCGCGTCCTTCCCCGGCATGAAGGAAAGAACCATCATCGTGGACGGCTTCTCCAAGACCTACGCGATGACCGGCGCAAGACTCGGCTATGCTGCAGGACCCAAGGATATGATCGCCAAGATGATCATGCTCCTCGAGAACGTCTTCTCCTCCGTCTTCACGGCGGTACAGTGGGGCGGCGTCGCAGCCCTCACGTCCAGCCAGCAGTGCGTGGAAGACATGAAGGCCCTGTACAGACACAGAAAGGCCCTGCTCGTCGAAGGCATCAATAAGATCCCCGGCATCACGTGCAAAGATCCTGCCGGCGCGTTCTACCTGATGGCGAACATCAAGCAGACCGGCCTCGACTCCAGAACGTTCGCCGCGAAGCTGCTCGACCAGGAGCACATGCTGGTCATCCCCGGCGTCGGCTTCGGCGAAGGCGGCGAAGGATTCGTCCGCTTCTGCTATGCCACCAACGACGAGAACATCGCCGACGGTATGGACAGACTCGAGCGCTTCATGAAGACGCTGTAATCGGTTACACCTGTTTTATCAACTTACGAATATAAGGAGAAAACAATGGCTAAGAAATTCGACGTAATGGACGGAAATACCGCGGCGGCGTACATATCCTACGCATTTTCCGAAGTCGCGGGTATCTTCCCGATCACGCCCAGCTCCCCCATGGCAGAAATGGTGGACGAATGGGCGGCCAAAGGCCGTAAGAACATCTTCGGCCAGAAGGTCCAGGTGGTCGAGATGCAGTCCGAAGCCGGCGCAGCCGGTGCGGTCCACGGCTCCCTGCAGGGAGGCGCCCTCACCTCTACCTACACCGCTTCCCAGGGTCTGCTTCTGATGATCCCCAACATGTACAAGATCGCAGGCGAACTGCTGCCCGGCGTGTTCCACGTCTCCGCACGTTCCCTGTCTGTCCACGGCCTGTCCATCTTCGGTGACCACTCCGACGTCATGGCCTGCCGCCAGACCGGTTTCGCGATGCTGGCTTCCGCCAACCCCCAGGAAGTTATGGACATGGGCGCCGTTGCCCACCTGTCCGCCATCAAGAGCAGAGTCCCGTTCCTGCACTACTTCGACGGTTTCCGGACTTCTCATGAGATCCAGAAGATCGAGACCCTCGATTATGACGACATGAAGAAGCTCGTGGACATGGATGCGGTCAACGCGTTCCGCAAGAACGCCCTCAACCCCGAACATCCCTGCATCCGCGGCACCACCATCAACCCCGACCTCTACTTCCAGGGCAGAGAAGCGCAGAACCGCTTCTACGACGCTGTTCCCGAGATCGTAGAGAACTACATGAACGAGATCAACAAGCTGACCGGCCGCAACTACACGCTGTTCAACTACTACGGTGCGCCCGACGCGACCGAAGTCGTCATCGCGAACGGCTCCGTCTGCGACACGCTGGAAAAGGTCTGCGATTACCTGAACGCCAGCGGCCGCAAGGTCGGCATGATCAACGTCCACCTGTACAGACCGTTCTCCATGAAGCACTTCCTTGCCGCCGTGCCCGAGACCTGCAAGAAGATCGCAGTCCTCGACATGACCAAGGAACCCGGCTCCATCGGCGAACCCATGTATCTGGACGTGGTCAACGCGTACCACATGTCCGGCAAGCCCGCCCCCATCATCGTGGGCGGCCGCTATGGTCTGTCCTCCAAGGACACCACCCCCGCGCACATCGTCTCCGTTTACGACAACCTGGCGAAAGATTGCCCGCAGGACAACTTCACCATCTCCATCGTGGACGACGTCACGCACCTGTCCCTGCCCCTGGGCAACCCCATCGACATCACTCCTGCGGACTGCACGTCCTGCAAGATCTGGGGTCTAGGCGCAGACGGCACGGTCGGCGCGAACAAGAACTCCATCAAGATCATCGGCAACAACACCGATATGTATGCACAGGCTTACTTCGCGTATGACGCCAAGAAGAGCGGCGGCCTCACCCAGTCTCACCTGCGTTTCGGCCACTCTCCCATTAAGCAGCCGTACTATGTAAGCAATGCGGACCTGGTCGCCGTTCACAACCAGACCTACGTCCACAAGTACAACCTGACCAAGGACCTGAAGGACGGCGGCGTCTTCCTCCTCAACTGCCAGTGGAAGCCCGAGGAACTGGAAGACAGACTCCCCGCAGACCTGAAGAAGGGCCTGGCCGAGAAGCACGCCCAGTTCTACATCATCGACGCGGTCGACCTGGCTGCGGAGATCGGTCTGGGCAACAGAACCAACTCCATCCTGCAATCCGCTTTCTTCAAGCTGATGGACATCATCCCCATGGAAGAAGCCCTCGGCTACATGAAGGATGCCATCAAGAAGACCTACCTGAAGAAGGGTATGGACGTTGTCGAAAAGAACTACAAGGCAGTCGACATGGGCGTCGACGGACTCGTCAAAGTCGAGGTTCCGGCCGCCTGGGCTGACCTGGAAGTCGTTCCCGCGGACAACAGCCACCTGCCCGCCTTCGTACAGGAAGTCGTGATCCCCGTCAACCGTCAGGAAGGCGACGATATCCCCGTCTCCATGTACGATAAGTTCAGCATGCCGGACGGCACGTTCCCCAGCGCTCTCACCAAGTACGAGAAGCGCGGCGTGGCGGTCAACCTGCCCGAATGGGATGCCACAAAGTGCCTGCAGTGCAACCGCTGCGCGCTGGTCTGCCCGCACGCTGCCATCCGACCCATACTGCTGGACGAAGCGGAAATGGCCAAGAAGCCCGCTGCGTTCAAGACCGTACCCGCCAAGGGCAAGGAACTGGAAGGCTATCAGTACAGAATGCAGGTTTCCCTGTATGACTGCACCGGCTGCGGCAGCTGCTTCAACGTCTGCCCGGCGAGCAAGATGGATCCGGCTCCGCTGAAGATGAAGCCCTTCGACTCTCAGGCTGCGGAAGCCGAGAACTGGGAATTCGGCGTTGAAGAAGTCACCATCAAGAAGGACGCTGTCTCCAATAAGAACACGAAGTTCAGCCAGTTCGCACAGCCCCTGTTCGAGTTCTCCGGCGCCTGCGCAGGCTGCGGCGAGACCCCGTACATCAAGCTGGTCACCCAGCTGTTCGGCGATCATATGACCGTGGGCAACGCCTCCGGATGCTCCACCGCTTACGGCGGATCGCCCCCGGGAGTTCCCTACTCCAAGAACAAGGCCGGCGAAGGTCCCGCATGGGCCATGTCCCTGTTCGAAGACGCGGCGGAATACTCCTTCGGTATGCTGCTCGGCTCCACCAAGGTGAACGAGACCATCAAGAGCTATGCGGAGAACTTCCGCGGCACCGAGGTCGAACCCGCCCTGGATGCGTATCTGGAAGGCCGTCCGGACGACGCGAAGTCCAAGGAAGTTTCCAAGGCGTTCGCGGATGCTGTCGCGGCATACGAGCCCAAGACCGACATCCAGAAGGAGGCCAAGGACTTCATCCTGGCCAACACCGACTACCTGCGCAAGAGAAGCTACTGGGCGTTCGGCGGCGACGGCTGGGCCTATGACATCGGCTACGGCGGTCTGGACCACGTCCTGGCTTCCGGCAAGAACATCAACTGCCTCGTCCTCGACACCGAAGTGTACTCCAACACCGGCGGTCAGTCCTCCAAGTCCACAGCGGCAGGCGCAGTCGCCAAGTTCGCTGCCGACGGCAAGAAGACCAAGAAGAAGGACCTCGGCATGATGGCCATGAGCTATGGCTACGTCTACGTGGCGCAGGTCGCGATGGGCTATGACCCCGAGCAGACCCTGAAGGCCATCCGCGAAGCGGAAGAGTATGACGGACCGTCCCTGATCATCTGCTACTGCCCGTGCATCGAGCACGGCCCGAAGTGCGGCATGGGCAAGTCCCAGCTCGAAGAAAAGGCCGCAGTCGAAGCCGGCTACTGGCACTGCTACCGCTATGACCCGAGACGGAAAGAACAGGGTCTCAACCCGTTCCAGCTCGACAGCAAGGAGCCCACGGGCGACCTGAAGACCTTCCTGCGCGGCGAGAACCGCTACGCTTCCCTGGAGATCACCTTCCCCGAGATCGCGAAGGAACTGTTCGAAAAGGCAGAGCGCGACGCGAAGGAAAGACTCGACAGCTACAAGAAGCTGGCAGAAGGCTAAAGCAAATTCTCCTCAAAACTGAATCGATAGAAAACACAAAAGAAGACCGCAGCCCTTCGGGGCTGCGGTCTTCGCTTTACGCCGTCAGCGTTTATTTCATGTAGTTCGAGAAGATCGTGGCGATCTCGGCTCTCGTAGCCGTTCCCTGCGGGTCGGCCAGGTTGCCCGGCTTGCCGCCGATGATGCCTTCCTTCTTGGCCCACAGCATCGCGTTGACCGCATAGGAGGAGACCTTGTCCGCGTCTGCGAAACTCAGTTCTCCGGACTGCTCGGGCGCGCCTTCGAAGGCCCACAGGATCGTGGCCAGCTGCTCGCGGGTCACGGGATCGTTGCCGTGGAAGTCGCCGTCGGGATGGCCCGCGACGATGCCCTTGTCCATAGCCCAGGTGGCCGGAACACCGAACCAGCCTTCGACCTTCACGTCTTCGACTTCGGGCTGTCCCGCGATGTTGTACAGGATCTGTACGATCTGGCCTCTCGTCGCGGTGCCCTGCGGGCTGAAGAGGTTCGGCGAAGTGCCGTTCATCAGGTTCAGCTTCGTCACGTCCTGTACGTAATCGTAGAACCAATCCGAAGTGTTCACGTCGTCGTAATCGACCGGAACGTAGCCGTAGATCTCGTTCGGGTTCAGAATGAGGCTTGCGAACAGAACGCCTGTCGTGCCGCCCGGGGTCTTGTTCGCCGGGTGGGATACGCCGAACTTCGCGCCGTCCACGACCGTATCGTTGCCGACGAGCAGGTACTTTTCGTTCTCGTAGCCGGAGACCTTGCCGTCCTTACCCTTTACGATCGGGTCGTTCCAGGTGGTATCCATGCCGTACCAGGTGCCGTCCACTTTGACGCTCATCCACATGTGGAGTTCGCTGTGGGAGCCGATGCTGGCCGTGCCTGTTTCGAGGACCACGGGGATGCCAAGTCTGTCGCAGACCGTCTTGAAGCCTCTGGAGTAGCCGTCGCACACCGGTCCGTTGATGCCGAAATTGCCCATCAGGGACTTCAGGGAGCGGTGCGGGGTGAAGCCGATGCTGGAGAGATCCGCGCTTCTGTTGTATTCGTTGTTCAGCGTGAACCACTTGTTCAGGTTCACGACTTTTTCTCTGTCACTGGCGCCAGTAGGGATCTGCGCGATGATGGCTGCGACCGCCGCGTCTCTCTGCTTGATGCCTGCTTCGATGGATCCGGCCGCGGCATACTCTGCGATGCGCATCGTGAAGCCCTTGTCGTCGACGAGGGTCATGAAGATGAACGAGGTCTGCTCGCCTCCCAGCGTGACCGTCAGAACGCGCAGTTTGATGGAGCCGTTCAGCCAGAATACTTCGGGATGGTCGAGTTCGAAGGCGCGGAACGAAGCGATGGTGTCGCTCTTCAGCTTGGCAAGGTCTGCGTCGAACGTCGGGTTGTTGCTCTTCTGCAGCTTCGTGACGAACACGCCGTTGAACGAGGTGTTGCTGACCACGTCGCCGGTCTTCAGGTTCGCGTAGTCGATCTTCGTGTCGCCGGTGCCGACGCCCACGGTGTAGAAGTCGGAATTGCCGAACGTGCTCTGATCGACCTTGCCATCGCCGTTGGCGAGATAGATGGGTTCGTTATCCTGGCAGACCCGGACGTCGATCACCTCGGCTGGCTCGATTGCAGGATCTTCTGCCGGCAGCACCCAGGTATCGTCGGAGGCCAGGAAGTGCTCGGTCCCGAGGCCGGGATAGGGCAGAGGATTGTCTTCCTCTTCGGAGACGGAGTTGTTCGACAGGACCATGTAGAGGGTCGCCGCATCCTTGGGCAGGTTGCCGCGTTCGCCCCAGGTCCAGTTTTCGTCGTCCATCTTGCCTGCGCCGACGCCTTCGGACGGCTGCGTGAAGTCATAGGATTCTTCGTTCGAACCGCCGCCACCGCCGCCGCCGGAGGTATGTTCGATCACAGTGATGTGGCCCTGTACGCCGCCGGCATTGATGATATCCTCATACAAGTCGGTAATTTCCGGATGCGCCGTAAGGTCAAGATAAAGTGTGTACTCATAGGTGTTGCCGGCAACGCCTTCGATCTCGGGATTCACAGTAGACCAAATAGGCGTTACTGTGATCATTTCCTCATCAGCCGCGTAAAAAGCGCCTTCAGAAACGGTGTACAGCTTTGCGGGAAGAGCTCCGCCCACATACATCGTCGTATCGATCGGCCGGATCGTAACAGCGGGCGCTTTTATGATTTCAATCATGCCCATATCCTGCGCGCTGTCCACATGACCTGCATCGCCGGCAACTTTCCATGAAACTTCGTAGTTGGCAGGAACCGTAGCGGTCGGAAGGGCGTTCGACCAGGGGCCGGAATAACCGACCTGGTACATGGCGGTACCGCCATTCGGTACGCCTGCGTTTACCAGCTGCTGCGCGGTGCCGTTATAGGTGAGGTTTGTTTTTACTGTAGGTTCTGTCGTCCAGGTGGCTTCCGGGAGATTGGCGATCGTCAACCGACCGTTTACTATCGTAAAAGTGGGGTTATAGTTGGGGTTGGTATTTGTGAATTCCCCGGCGACCATCGTCATGTCATAATCACCCTCAGCCGTGCCTTCTGCGCGATCGCTGTTAACGCCGGTATAAGTGAAGTCTGTCTGCGTATAATTCGGATCGCTGCTTTCGATCGTATAGCCGACCACTTCTTGCATAGCTCCGGTGTAGGCGACCTTGGAACTGTTGCCGGTGATGGTGACGGTGATGTCCTTTGAGGTGATGACTAGATTCCCGTCAGCAGCAATAGTAAAGACAGGATCATAATAGTTCGTATTTGTGTTTGTAAAATCAGACGCATCCAGCCCCATCAGATAGTTGCCTGCATCGATGCCATGAGAGGCTTCCGTGCCCGTATACGTAAAATCTGCATCCGTATAGGCAGGGTTATCGCTGACATACGTAAATCCGGTAACAGACTGTTCGCTGCCGTTATACGGCAGCGTGGCGGTATTACCCGTAATGCTCACGTTCGGCGCGTCAGCCTTGTCGATCGTTGTGTGAAGAGGCGTGGCCGCTCCATCCGGATAGGTATCATAGTCGGGCATTCCGTCGGTACGTATAAATTTATAAACGATCTCGTAGTCGCCGGCATTTGTTCCTGTCGGGACCGTATTGACCCAATCGCCGCCGTTTACCTGATACGAGAACGTACCTTCCGCGGATGTGCCGGGTACGACAAGATCCTTTGCCGTCCCGTCATATTTGAGGCCCGTGACATCCGTAGGCGCGGTAAAGGTCGAGTTTACACAGACCGTAATGGGATAACTCAGTGTTGCCAGGTCGGTGGAGACACTGTCTAATTCGACCGGTTCGCCTTCAACGCGGCAGATCGTTGCCGCCGGGTTAAAATCGTCACCTGCGGGAGGCGCCATGGGAATAGTCCAAACGTAGGTTTTGCCGGCTTCCCATTGCAGCGTGCTCCAATCCGCATCGGCAGGGCGATGTGCAACGCCATCGATATACAAAACCCTGTCACTGATGTCGATTCCTGCAGGGGTGACATTCGTGCCGTCTAAAGCGACGTAAATGAGATCGCCTGCAATGTAGTGATCCGTAATACCGAATATAGTGATCTCGTCGATCGTTGCTGCGTATACCCTCTGCACCGGCAGATATGCCAGGCATAGGGCCAGTACCAGCAATATGGATAGAACTCGCCTCTTCATCTTTTTACCTCCGTTCGTTTGGTTCGTTATGTGAAAACGAGCGTTGAATAGACTTATACAACAATAGTATAGCAAAATATGCAATGCAATGGAAGAATAATAGAATGGCGGAAAAACATGCAAAAACACCGGAGAGTTCAGCTCTCCGGTGTTTTGTGTGTTGTTTGATCCGCTTACTTCATGTAGTTCGAGAAGATCGTGGCGATCTCGGCTCTCGTAGCCGTTCCCTGCGGGTCGGCCAGGTTGCCCGGCTTGCCGCCGATGACGCTTTCCGCCTTCGCCCACAGGAACGCGTTCAATGCGTATTCACTGATCTTGTCCTTGTCGGCGTAGCCCAGCGTGGTGCCGGTGATGACCGGCGCACCTTCGAAAGCCCACAGGATCGTGGCCAGCTGTTCGCGGGTCACGGGGTCGTTGCCGTGGAAGTCACCGTCGGGATAGCCCGCGACGATGCCCTTGTCCATAGCCCAGGTGGCCGGAACACCGAACCAGCCTTCGACCTTCACGTCTTCGACTTCGGGCTGTCCCGCGATGTTGTACAGGATCTGTACGATCTGGCCTCTTGTCGCAGTGCCCTGCGGGCTGAAGAGGTTCGGGGAAGTACCGTTCATCAGGCCGCGCGCGGAGACGTCCTGCACGTAATCGAAGAACCAGTCGGTGGATTTTACGTCGTCATAATCGATCGCGGTGTAGCCGTAGATCTCGTTCGGATTCAGAATGAGGCTTGCGAACAGAACGCCCGTCGTGCCGCCCGGGGTCTTGTTCGCCGGGTGGGATACGCTGAACTTTGCGCCGTCCACGACGGTATCGTTGCCGACGAGCAGGTACTTTTCATTCTCATAGCCGGAGACCTTGCCGTCCTTGCCCTTGACGATCGGGTCGTTCCAGGTAGTGTCCGTGCCGTACCAGGTGCCGTCGATCTTGATGCTCATCCACATGTGCAGTTCGCTGTGGGATCCGATGCTGGCCGTGCCTGTTTCGAGGACTACGGGGATGCCCAGTCTGTCGCAGACCGTCTTGAAGCCTCTGGAGTAGCCGTCGCACACCGGTCCGTTGATGCCGAAGTTACCCATCAGGGACTTCAGGGAACGGTGCGGGGTGAAGCCGATGCTGGAAAGATCCGCGCTTCTGTTGTATTCGTTGTTCAGCGTGAACCATTTGTTCAGGTTCACGACTTTTTCTCTGTCGCTGGCGCCAGCAGGGATCTGCGCGATGATGGATGCGACCGCCGCGTCTCTCTGCTTGATGCCTGCTTCGATCGATCCTGCCGCTGCATACTCTGCGATGCGCATCGTGAAGCCCTTGTCGTCGACGAGGGTCATGAAGATGAACGAGGTCTGCTCGCTTCCCAGCGTGACCGTCAGAACGCGCAGCTTGATGGAGCCGTTCAGCCAGAATACTTCGGGATGGTCGAGCTCGAAGGCGCGGAAGGATGCGATCGTCTCGCTCTTGAGCCTCGTCAGATCCGCGTCGAACGTCGGGTTGTTGCTCTTCTGCAGCTTCGTGACGAACACGCCGTTGAACGAGGTGTTGCTGACCACGTCGCCGGTCTTCAGGTTCGCGTAGTCGATCTTCGTATCGCCGGTGCCGACGCCCACGGTGTAGAAGTCGGAATTGCCGAACGTGCTCTGATCGACCTTGCCGTCGCCGTTGGCGTAATAGAAGGGTTCGTTATCCTGGCAGACCCGGACGTCGATCACCTCGGCTGGCTCGATTGCAGGATCTTCTGCCGGCAGCACCCAGGTATCGTCGGAGGCCAGGAAGTGCTCGGTCCCGAGGCCGGGATAGGGCAGAGGATTATCTTCGTCTTCGGAGACGGAGTTGTTCGACAGGACCATGTACAGGGTTGCCGCATCCTTTGACAGATTAGCGCGATCGCCCCAGGGCCAGTTTTCGTCGTCTATTTTACCGGAGCCG
>JAFPXN010000083.1 GCA_017412505.1 Bacillota bacterium | reverse complement strand
TACATTCGATATCTTCACAGAAAATCTGGTTGCAATATCGTTGGGGTTACACCTGTTCCCATCCCGAACACAGTAGTTAAGCCCTTCAGAGCCGATGATACTTGGTGGGAAGCTGCCTGGGAAAGTAGGACGCAGCCGGTTCGAAAGACGCATCCGTAAGGGTGCGTTTTTTCGTGTCAGGAGTGCTTCTATATGCTATAATTATTTAGTTAAGGAGGGACTATGTCCTACACGATCGCGAGATATGCATTATGGGCGCTTCTGTGCATCCCCGTAGCAGTACTGGGGTTTGCTTTGGTTGGCGATCTTTTAGAAGGGATCCTCCAGGATGCCCGAGAGAAAAAGGCAAAACAGAACGCGAAGCAGAAACAGGAACAGAAGACCGACAGTTTGGAACAGGAATACCGCAAGTCCCGCGAAGGCGGTTTCAGATAGAAAGGTCACGATCCATTGAAGGGTATCTTTATCACATTTGAAGGTCCGGACGGAAGCGGCAAGACGACGCAGATCCGTCTTTTAAGAGAGCATTGCCTTGCAGAAGGCTACGACGTCGTAATGACCCGCGAACCCGGCGGCACGCCGATCTCCGAAGCGATCCGCGCGCTGCTGCTCGATCCTGCCCACAAGGAGATGGACGGGGTCACCGAAGCGCTGCTTTACGCGGCGGCCCGCGCGCAGCACGTAGCGGAGAAGATCCGTCCTGCCCTGGAAAAGGGCTGCGTCGTGCTCTGCGACCGCTTCATGGATTCTTCGATCGCTTATCAGGGGTACGCCAGAGGATTGGGCGACGACGTGCGCGTCATCAACGAATTTGCCGTGCAGGGCACCCAGCCGGACATCACGTTCCTGATGGATCTGCCTGCGGCTGCCGGCAAAGCACGAGTTGCGGCGGCCAGGGATCTGGACCGCCTGGAGCAGGAAGATCTGACTTTCCATAACGCGGTGTACGAAGGCTACATGCAGCTGAAGGAGATCTACCGCAGCCGCTTCGTCACCGTCGACGCGTCCCGCAGCATCGAAGAGATCGCGGAGGAGATCCGCAGGAGATTCGACGATTATGTCGCTGGCAGATCTTTTTCACAATAGAGCCGTCGCGGATCAGCTGACCGCGCTGCTTGCCGGCGGAAAACTGGTGCACGCGTTTCTGTTTATCGGCGGAAAGGACAGCCGTCTGCAGATCGGAAAGGAACTGGCCAAGGCGATCCTGTGCGAATCGCCTGCGCAGGGAGATTCCTGCGGCGCCTGTGTGTCCTGCCGCAAATTCGATCACGGCAATCATGAGGACTTTCTGTACCTGGACCTGGAGACAGCGCCCGGAAACGCGAAGACACAGATCGGCGTGGATGCGGTGGAACTGCTCCAGGAACAGTTGAAACTGAAGCCTTTCGGCGCGCGTCATGCGGTGCTGATCGAAGAAGCGCATCTGCTGAACACCGCCGCACAGAACAAACTGCTGAAGACACTGGAAGAGCCTGCAGGCGATTCCGTGATCATCCTGCTTGCGGAAAAGAAAGACGCGCTGCTGCCGACCGTTCTCTCCCGCTGCAGCACGTACTATCTGGAAGACGAACAGACGCAGCCGGACGAAGAGATGCTGGCTCTCGCGAAGTCGTTTTTGGCTGTCTGTGCCGACAGCCCGCTGTTTTACCGCAGGAGAGACTGTATCAAACCCCTTTTGGACGAAAAGGGAAAGCCCAGAGAAAAGGCGGCGGAATTCCTGCAGACGCTGGAACTGCTGCTGCGCGAAGCGCTGCTTCTTCCTTACGGCGCGCAGCGGTCCTCGCTGACCCGGGATTGGACCGCGTTCGAAAGGATCCGGGAGAAGATGGATCAGCAGGCGATCGCCCGGGCGGTCGAAGCCGCCGAAGAGGCAGGGCGCTGCATCCGGCTCGGTTATAATACGGGGTACACGCTTAAGCAGCTGTGCCTTTCACTATAGATCTTAGGAGGAAATATGATCAGAGTTGCAGGCGTGCGATTTAAAGCCGCCGGTAAAGTCTATTATTTTGACCCGGCAGAGATGGAACTGTTCGCCGGAGACAACGTTATCGTAGAAACGGCCAGAGGGGTCGAATTCGGCACGCTCTCCGCGGATATCGCGGAAGTGGAAGAGGACGAGATCGTCGCGCCGCTCAAGCCCATCCTGCGCAAGGCGGACGAGAACGACGTGCGCCGACACGAGGAGAATCTGAAGAAGAAGGACAGAGCGCTGCAGCTGTGCCAGGAGAAGATCGACAAGCACGGTCTGGAGATGAAACTCGTGGACGTGGAATATACGTTCGACAATTCCAAGGTCATCTTCTATTTTACGGCGGACGGCAGAGTGGATTTCCGGGAACTGGTCAAGGACCTGGCCGGCGTGTTCAAAATGCGTATCGAGCTGCGCCAGATCGGCGTGCGCGACGAGACGAAGATGATGGGCGGCATCGGGTCCTGCGGCAGAGAACTGTGCTGCCACGCCTGGCTGCCGGACTTCGAACCGGTATCCATCAAGATGGCTAAGGTGCAGAACCTCTCGCTCAACCCCATCAAGATCTCCGGGATCTGCGGCAGACTGATGTGCTGTCTGCAGTACGAGAACGATACGTATTGCCACCTGCGCAAAGGCATGCCGGACGTGGGCGAACGGATCACGACGCGGGACGGCAAAGCCGTCGTCATGGACGTGAACATTCTGGAAAACAGGATCAAGACCCGCCTGATCCTGGAAGAAAAGAGCGACACGAAGCCGGAAAAGCTCTCCACGGAGTATTACGTTTACGGCAAGGAAGAGATCCAGAGGGCGCCGAACAAGCGCAACCAGGAAAAGAACTTTGTCAAGAAGCCTAAGAAGAACAAGACCTCTGCCATGGATGCGGATCTGTCTTCCATGTCCGAAGAGGAACTGATGCAGCAGGCGGAACTGCTGGATCTGGAGTAGCATGGCGATCCGCGCGGACGACATCGGGTTCGGCGGGCTGACCCTGCTGCAGGATACAGACGCTTTCAGCTACGGCGTCGACGCGGTACTGCTCGCGGATTACTGCCGCGCGTCGCAGGGCGAACGCCTGCTCGACTTGGGAAGCGGCAACGGAGCGGTCGCGTTCATCGCGTTCGGCAAGTTTGCGCCGGATTCCATTCTGGGTATCGAAGTGCAGGAAGCGATGGTGAAACTGGCGCGGGAAAGCGCTAAGCTGAACCGATTGGAAGACCGCCTGCATTTTGTGCAGGGCGACGTGCTGGAGATCCGGGAGTTTGCAGAAGCGGCGTCTTTCGACGCGGTCACCTGCAATCCGCCGTACGCGGAAGCGGGGAGAGGCATCGTATCGGAACAGAGCGCCGCGTATCTCGCCCGTCACGAGACGACGGCTTCCCTGCTGGATTTTACGAAGGCAGCGGCTTACGCGCTGAAGAGCGGCGGCCGTTTCGTCCTGGTCCACAGACCGTCCCGGCTGCCGGACGTCTTCGAATGCTGCAGGCGCTGCGGGCTGGAGCCAAAACGGATGCGTTTTGTGCTTCCCAGGCCGGGAGTTGCGCCGAACATCGTACTGGTCAGCGCGGTCAAAGGCGGCGGAAAGGAACTGACCGTCGATCCTGCGCTCTGCGTGCGCGGCGAAGACGGCGCGTACAGCGAGGAACTGCAGAAAATCTATGAAAGAATATAAAAAATGCGGAGAGGATCTCTCCGCATTCGTTCTTTCTGTTTAATCTTCCACTCTTTCGATCTTCGCGCCCAGGGCGGTCAGTTTCTCGTGGAATCCTTCGTAGCCGCGCTCGATGTGATAGATCTCGGATACCTCTGTCTGACCCTTCGCGACCAGCCCCGCCAGCACCAGGGCGGCGCCTGCCCGCAGATCGGTCGAGATGACGTGGGCTCCGACGAGCTGGTGTTTGTTTCCGGGCACGATAGCGGTCCTGCCGTCTACGCGGATATTGGCGCCCATGCGGGACAGTTCGGCGGCATGCATGAAGCGGTTCTCGAACACGGTCTCGATAACAGCGCTCGTGCCGTCCACCGTCGTGAGCAGCGCCATGAACAGCGCCTGCATGTCGGTCGGAAAGCCCGGGTAGGGCAGCGTCTTGATGTCGGTGGAGACGAGCTTGTTCACGTCGCCTCTGACGCGCAGCCCGTCCACTTCGTCGTTCACCGCTGCGCCGCATTCCAGCAGCTTCGCGATGACCGGCCGGACGTGATCCGGTACGCTGTTCTTGATCAGCACGTCGCCCCGGGTGATCGCTGCGGCGATCATGAACGTTCCGGTCTCGATGCGGTCCGGAATGACCGCATGGCGGGTACCGTGCAGGCTGTCCACGCCTTCGATGCGGATGGTATCCGTGCCGGCGCCCTTGATCTTCGCGCCCATCTTGTTCAGGAAGTTCGCGAGATCGACGATCTCCGGCTCTTCCGCCGCATTCTCGATGGTCGTCGTGCCCTTTGCGAGAGTCGCAGCCATCATAATGTTCTCTGTCGCTCCGACGCTGGGAAAGTCGAGATAGACCAGCGCGCCCTGCAGTCCGTCCGGGATCGAGGCCTCGACGACCCCATCTCCGGTGAGGATCTTCGCGCCGAGAAGGCGCAGACCTTTATTATGCAGGTCGATGGGCCTGTTGCCGATTGAGCAGCCGCCGGGCAGCGCGATGTTGGCGGAACCCGTCTTCGCCAGAAGCGGTCCCATGACGAAGATGGACGCGCGCATCTTCTTGACGAGTTCGTGCGGCACGTCGGAAATGGTGTGTTCGCCCGGCGCGACGGTGATGGTGTGCGTCTTCCAATCCTCGGTGACGTTCGATCCCAGAGAGCGCAGGATCTCGCACATCACGTCCACATCCAGCAGATGGGGCACGTCGTTGATCTCGCAGACGCCGTCGGAAAGGAGCGTCGCCGCCAGAATGGGCAGGACAGCATTTTTGCTGCCGGAAATGGTCACTTCTCCGCGGAGCGGACCAGATTGTTCTACGATATATTTAGCCAAGGGAAACCTCCGTAATTATCCATTTTTATTATACTGTTAACTCCGTATAAAAACAACACTTGTAAAGAATGACCAAAAATTGCATAATTACAGGTAAGAAAACATAGGAGGAGACTTATGATTACGATTAGTGTTCAGCAATTGCTCATCTATATCCTGCTCGTCGTGGCGATCATCGCCATCGGCGTACTGGCCGTGGTATTCGCGAAGCTGCTCCCTACGCTGAAATCGCTCGCCAAGACCATGGAGAACGTCGAAGCGCTCAGCACGACAGCCAGAGAAGACCTGGACAGCGTGCAGGGCATCGTGAAGAACGTTTCCCGTTCCGTTACCGACGTCACCGGCGTGATCGCGAACAACCGCAGCGGTCTGAAGGCTGCGACCAATCTGGTAAATGCCGCGGCGGGGCTTGCGAAACTTTCCCGCGGGAAGGAAAAGAAATAAGGCTTCGATGCATAGGGAACGTATATTTTAGGACAGTTAACCCATTTTATACGGTTGACATATATTTCTAATTTGTTATAATGATATTTGAATTCATTACATCATTTCATTCTGTATCATAACGAAAAGGGAGCAAAGATACTATGAAAGCAACGGGAATCGTAAGAAAGTTGGATCAACTTGGAAGAATTGTCATCCCCAAGGAACTGAGAAATACATTCGACCTGGCCGAGGGCGATCCCATCGAGATCTTCGTAGAAGGTAACGACATTATTCTTCGCAAGTATCAGCCTGCCTGTATTTTCTGCAACGACGCAACGGACGTCGTGGAATTCGAAGGACGCAAGGTCTGCAGAAAGTGTTTAGGAAAGCTCAAGAACCTGTAATTTTATGAACGGCCAAATAAAGCCGCATCCTTCCGGATGCGGCTTTTGCTTTTCAGGGGCATGCCCCGGTTTTTTATTGCGGTTCAGGGATCAATATTTACCTAAGCTGCTGGCCAGGGTCTTGTCCGGGTCCTCGCCGAACGTTTCGTCCTTGCCGGGCAGGATCGCGTTCAGCACGATACCGACGATGGATGCGATCGCAAGGCCGGAAAGGCTGACTTTGATCTGTCCGAGGTAGAAGGTAATGGCGCCGGTAGCAGCGTTGCCGGCTTCCGGCGTGATCGTTGCGCCAAGAGCGCCGGAGAAGTTGATGCCGAGCGCAAGACCGATGATCAGGGCTGCTACGATGATGTTGCGGGATTCCTGGAAGTTGACGTGGTTTTCGACCATGTTGCGGATGCCGATGGCGGAGATCATGCCGTAGAGGATGATGGAAACGCCGCCGATGGTGGCTGCGGGCATCGCTGTGATGATAGCGGCAAACTTCGGGCAGAAACTGAGGACGATGGCATAGATCGCCGCCAGTTCGATGACGAACGGATCGTACACTTTCGTGAGCGCCAGAACGCCGGTATTCTCGCCGTAGGTCGTATTCGCGGGAGCGCCGAACAGCGCCGCGATCGCGGTGCCGATACCGTCGCCGATGAGCGTGCGGTGCAGACCGGGGTCATCGATGAAATCTTTGCCGACGGTGCCGCCGATGGCGGAAATATCGCCCACGTGTTCCATCATGGTCGCGAACGCAATGGGAACGATCGTGATGATCGCGGAAAGCAGCAGGCCGCTGTCCGCATTGCCGATGAGCGAAAAGACCGTGTTTTCTGTGGCGACAGGAAGACCGATCCACTTGGCGGAAGCTACGCCGCTGAAATCGACATGACCTGTAAATGCAGCAACGAGATAGGATGCCAGTACGCCGAGCAGAATGGGGATGATCTTGATCATGCCTTTGCCCCAGATATTGCAGACGATGACCACGACGATCGCGACCAGGGCGATGGGCCAATTCGTCGCACAGTTGTTGAGCGCAGAGGGCGCCAGATTCAGACCGATCGCGATGATGATGGGGCCGGTGACCACGGGCGGGAAGAACCGCATAACCTTGTGCGCGCCAATGGCTTTGCAGATGAGCGCCAGGATCAGATACATCATTCCTGCGCAGGCGATGCCTACGCTCGCATAAACGAGGCCTTGAGACTCGGTGTAGCCCGATTCTACAGCCATGGCTTTCACCGCAAAGTAGCCGCCCAGGAAGGCGAAGGAGGAGCCGAGAAAGACAGGAACCTTCCTTCCGGTGACAAAGTGGCAGAACAATGTCGCAAAACCTGCAAACAGCAGGGTCGCGGAAACACTTAATCCTGTAAGGATCGGCACGAGCACCGTCGCGCCAAACATGGCGAACAGGTGCTGCAGGCCCAGGACGAGGTATTTGCCCGGTCCCAGTTCTTTGGCGTTGTAGATAGCGCCGTTCTGGTTGTTCATAATGATCTCCTTTTACCGATTTTCGTACAGATCGACTCCGGTGCGGCCGTCCGTTTCCTTCATGAGGACGGAAACGACTTCGCTGCGGGAGGTGGGCACATTCTTGCCGACGTAGTCGGGGCGTATGGGCAGCTCCCGGTGACCCCTGTCGACTAAGGCGGCAAGCTGGATGCGGGCGGCTCTGCCCATTTCGGACACGGCGTCCAGGGCGGCTCTCGCGGTGCGGCCGGTATAGATGACGTCGTCCACGAGGACCACGACTCTGCCTTCGACGGGAATCTGCGCAGGCGCGCCGCTGATGACGGGCTCTTCCGAGATCTCCGTCAGGTCGTCGCGGTAAAGCGTGATGTCCAGCTCCCCGACGGGCACGTCCGCGCCTTCGATCTCGCGGATGAACGCCGCCAGCTGTTTTGCCAGAGGCAGGCCCCTCGTGCGGATGCCAAGCAGAACGAGGCCGTCGCAGCCTTCGTTCTTCTCGATGATCTGGTGCGCCATGCGCTTCAGCGCGCGGCGGACGTCTTCTTCACTCATCAGGGTCGCTTTGAATTCCATGCATCCTGCTCCAATAAAAATGCCTTGCCGGACCGGCAAGACAAAAATCGCAACGCTGTTATTGATCTTGTCGGTCTCTCTGTACCAACTTAAAGAAATTTTTTCGCTGCAATAAATATAACCCCCAGAAGCGGGGGTTGTCAATGGGAAAGCCTACAAGATATCGTATTTTCCGCCAAGGGCTTTATAGTCCCGCAGGAAGTGGCGGTAGACTTTTTCGGCGCAGTGTTCGTCGTCGAGGACGATGGGTTTGGGCAGGCAGCCCGCGGCGAGCGCCAGGGACATGAAGATCCAGGGATCTCCTTTGCAGTCGATCCTGACGTCGTCAGGATACTCTTTACTGCCGCGTTCTTCCACGTGCAGCCCGTCTTCCGTCGGATGCGCCTCGGCGCCCAGCGCGCGGATGCATTCGCAGACGACCTTCAGCCGGTCCGTTTCCTTGTAGCGAAGCTGGGGCACGCCGGAGAGGTCCAGTCCGGAACCCTTCATGGCGGCGATGACCGCGTACAGGCACGCCAGGTTCGGCGTTTCGCTCGCGTCGACGTTCAGGTATTTGACGTCGTAGCGCAGCAGGGACATGACTTCCTTGAAGCTCCGGTACATCTGCACCGTGCGGGCGGGCAGACCGTCCACGATCACGGGGTTCTCGTTGTCTTTGGAGAGGCAGCCGGCGCAGGCCCACAGCGTGCTGAGCGCCCAGTCGTTCTCCACGACCGCCTTGCCGGGGCTCTTGTAAAACTGACGGCCCGGGATGTGGAAACCTTCTTCGTCCACGTCCACCTTGACGCCGAAATCCTCCATTGTGTCCAGCGTCACGTCGATGAACGTGCCGTCGACTAAGGGCGACGACAGGCGGATGATGCTGTCGCCTCTCAGGATGGGCAGCGCCATCAGGGCGCCGGAGATGTACTGGGAACCTTCGTCGCCGGCGAAGACATAGTCGCCGGGCTGCAGCATGCCGCTCATGGAGAGGGGCAGATTGAAACTGCTGAACGTGACCCCACGCAGCGCCATGCGGCTGGACAGAGGGATGAGCGGACGCTTGATGAGCGTGCCGCTGGCCCTGCACTGCGAACGGATGCCGAACGCTGCGGCGAGGGGGATGGCCAGATGGGCTGTCGTGCCGCTCTGCCTGAAGTCGAATTCGGCGGAGGGCACCGGGTTCGTCTTGACGAACGGGAAGATCTTCATCTCCGTTTCGCCGTGTTTTTCCACGGTGCAGCCGAAATCCAGCAGGCACTGCAGCGTCGTATCGATGTCGTCGCATTCGGGGACGTTCTTGATCAGGGTGGCCGTTGTGGTCAGCGCGGACGCAAAAAGCAGCCTCTGCGCATGCGCTTTCGAGGCGGGCGCCTGAATGTGTCCTTCGAATTTTGACGGGTAGATCCTGATCATAGTTTCCTCTCACTAACTCAATTATTATACCATAAAAGACGCTTCTTATCGCCCCCTTCTTTCGAAATCATTTT
>JAFPXN010000082.1 GCA_017412505.1 Bacillota bacterium | reverse complement strand
TGGTTCCTAATAATATTATTTCAACATTTTCATTGACGCATTACAACAAAAGTGCTATGGTGTATCCATCATCAGGCAGAAAGGAGCAAAAGACGATGAACCAGAGCAGAATCGACATCTTCCGTGCAGTCACCGGCTCCTTTTCCTATGCTTTTGACGGCTTCTTTTACGGAGGCTTCTTTTACGATGCTTCCCGAAGCGCGCTGAGAGCATAGACTGCCGAATCGATACGATCCCGAAAGCGGTCCTGCCCGGCGCAGGGCCGCTTTTCCTGTATCGGGACAGTTTCGGAAACGCAGAGGAAAGAGTATAATATTAAGGTTAAAGGAGTATTTTATCCATGATCGTAGTATTGAAGCATAACGTACAAAAGGAAAAAAGAGACCAGCTGGTCGACTGGCTTCAGGACCAGGGACTGACTGTCCACGTATCACAGGGCGATTACCAGACGGTGCTCGGCCTCGTCGGCGACACGAGCCGTGTGGATATGGCGCTGATCGAGTCCCTGAACATCGTGGACTCCGTCAAGCGCATCACGGACCCGTTCAAGAAGAGCAACCGAAAGTTCCACCCGGACGACACCATCGTGGAGGTGGGTGACGTCAAGGTCGGCAAAGGCAATTTCGTGGTCATCGCCGGGCCGTGCTCCGTCGAGACGGAAGAACAGATCGTGACCGTCGCCAAAGCCGTCAAGGCGGCCGGCGCGGACATGCTGCGGGGCGGCGCCTTCAAGCCGAGAACGTCGCCGTACGATTTCCAGGGTCTGCGGGCGGAAGGCCTGCGCCTGCTGGAGATCGCGAAGGCAGAAACCGGATTGCCCCTGGTCACCGAGTGCATGGGCGTGGACGACCTGCCCCTGTTCGAGAACGTGGACGTCATTCAGATCGGCGCGCGCAACATGCAGAACTACGAGCTGCTGAAGGCCGTCGGCAAGCTGGATAAGCCCATCCTGCTGAAGCGCGGCCTCGCCAACACGCTGAAAGAGCTGCTGATGAGCGCCGAATACATCATGGCGGGCGGCAACGAAAAAGTGATCCTCTGCGAACGGGGCATCCGCACGTTCGACGACTATACCCGCAATACGCTGGACCTGGCTGCGGTCTCCATGCTGCGCGAACTGACGCATCTGCCCATCATCGTGGACCCGAGCCACGCGACGGGCATCGCGAGACTCGTGCCGCCCATGGCGATGGCTGCGACGGCCAGCGGCTGCGACGGACTGATCATCGAGGTCCACAACGACCCGATGCACGCGCTGTGCGACGGCGCGCAGTCCCTCAGACCCGATGAATTCGACAAACTGATGGGCCGGGTGAAACGCATCCGGGACATCATCACGGAAGAGTAGGCATATGGAAAGCAAAACAATAGGGATCGTCGGTCTCGGACTGATCGGCGGATCCTTCGCAAAAGCATACCAGGAAGCGGGCTGGGAAGTGCTGGCCTGCAACCGCACCGCGTCCGTTCTGGAGTTCGCCAGGATCAGCGGCGCCGTAGACGGCGCGCTGACGGAGGAGAACGTCTCCTCCTGCGACCTGGTTCTGGTCACGATCTATCCGGAGGCGGCTATCGAATGGGTCAGCCGCATGGCGCCGCATTTCGGCAAAAAGCCCATCGTCATCGACTGCTGCGGCACGAAGCGCAAGGTCTGCGAAGCGCTGTTCCCGGTGGCAAAAAAACACGGGTTTTCCTTTATCGGCGGCCATCCCATGGCGGGCACGCAGTATTCGGGCTTCAAATACGCGCGGGCGAATCTGTACCACAACGCGCCCATGGTGCTGGTGCCTGCGGACGCGGACGACGTCAAGCTTCTCGGAAAAGCGGAAGAACTCCTGAAGCCGGCCGGTTTCGGCTCTTTTGCATTTACGACGCCGGAAAAACACGACGAGATGATCGCGTTCACGTCGCAGATGGCGCACGTGGTGTCCAACGCGTATATCAAGAGCGAGACGGCGGCGTCCCACAAAGGGTTCTCCGCCGGCAGCTATAAAGACATGACCCGCGTAGCCTGGCTGAATCCGGGCATGTGGGCGGAACTGTTCCTGGAGAACAGGGATTACCTGATGAAGGAGATCGACAGTTTCCTCGGCAGCATGCGGGAATACCGCGACGCGCTCGAGGCCGGAGACAGGGACGAACTCGTCCGCCTGCTGGACGAGGGCCGCAGAAAGAAGGCGGAAGTCGATGGCCGGTAAGAAACGCAAAAAAACGCTGCGCACCGTTCACGTGAACGCGGGCGCAGGCTATGATATCCTGATCGAGCCTGGCATTCTGTCGTACGCCGGCGAACATGCCGCGCGCGTCTGCCCGAAAGCTTCGAAGGCGGCGGTCGTCTGCGACCGCAACGTCTTCTTCCCCCACGCGGAACCCGTGGAGGGCGACCTGTGGGACGCGGGCCTTTCCTGCGTGCAGCTGCTGCTGGAACCGGGCGAAGAGCACAAGAATATAGAGACCTATTCCGAGATCCTTGCGTTCTTGGCGGAGAAACGCCTGACGCGGGACGACGTTGTCGTCGCACTGGGCGGCGGCGTGACCGGCGACATGGCCGGATTCGCGGCTGCGACCTATCTGCGCGGCATTCCGTATATCCAGATCCCGACGACGCTGCTGGCCATGGTGGACTCCTCCGTGGGCGGCAAGACCGCCATCGATCTGCCGGCGGGCAAGAACCTGGCCGGTGCGTTCTGCCAGCCCGCGCTGGTGCTGTGTGACCCGTACGTGCTGAAGACGCTGCCGGAGCGGACGTTCCTGGACGGCTGCGCGGAAGTGCTCAAGTACGGCGCGCTGTACAGCCGGGAGTTCTTCGACAGCTTAACGGATCCGGAGAGCGTAAAGAAGGACGTCGCCCGCGTGATCGAGACCTGCGTCACGATGAAGCGCGACGTGGTGGAACAGGACGAATTCGACCGGGGCGAGCGCAAGAAGCTCAACCTGGGTCACACGGCGGGCCACGCCATCGAGCGGTGCTCGGCGTACAGGGTGACGCATGGCAGCGCGGTCGCGGCGGGCATGGCCATCATGGCCCGGGCCGCGGCGAAGAAAGGGTATATGCCCGAAGAAGAGGCGAGGGCGCTGGAAGAGAAACTGAAGGCCTTCCGGCTGCCCGCGGATACGGAATTTACGGCGGCGGAACTGGCCAAAGCCGCCATGAGCGATAAAAAAGCGTCGCAGCGGACGATCGACCTGATCGTGCCGCGGCGCATCGGGTCCTGCGAGATCGTGCGCATCGACATCGCGGACCTGCAGGACTGGATCGAAACGGGGCTGACATGGTAGACCGGATCGTAAGAGAACCTGAATATGCGGAGGCCGTGCCGGGAGCAAGGACGGGAGAAGTCTTCGTGCCTTCGAGCAAGTCACAGCTGCACCGGCTTCTGATCTGCGCGGCTCTGGGCGAAAGACCGTCGGAGATCGCCTTCAAAGGCCTGTCCGAAGACATCCGCGCGACGGCGCGCTGTCTGAACGCGCTGGGCGCGGTCATCGAAGCGGAAGAAGCGGAGGCAGGCGGCCCGGGAAGGCTGCTCGTGACCCCGGCCGACCGCTCGAAACCTGTCCGCGGCGCGGTGCTGGACTGCGGCGAGAGCGGCACGACGCTGCGCTTCCTGCTGCCCTTATGCGGCATGCTGGGCGCGTCCTGCCTGGTGCTGCGCGGGGGAAGGCTTCCCGAGCGGCCGCTGGCGCCGTTCGACGAGCAGCTGCGCTCCCACGGCATGTTCCTGGACGAAGACGGATCGCGCCTGACCGTCTCAGGAGCCCTCAGGAGCGGCGAATACGCATTGCCGGGAAATATATCCTCCCAGTTCATTTCGGGCCTCCTAATGGCGTTTAACGGCCTTACAGGGCAAAGCAGGCTGCAGGTGGAGGGCCGGCTGGAATCTTCCAAGTATATCAGTATGACGGAGAGCGTCCTGCGGCTGTCCGGCATCCGTTTCGCGAAAGACGTGACCGCTGAAAAGACCGTCTGGACGATGGACGGCGGACAGATGCCGTCGCTTCCGGAAAAGACGGAGGCGGAAGGGGACTGGTCCGCGGCGACGTTCTTCCTGTGCATGGGCGCGCTCAGCGAGAGGGGCGTGCTGGTAAAGGGCCTGGACCCGGAATCCGTCCAGCCCGACAGAGCCGCGCTGGACGTGCTGAAGCGCGTCGGCGCGGTCGTGGAGCATCGCGAACAGGGGATCCTGGTGCGCAGGGGCGATCTGAAAGCGGTCGAACTGGACGCCTCGCAGATCCCGGACGCCGTGCCGGCCCTGGCTGCGCTGTTTTCCCTGTGCGAAGGCACGACGCGGATCTGCCGCGCGGAGCGGCTGCGGCTGAAGGAATCCGACCGTATCAAGAGCACGATGCACATGCTGCGTTCGCTCGGCGGCATTGTGACCGAAACGCCGGACGGCCTGATCATTCAAGGCAGGCCGCAATTGGACGGCGGCACGGTTAACCCCGCCGGCGATCACCGCATCGCGATGGCGGCGGCCGTGGCAGCCTGCGGGTGCAAAACGCCCGTGCGGGTCCTTGCCCCCCGCTGCGTGGGCAAATCCTATCCGGGATTCTGGGACGATCTGGAGCAACTATGAACAGCACATACGGACAGAATATTAAAATAAGCATTTTCGGAGCCAGCCACGCGCCCGAGATCGGCGTGACGGTCGACGGACTGCCGGCCGGCGAAGCGGTCGACCTGCAGGAACTGCAGGCCTTTCTGGAACGCAGGGCGCCGGGCAGGGACGCATTCAGCACCGCCCGCAGAGAGCCGGACGTGCCGGAGTTCCGCTCCGGCCTGACGGACGGCAAGACCGACGGAAGCGTTCTGGAAGCGGTCATCCGCAACCGGGACGCCCGCTCCTGCGATTATAAGGCCATCGCGGATACGCCCCGGCCGGGTCACGCGGACTATACGGCGCGGATGAAATACGGCGAGGACTTCGACATGGCCGGCGGCGGACCGTTCTCCGGCCGCATGACCGCCCCGCTGTGCATTGCGGGCGGCATCGCGCTGCAGATCCTGGCGCGCAGAGGCATTTCCGTGCATGCGCAGCCGGTGAGCGTCGGCGGCGTATCCGGAAACGAGGACGTGATGCGCGCGGCGGTCAAAGCGGCGAAAGAAGAGGGCGATTCCGTGGGCGGCATCGTGGAATGCACCGTGGAAGGCGTTCCGGCAGGCGTCGGCGGACCGCTGTTCGACGGGCTGGAGAGCCGCATTGCGGGGCTGGTCTACGGCATCCCGGCGGTGAAGGGCGTCGATTTCGGCGCAGGCTTTTCCGCGGCCTATATGATGGGCAGCGAGAACAACGACCCGTTCGAGATCCATGACGGCCGCGTCGTGACCCGCACCAACCACTGCGGCGGCATCCTCGGCGGCATTTCGACCGGCATGCCCATCGTGTTCCGGGCGGCCTTCAAACCCACGCCGTCCATCGCGAAGGAACAGGACACGGTCGATCTGCGGACCATGGAAAACGCGAAGATCTCCGTGCCCGGCAGGCACGATCCCTGCATCGTCTTCCGGGCGGTGCCGGTCGTGGAGGCAGCCGCGGCGCTGGCCATTCTGGACGCGATGCAGGACGTATAACATACAGAGCAATCACAAGGAAAGACCGGAGAAAACGTATGGAATTGAAAGATTACAGAGAAAAGATCAACGGGATCGACGAACAGATGGTAAAGCTGTTCGAAGAGCGCATGGAGATCTCCGCGGAGATCGCGAAATACAAGAAAGAGAACGGCTTGCCCATTTTCGACGGCGCCAGGGAGCGCAGCAAGCTGAAGTCCGTCAACGAGCAGCTGCCGGAACATCTGCAGGATTACGGGCTGTCCCTGTATTCGCTGCTGATGGACCTCTCCAAGACGTATCAGTATCGCACGACCGGAGGCGGCGGCGAAACGTCCCGGCAGATCGAGACCGCGATCCGCAATACGCCGGCGCTGTTCCCCGAAAAGGCCACCGTCGCCTGCCAGGGTGTGGAAGGGTCGTATTCCCAGATCGCGGCGGAAAAGCTTTTCAAGTATTCGAACATCTTTTTCTTCAATTCTTTCGACGCGGTCTTTTCCGCGATCGAGAACGGTCTTTGCCGCTACGGGGTGCTGCCCGTGGAGAACTCCACGGCAGGCACCGTCAACCGGGTCTACGACCTGATGCTGCAGCATCACTTCCACATCGTGCGCAGCGTGCGGGTCAAGATCGACCATAACTTGCTGGTAAAGCCGGGCACGAAGCTGAAGGACGTCCGGGAGGTCTATTCCCACGAGCAGGCGATCTCCCAATGCAGCGGCTTTTTGAGCACGCTGTCCGGCGTAAAGGTGACCCCGGTGGAAAACACGGCGATCGCTGCCAAACTTGTGGCTTCTTCTGAACGCAGCGACGTGGCGGCTCTGTCGTCCCGCAGCTGCATGGAACTGTACGGCCTTGCGTGTTTGAAGGCTTCCGTGCAGGACAGCAGCAATAACTATACCCGCTTCGTCTGCATCTCCAAGGATCTGGAGATCTATCCCGGCGCGGACAGAACTTCGCTGATGATGGTGCTGCCCCATACCCCGGGTTCGCTTTACAAAGTCCTGTCCCGCTTTTACGCGCTGGGCATCAACCTGAACAAGCTGGAGTCCCGGCCGCTGCCGGAGCGCAACTTCGAATTCATGTTCTATTTCGACCTGGAGAATTCCGTGTATTCGCCGCGGTTTACGCAGCTGATGGCGGATATGGACAATATCAGCGAGGAATTCATCTATCTGGGCAGCTACAGCGAGATCGTTTAGGAGGCTGCGATGCTTCGATGCGGACTGCTGGGGGAGAAGCTGGGTCACAGCTACTCGCCCGAGATCCACGCCCTGCTGGGCGATTACGAATACGAATTATACGAAAAGACGCCGGGCGAAGCGGAAGTCTTTCTTCGCCACGGGGAGTTCGACGGGCTGAACGTCACCATTCCGTATAAAAAGACGGCGGCGGCGCTGTGCGCGCAGCTGAGCCCGGTGGCGAGAAAACTGGGCAGCGTCAACACGATCGCCGTAAGGAAAGGCGAGGACGGCACCCGCGCGCTGTACGGCGACAACACGGACTACGCGGGGTTTGCCGCGCTGGTGCGCAAAAGCCGCGTGCGCGTCGAAGGCTGCAAATGCCTGGTGCTGGGCAGCGGCGGCGCTTCGGTGACGGTGCAGGCAGTCCTGAAGAATCTGGGCGCCGGCGAGGTGGTCGTCATCTCCCGCAGCGGGGCGGACAACTACGGAAATCTGGAGCGTCACGCGGACGCGGACGTGCTCGTGAACACGACGCCCGTGGGCATGTATCCGAACAACGGGCAGGCGCCGCTGGATCTGCGCGCGTTTCGAAACCTGAAAGCCGTTTACGATCTGATCTACAATCCCGCCCGGACCGCGCTGGTGCTGCAGGCGGAAAGCCTTGGAATTCCAGCATTTGGCGGACTTCTGATGCTCGTGGCGCAGGCGGAGGCGGCCAGCCGCGTGTTTACGGCGGACGACCCGGCGCATCCGGACGAAGATCCTCTGCGGTCGGCGGCGAAGATCCAGGCAATCTGCGACTATCTGTCCGGCGCGCAGCAGAACGTCGCGCTCATCGGCATGCCGGGCTGCGGCAAATCGGCCGTGGCGAAGGCGCTGGAGGAGCTGACGGGCCGGAAAGTCTTCGACGCGGACGAAGAGATCGAAAGGCGGACCGGTAAACTGATCCCCGAGATCTTCGCGGAAGGCGGCGAGGATGGGTTCCGCGCGGTCGAGACAGAGGTTCTGGCGGATCTGGGCAAGCTGTCCGGGGTCATCCTGGCGACGGGCGGCGGCTGCGTGACCCGTCCGGAAAACTACGCTCTGCTGCGCCAGAACAGCCGCATCGTGTGGATCCAAAGGGATCTTTCGCTGCTGGCGAAGGAGGGCAGGCCCTTATCGATGGCGGGCGACATAAACCAGATTTACGTAGAGCGCAAGCCAAAATACGAACGGTTTGCAGACTTCTCCGTGGTCAACGGCAGCACGCCGGAAGCCTGCGCAGCCTTGATCTGCAAGGAGTTAGAGCGATGAGAATACTCGTTATCAACGGACCGAACATCAATATGCTGGGCATACGCGAGCCCGGGATCTACGGCACCCAGAACTATCAGGCGCTGCTGGAACTGATCGCAAGGACCGCGATGTCGTACAACGCGGAGATCGAGTGCTTCCAGTCGAATCACGAGGGCGCGATTGTGGACAAGATCCAGGAGGCGTACGGAAACTTCGACGGCATCGTCATCAACCCGGCCGCGTACACGCATACGAGCATCGCGATCCTGGACGCGCTGAAGGCGGTCGGGATCCCCGCGGTGGAGGTGCACATCTCCGACGTGGACAGCCGGGAGGATTTCCGGCAGATCTCCTACGCCGGCATGGCCTGCGAAAAGCGCATCGCGGGGCAGGGCATCGACGGTTACCGGCAGGCGATCGAATATTTAGCAAACAGATATGTGAAGTTTTTGTAAATCGCTTGAAAATTTTTACAATCGTGTTATTCTTGTATTGACGAAAGTGATAGAGGCACATAAAGTCATCACCAAAAAGAAGCACCGGAGGTCCTTTCTCCGGTGCTTCTATATTGGCTGATTGCTATCGTTTATCTCTGTCCAGCCATTTGCAGATCACATTTGCTGTGATACCTGCTATAACAGAGACTATATACGAAAGATAAGGACACAAGTTCATCACCTCCTCTCCGTTGCGGATTGGACGATAGCAACAGGTAAATTTTACCATGCCGGCTCAAAAATGTTAATATATGGAAGCGCGCAACGAATCTTCATTATTTCTGTCTTTTCAGGTGGAAAACGATTAGAATAAAGACAAAGAGAGGAAACACCATGAACAAAAAGATACTTCGCGCCATCGCGCTTACCGTAACGCTCTGCCTGCTTTTCCCGCTGGCAGCGTTCGCAGCCCAGGAAGAGGGACAGGTTATGCAGACCATCATCATCTCCATCGAACCGACCGCCGACAACAAACAGGCGGTGGTCGAACGCCTTTGCAAAACGTACGATCTGAGCGTCGTTTACGACTATTCCAGCCTGAACATGGCTGCGCTGCGCAGCAACAAAGAACTGACCGCGGAAGGCCTGGAAAAACTGCTGGCGGACGTCGCGCTGGACCCGGACGTTCTCGGCGCCCAACCGGACCAGATCATCGAACTCGACCCCAGAGAGTGGGAAGGCTTCGACGAACCCGTCGCGGACGCTCCTGTCACGAGGGCGCAGGCGGTCGCCGAGATCTGGAAGCAGGCGGGCAGCCCGGTCGTCAACCACATCCTGCCGTTCAGCGACGTCGACCAGGAGGCCGATGATTTCGCGGAAGCGGTGCGCTGGGCGGCTGCGGAAGGGGTCACGGCGGGGACAGGAAACGGCCTCTTCAGCCCGGACGCCAACGTTACGAAGCAGCAGCTGGCGGCCATGTTCTACGCCTATGCGAAGAAGCAGGGCAAGGGCTTTGCGGGCATGTGGATGTTCCTGCTGCAGGCCGAAGACCGCGACCGGATCGCGGCGTACGCCTACGAGCCCATGTGCTGGCTGACGATGAAGGGCGTGCTGAAGACGGACGAAGAGGGCAATCTGAACCCGTCCGCGACGGTTACCGCCGCGGAACTGCAGCAGATCCTGGCGTCGTTTGCAGAGGCGCTGACGAAAGAATAATTGAATAGCTTCTTGCAAAAATTTCCAAATGAGCTATAATGAAGATGCATATAGCGGTTAAAGTGTTCATATGCACCCACAAAAACACCGGAGGGGGTTAGGCCTCCGGTGTTTTTTATGGGCTGGCTGTTGCTAACGATCCCTGTCCAATCACTTGCAAACGTAGTATGCAACTACGTCTGCCATAACAAAGATGATAAAAGCGGTTAAAGTACTCATGTTTCCCACCTCCTCTCTGTTGCCAGATTGGAATGCAACGGCAGGAAAATATTACCATATCGCCTGGATAATGTAAATTATTTCCATATGCCTTTCTGCCCAAAGTATGCTAAAATAAATCTGTTAACCACTTATCACTCAACGAACGAAAGGAAACCCAATGAGCAAAGAACTGACTCTTCGCGATAGAATGAAACAATACGAGACCGTCACCAAGAACTGGCTCACCCTGCGTACCCCGAAAGTGATCCGTCTGGACATGAAAGGCGCGAACTCCTTCTGCAAGGGCTTCGAGCAGCCGTTCGACGACCTGTTCTCCCGCTGCATGATGAAGACCGCCCAGGACCTGTGCCAGCAGATCCCCGGCGTCGTGTTCGCCTACACCCAATCCGATAAGATCAGCCTGGTGCTGAACGACGTCACCGAGGACGACAAGACCGACAGCTGGTGCGACGGCTGCGTCAACAAGATCGTGGCGCTGTCCGCGAGCATGGCCACGCTGGCTTTCAACAAGGCCTATGCCGAGGAAGTCTCCAAGCTGCACGACGTGGAGCTGGACGCCATCTACGGCCCGAAGCAGTGGACCGCCGCTTTCGACAGCCGTTCCTTCTGCCTGCCCGACATTTGGGAAGTCCGCAACTACATCCTGTGGTGCCAGCAGGAAGCCGCCGCGAACAGCGTGCAGCTGGCCGGCGCCGCCGAATTCGGCGCGAAGGAAGTCGAAGGCAAGAGCGTGGAGGAGATCAAGTCCATGCTGGCCAAGAACGGCAAGGCCTGGGAGAGCTATCCCGAGCGCTTCCGCAGAGGCTGCCTGATCGGCCCCGCCAAGATCAAGAGCACCGCGCTGGACATGAAGCTCGGCGAAGTCCGCGAGATCATCCGCAAGTCCTGGGAAGCCGTCGGCACCCCCGATTTCGCGGAGAACACCGATATTCTGAAAAAGTTCTTCGAGAGAAAGTAATATCGCTGGATAATGCAACTAAGACCCGGCCGTGCGCCGGGTCTTTTGTCGTCTCCGGATGGCCTTTCGAGCAGAATGACCTCTAGATGTTTGATGATTTGGGCTGCAGGATCATTTCAGTATAGATGCCGTAAAAGATGGCAGCTGCGCCGGGTCTTGTTTTGTGCTTGAGCGGACTTTTTTCAGTATCGATACCATATAAAGAAAGAGGCTGCATATCTATCTGACCAGACGAATAGCCGCAAAAAAGGTGGAATTAACAGTATGTATCGCAATGAGGTGAGCGTCGCTGTTTTGCGATACATTTTTGCTCTTTTAGGGGCCTCGATTGGCCAATATTCGCCATATTTTTAACTAATTCCTGAATTGGCACGGTTTTTCGAGGTAGTAAGACCTATATTTGGACGAATAAGATCAAAAAAATGTATCGCAGATCATACCAAGATGATCGAGTGCGATACATTTATGAGATTCCACGTTTTTTCGCTTTCCCCCTCATGCGTGGAATGCAGTCCAAGTATCTTTTCTGGTTTTTCCGGATTTCGAATTACCGGTTTTTATTCTAAAAAGATGACGAGGTTTGGGTCTATTCACAAAACAGACAACCGTTGGCGCTATGGCGGTGATTTCTGCTTTATATGAAAAAACAGCCGCCGATCACTTGGTGACTGATCCTGCTTTTTGCGCTTTTGCGGGCTTCGGTTGGTCAAAACGCGCCACATTTCCGTTGTTTTTTGCAATCAGTGAGGGCTTTCTCAGATATTTGCCCTCTATTTGAACGAATAAGATGAAAAGTGTACCGCAGACCATGCTAAAACGCACGAATGCGATACACTTTTTAGAATCTCTATTATTTTGACCTGCAGATCACACAAAACGGCCAAGAACTATTCCACGTCCGCGCCTGCATACAGCGAATCGTAGGTCTCGCACTTGCGCAGGTCCGGCTTCTTCTGCGGCGCGAAGACCAGCCAGCCGGCCATATCGTCGGTGTAGACCTGGGGATCGTTCGTCTTGTTCACATACACGCACACCGAGCCGGCGCCGTCGTACACCACCTCCGCGCCGTAGCGGAACGAGCCGCTGCCCGCGGTCATGTACGCGGCCAGCAGGCAATTCTCCTTGAAAAACGCGTCGTCGTATGCGGCTGCCGCGTCGCGCAGGGAGAGAGCGCCGTCGTGGCCCTCATCGATCCCCAGCACATCTCCATAGCCGTCCAGGAACGCCGCCAGATCCGCTGCGCTGTCGAACCGGAACGCCGGCAGGTGCAGCACGGAGCTCAGGTGCAGCGTATCCGCGATGATCTGCGCGTTCAAGCAGCTGTCCGCCAGGCGCAGGTCCTCGGTGTAGGCTACACGGATCACGTTCCCGGCATCCACCGGCACGGATAGTTTTACGTGCTCGACCTTCAGGTCTTCGTCGTAATAGAGGATCAGCAGCCTGTCCCCCGGCACCCGGTAAACGTCGCCCCGGAAGCCGGACAGAAAGCTGCTTGGCTGTCCCAGAGCCTCGTGGATCTCCGCTTCGGTCATGCCGGGCAGGCTTTCCGCCAAGTTTACATAATCCTCGTCCAGACTGATCGCTCCAGCGCCTTTCTGACAGCCGCACGCGCAGAGAAGGGCGATCGCCAATAATACGCAAAGCAGTTTTTTCATGTTATCTACCGCCTCCGAATGTCAGTCCTGCAGCGCTCAGATCTGCAGCACGCTGACGCTCTTCGAGTTCTTCAGAATTTCCTCTCCCGTCCTGAAAGCGCTTCGCCGTTTCGATACGGGCGTCGAGATACTCTTTCGCAGGGGGCGTTCTTCGGATCCCTCAGCTCTTTCTCGTGAGCCTTGTAGAAATCGTTCAGGACCTTGAGGTTGCCGCTGTTGAGCACGTCGTCCGTCAGAATGTCGTACCCGGTATTGGGCGCGGGACGGTAGTCGGTATAAGTGCGCTGTTTGCCGGTACGGTTTTATTATATCACATCCGCAAACTGTCCCACGTATCGTACACACCCTTTTCTATACTGTTAACTGCAAAAGGGGAGAGGCAAGCTCCCGGGGAGGTGTACGAATGTTACTGTTTATCGAGATCACCGGCGTCTATTTCTCGCTGCTGGCGCGCCTTGTGTACCTGTCTTTCTACGCCGCGGTCATGGCGCTCACCATCTGGCCCATCCGGCTCGTCCGCAGGCTGATCCAGAAGGAGGCATCGAAATGAATTCCGTTATCCTTACAGGAAGGCTGACGCGTGACCCTCAGATCCGCTACGCGTCCCAGAGTCAGATGGCCGTCGCGAACTTTACCCTGGCCGTCGACCGCAACAAGACAAAGGAAGGGCAGGACAGAGACGCCGATTTCCCGGACGTCGTTGCCTTCGGCAAGACCGCGGAGATCCTCGAAAAGTACGCCGCGAAGGGCAGCCTGATCGGTGTGGCCGGGCGCCTGCAGACCCGCACCTACGAGAAGGACGGCCGCAAGGTCTACGTCACCGAGGTCGTGGCGGAGCGCGTCGAACTCCTGGGCAAGAAGCCTGACGCCCCGCAGAAACCCGCGCCGCCGCCGGGCTTCGAAGATCTGACCGAGGACCCGTTCGCAGACCCGCGCGCAGGGTTTACGGAGGATGATCTGCCGTTTTAGGGGAAAAAACAGTGACCCGGCCGAGAGGCCGGGTCTTACAGAATTGATTAAGTAAAATAGAAAGTATGAGCAAGAAATAAGTTGTATTGTCCGTATTGTGGTCATAAACTTGAGTAGAAGGCATAAAACAAATGAACACTAAACAGTTTCAAAATGCACCCGTCCTCTCTGTCGCCGAAATGCGGCAGGCGGACGCGGATACGATCGCAAACGGCACGCCGTCGGTCGAACTGATGCGCAGGGCCGCGCAGGGCATCTTCGACGCGTACGACGGCTGGAAGGGCGCGAAAACGCTGGTCATCTGCGGCAGCGGCAATAACGGCGGAGACGGTTATGCGCTGGCGCAGATCCTGGCGGGTGCCGGCTGTGACGCGGAGATTTTGCGCGTGTCGGAGAAGTTCTCGGACGACGGCCGGTACTATTACGAAAAGTGCCTGGCGCTTGGTATTCCGGCGTTTGCGTACGATGCGTCTTTCGACGTTTCGGGCTACGGCATCCTCGTGGACTGCATGCTGGGCACGGGCTTCACCGGCGTCCCCAGAGAGCCGGTCGCGGAGGTGATCCGGCGGGTCAACGGGGCGAAAGAGAAGGGCGCGTTCGTCGTCTCCGCGGACATCAACAGCGGGATGAACGGCGATACCGGCGAGGCGGAATTGGCGGTAAAGAGCGACCTGACGGTCTCGATCGGGTACCTGAAGCACGGCCTGCTGCAGGGCCGGGCGCAGGAGCTGATCGGCCGGCTGGTGAACGTGGAGATAGGAATCGAGTTGAAAGGGTTGGAGGTCTGAACATGAAAACACCGATCACAAAAAGTATGCTGAAGGGAAAGGTGACGGCGGAGAAAAAGAGTTCTCGGGCGATCATTCTGATCCCGGTTCTGTTTGCGCTGGCCTGCATTCTGCTGATCCCGGTCAAGGCGATCGGCATCGGCGTCGCGGCAGTGGTGCTGCTGCTGGTCTTTCTGTTCCTCAGAAAGCTCCGCCAGGCAGAGCCCACTGGTGACCCGGAGAAGGCCTATCTGAGCAGGCGCGCCGTGACGAAGAAAACGGAAGAGCAGAGCGCGGATCCGGATTCCGCGGGGAACGCGTATTCCAGAAAGTATTATCTGGATTTCGACGACCAGTATGCGGAGGTCGACGCGCGGGAGTTCGAAAAGGCGCAGCCGGGAGATCTCTACTACGTGGCGTTCTTCTCGGAGAACGGCCGGGCGTTTGCCTGCTTCCGCTGCGAGGACTACGAGCCCGACGGGACGGTAGAGGTGAGATAGCCGGAATAATAAAGGCCTGTCGGAGAGGCAGGCTTTTTACGTGCGGCGGATACGGTCCTATTACAAAACGATCTGCTCAGGGAATGCCTCTTTTCGCATGATGCCCCATGTTTTGTCGATATAAGACAATGTGTAAAAGTTTTCGTAGTAGTGATAATAAAAGGCGCCCTTTATGTTAGTGCTTCGACAATAACGCCGAACTAATCAACCATTTTTTGTTGATGGAGAGCAATTACTCGTCTGAATATTTCTTCTTGTTCCAAACAGGATCTTCATAGATGCATTATTCAAGATTTTTTCTACGCTGTTTTGAACTCTTTGAAGTTGGCACCCACAGTCGCTATACACGACAGATCGATGATCAAAGACTGAGAAAATTTCCCCGCTTCCCTCGATAGCTACTATAACATCCAACAGGGAAACGTTCAGAAGGGCAGAGCCAGAATAATAGATGGGGTCTGTGTTATTTTCTTCTGGAAGAGAATGAATGATCTCGTATGCCTCTAATTTTTCACATAATCTTACAAGAGTTGGCCTCGGCACGCCTGTTTGCATCGAAATTTCGCTCAATGACAATCCTGCTGGCTTGTCAGGATCGGTTGTGTCATTATTCTGATTCAGGCAATACAACGTACGCATTGCGAAATCCGTGTCTCTTTTCAGTTGCATTATAAAAACCTCCTTTGCTAGCATTATGGTACAGTATGGTTGGCAAGGTACGTGAATATGCCTTCTTCAGGCAAACCCATCAAAACCAAATAACAGTTTTGCGGCCCCAAATTCATCGAAGAGCAGAAATCGACATAAAAACATGATCGCCAAATAGATAAAGGGGCCGCCTAAGAGGCGGTCTGCTCCGCCATCTTGATTCACCATTCTTCTTAAAAAG
>JAFPXN010000081.1 GCA_017412505.1 Bacillota bacterium | reverse complement strand
GAGCGGTGTTATAATATATTCAGGCGATACATAATGGCAAAGGATTTAGCACGGACGATTGACCGAGTGGCTAAGGAGCTCGCCTGGAAAGCGAGTAGGGCTGAAAGGCCTCGTGGGTTCGAGTCCCATGTCGTCCGCCAAGATACAAAAACGACCCTTTTCGGGTCGTTTTTCTGTTTCTGAATTTAATCTTCCCCGCCCGGGTCACAGCAATCCGGCAAAAGAAAGAAGCTGCTCATAACCGGCATATCCTGTGATCAGGCGGCCCGCCGCATACGCCAGGACCGCTGCCGGCATAGCCGTCACAACGTCTGTCAGAACGTGCTGTTTTGTCAGCAGCGTTGCGGCAACGATCGCCAGACAGATGAAGATGATCACACCCTCTGCCGGCCCGGGAAGAAACGGGCAGCAGAACGCGGACATCATGATGATGAAACTCTGGATACAGTGCAGGCTCGGAGAGCAGTTTGATCCCTTAAAATCACCACGATAAATGACCCTCAGCAGTTTCTCGGCGAAACTGCCGCCATGGTCAGAGAGCGCAGGTCTCTCGAATGATGTCGGATACGCGAGATATATCGCTGTCGAAGCAAGATCGCTGACGATGATGCTTACCTGATACACAGCATATTCAAAGGGCGAAAGATGATACAAAACGAGGGGGAACAACGCTATCAGAGGAAACCAGCTCACATAGGCAAATGCGGCAGCCGGGATCAGCGGGATCCTGTCATCGATGCGCTTTCTTACATCCCTGTGGTCATGCTGAAATACTTCGCACCCGAAATACAGAACGGCCTGTGCTGACAGTATGGCAATTTCCACCGCGATCAACCGCGGTATCATGCCCGATAGTATGAGATCTGTTCGCATGGATCACAGTTCATGACCTGATTCGACCCAGAGTTTTTCGGAAACCGGCTTCCATCTCTCCGCGACATGTACACACTTGTCGGAATACTCTTTTGCAGTTTCTTTGTCGGAATAGTCCGTCGATTCCGCGCCGGATTCTTCCACGATCTTCGTGAGGTATCCCGGATTGTCGAGGACCGGGCAGGGTCTCAGCATGTTATCGTTGAACGGCTGATTATGTCTGTACCCCATGAACAGCGGCGACTGGTAGGCTTCGAGGAGCGTCTTCTCCCTGATGTTCGAATCGGAATAATGGATGAACGCACAGGGCTCGATATCCCCGTTCGCGTTGATGTGCAGATATGCCCTGCCTCCGGCGATGCAGCCTTTCACGTATTCTCCGTCGTTCCAGAAATCGATCGTAAAGAGCGGCTTGGTCTTTCTGAATTCACGCACGCGATGATACATGAATTCTCTCTGTTCGGCGGTCGCCATAAGTTCGGGCACGGCTTTCTTGCCGATGGGCATGTAGGTGAAGAACCACGCAAAATATGCGCCCATGTCGATCATCTTGTCGAAATATGCTTCGCTTCCGATCACGTCGACGTTCGCTGACGTGTAGCAGCACGAAATGCCGAACGGCAGGCGGTTCCGCTTCAGGATTTCCATGGCTTTCAGCACTTCCTGGTACGTGCCCTCTCCTCTTCTGGAATCCGTCGCTTCCTCAAAACCTTCGATCGAGAATGCCGGAACGAAATTCTTTACCCGCAGCATCTCCTGCGCGAACTCCTCATCCAGAAGGGATCCGTTCGTGAACGCGGTGAACACGCAGTCATCATGCTCTTCGCACAGCTTTATGATGTCCTTCTTCCGCACGAGAGGCTCTCCGCCTGTGAAGAGATACATGTACGTACCCAATGCCTTGCCCTGTGAAACGATGCTGCTCATTTCCTCATATGACAGGTTGAGCTGGTTTCCGTATTCTGCCGCCCAGCAGCCCACGCAGTGCTTATTGCATGCGCTCGTAGGATCCAGCAGGATCGCCCAAGGGATATTGCAGCCGTACTTCGCTTCATTGTCTGCCTGCATATCGCCGCCGATGATCGTCGCGTTCAGAACAAAGTTCTCAAAGACCTTCTTCCTGACACCCTCGTCGACATCGCTGTAAAGCTTGAGTACCAGCTTCCTCCAGTTGCTGTCAGGATCCGACAGCGCAGGCTTGACGGCTTTCAGATGACGCTCGATTCTGCCCCGCCTGTCGAATTTTTCCAATAAGTTGATCACTTTTTCGATATTATTTTCAGGGTCTTTTTCAAGGAATGCCAGCATCTCCTTGACGACTACACTTTGTACGATCTTCGCGATTGCCATATTTTTCTCCTTAATCATGAATCAGATTTCAGCAATTCCGTCATTACTTCATGGTTCTGCTGTATTATAATGATAAAAAAAATATGAAACAACCGTTTCATAAAATACAAAACAAAGGAGTCTAAATATGTATCACATAAAGAACGACAAGCGCTGCCGGCAATCTGCAGAAGCGATCGCAGACGGGTTTATCGAACTTCTTTCGACCAAAGATTTTAAAGATATCACCATTTCCGATATCCAACGGGTCTCTTCCGTGGGACGCTCGACATTCTACAGACTGTTCGACACCATCGATGACGTCGTGGTCTACAGGATCGACACCATGCTGCAGGAATTCGGAAATGATTACAATCAAAAATCGTTTAATGACCTGTGCGGGGAAAGCCTGTTCATGATCTTATTACATGGTGAACAATGGTTCAACATCGTAGCCTCCGGCAGGATGGATCTGATCGTACATTCGATGCGGAAAGGCATCGAGACGA
The DNA here is from genome assembly GCA_017412505.1 of Bacillota bacterium. Taxonomy (GTDB): domain Bacteria; phylum Bacillota; class Clostridia; order Peptostreptococcales; family Anaerovoracaceae; genus RUG11894. The sequence goes on along the minus strand of JAFPXN010000081.1, from coordinate 12,134 downwards.
TGATGAACAGCGGTCAGATCCCTCTGCCGGAACAAGCTGAATACAGGCTCGCCATTTTTACCGGAGCAGCCATCTCTCTTATGGCAGCCTGGAATGAACACGGAAAAAAAGAGAGCATCGACGAACTTGTCGGCATCCTGGAAAGATACCTGAATGTCGGTGCATTGGCCGGGTAAACGATCAGCGGTTCCTCGCCTCTTCCACCAGTTCCTCGATCGTCGGATACAGCGTGCCGACCCAGGCGCTGCCGTCTTCCATGATCGCGGCCGCTTTGCGCCCGTCTGCCGTAAAGCCTATGGTCTTAAAACTCTTGCCTTCGTCTGCGTCGAAGCGGTACAGCAGGCTGCCGCTTTCCGTGGAATATACATAGGCTTCGCTGCGGTCCGGCATGCACAGCAGGATGATCTTCGATCCGTCCGGGGAGAACTCGCAGCCCCAACAGTAACCGTTTCCGAGCAGCACGTGTTCGATCTGTCCTGTGGACAGGTCGAAAAGCACGCAGCGGGGATCGAAACCGCCGCAGGACGCCATCAGATCACCGGAAAAACTCACGTCCGTGACCGAATTGAAACAATGCTCGCCGAGGGTCCACAACGCCTTCGTGTTTTCGGGATCGGAGATGTCGAACGTTTCGATATAACCGTCATAATGTGTCTGCACAGCGTATTTCAGATCCGGATCCGTATAGATGGCGGATTTCCGGTTCGCGTTGCCCGGCGGCGTGGAATAGAAATCGCCCGGATTGTGCCGCAGCTCGATGTAGATCATGCCTTCCGGTTCCGTATAGCGGGGCGGCTCGAAGAGTTCTTCGTCAAAACGCTCGACGCAGCCCGCCGTGGATGCTTCCGGCGTGGCAAGCAGTACCGGAGAACTGCCGTAAGAGCCGACCAGGACTTTGGACGAATCGTTGGAAAACAGCGCCCCCGGCCTGTCGCAGAGCGTTTCGCCGGTCCGGATATCGAAGATCCCGTCTATCCCGCCGCTGGCGCTCACGTATTTGCCGTTGGGGGAAAGTACGGCTTCCGTCACGATGTTGGAATCCGCAGTCTTCTCCCAGAGCACCCGGCCCGTATCCGTCTCGACCGCGCCGAGATAGCCGGAATTCATCACCAGGATCACGCTGCCGTCGTAATTGGGCAGCACGTAATTCGTATTCGCCCATGTGCCAAGGTCGTGCGCGAGAAGCAGTTTCCCTGTAGACGCGTCCCAAACGCAGCATTTTCCGGCGGATTCGGCGGTCACGCGGCTGCCGTCCCCGCAGAAACGGATATCGCCGTACCCTCTTTCCGCGTCGAACTCCAGCGGGATCTCCGTCTTGCCGTCCAGGGAAAGGATCTTCATACCGCAGCCATATCCGTGCGATCCGACCGCGACCGATCTCTCATCCGGAGACAGCGCTACGATGAACGGCTGGGTATATCCCTCGAAAGCGCCGTCGCCGCAGGGCAGGATCTCCGTCGCTTTGTCTTTTTCATAATCCCACAGATCCATGGACTGCCGCTTCACGATCAGCAGTTTGCCGTCTGACAGCGAAAAAACCTTTTCGCCGATATTCCAGGCCATGCCGTCCGAAGCGTCGTACTGGCGGTACGGCTCCCCCGTCTGTACGTCGTACATGCTGACAAAACCATACCAGGAATCCACCATGTAGAAATAGCGGTCGTCCGCCGTAAAGCCCACGCTGTCCAGTTCGCCGGTATCGCTGCGCGACACCATGTAGAGGATCTTTCCGGTCATGGCGTCGATGAGCGCCGCGGAATTCAGGTTCGTGATCCCCAGCAGATACTTGTCGTCGTGGGAGAAAACGAGCGAATTGAACTGCCGGCTGTCGTTGTCGATCGCCAGGACGGATTCGAACGCGGTATTGTAGAGCGCATATTCCAGTCCCGCCTTGAACGCGCGGTCATTGGCGGGTCCCACCTGTTTGCGCACGTCTTCCGCCTGCAGCAGCCGCGTGACCGCCAGCAGTTTGCTGCCGTCTGCGGACGCGAGGTTCGCCTGCTCCACCAGCAGCTGCATCTGGTTGTTCAGCGCCAGGTTGCGCTGTTTCGTGATCTGCACGTTTTTCACGACCGCGTATGCCAGAAACCCGGAAAGCAGCGCGAAGCAGGCTGCCGCCGTCCCCGCGATGATGCGGTTTCTGCGCCGCCTTGCCCGCTGCCGCAGATGATCGTAATTGACCCCGAGCATCGGCGCCAGGATGCGCAGTTTCTCGTTGTTCAGTTTCTTCAGGGAATCCGACGTGCTGCTGCCGCGTACGTCCGCTGCCAGAGGCTCCAGTTCCACCTGTCTGCCGTCGACCTCGACAAAGCGGAGCTGCTGCGGGAAAGCGTCTTCGGGCTCTCCCTCCGCCAGCACCGCCAGGATGTGGTCCCGTTTGCCCAGTTCGATGAAATAATCCAGTTCGGCGTTGCACCACTTGGATTCCAGATACCGGGGCGAACAGATAACGATCAGCCACTCGGAATGTTCCAGAGCGGTACGGATATCGCTGCCGAGATCCTGGGACAGGGGCAGTTCTTCCTGGTCACGGAAAACGCGCCCCATTTTACGGATGCCCAAGGACCTCTGCAGGTCCTTGGGCACGGAATAGGTCTCTATGGCAGTGTGCAGTTTTTTCGCGACGTCCTCGTCCGGCGGCGTATGCCGATACGAGATAAACGCTTTATACTGATAACTCTCCATAAATATTTACTTTTGGATGTCTACGATCCTCGTATACTGCGCCAGCGGGAACACGCCGTCGTGCGCCTCGCCGTCGAAATAGGTGGACATGTTGGCCAGGGTGGTGATGCGGTCCACACCTGCGCGGATCAGCAGTTCCTGCAGCCGCGCGTCGCCCTGCAGCACGCCTGCGGTATGCAGATAGCCGTTGTAGGGTGACAGCACCGAAACGAGTTCTTCTCTGGGCAGGCGCTTGACCAGCACGTGGCCGAAGCGGTCGGAACTCTCCAGCGCCTGGTCTTCGCAGGCAGTCAGGCGGCAGTGCTCCGCCGTATAGTCTTTTTCCCCTGACCGGGTCTCTCTCTCGTCGATGCGGGAAGCGAAGCGCTCGAGCGTGCCCTTGGAGATGGAGCTCTCGTTCACGTGATCCGTGGCGAATTCGTTCTCCAGGATGGGGAGGAAACGCTCGCAAAACTGCTGCTGCTTCTGCGGGTCATCCGTATCCAGGTAGACGACCTGGCAGCTGGTGGTCAGCAGCTGTCTCGTACGGAAGATGTGACGGGCGAGCCCTTTCAGATCTTCGTCGAGGTTCCAGTGGAGGAAATCGCCGGACAGATAGGCGAAGCTCAGCTTGTGGCCCCATTCGATGATCTTGGTGTCCGGTTCCGTCAGGCAGCGGATCGCCCGGACGGCTTCGTTGCCGCCCCAGACGACCACGGCGTTGGACATCTCCGCCAGAGCCTTCAGCGTTTCCACATCCGAAGACGGTGCGTTCACCAGGTAGATATATTCGTCGAGGCGGGGTTCGAGGTGGATGAGGATATTCACCAGTTTCTCTGTCAGACCGCCGTCATGAGAAGGAAGTTTTACGATATTGATGTTGCCTGTGATCAGGCCTTCCAGCACGGTGAAGACCGGAAGCACGTCCGTGTTGCCTGCCGCGATGTGCAGCAATACGCCGAGAGGCGCTCTCTGACGGGTGAGCTCCGGCGTGTCGCGCAGGGGAGGCAGTTCGTCTTCCAGCCGCTTCAGCAGCGTTCTGCTGCCCAGCTGTTTCGTCGTAAGGGACAGTCTTTCGGGATAGGCTCCCACGTCGTAATCGCCCAGGAGGTCGACGTAAACGCCGCTCTGCATCTCCCGGACCAGAATGTCTACGGCGTCGATCACCACGCTGACGGGGAGAGCAGGACCATTCAGAGTCCGGTGAAGTTTCTTCCGCAATTCCTTGAGTTCCATGATATCCATCGTATACGACCTCCTCGTATGGTTATAGTTATAATTATTATACTATAAACAAAACTGTGTTAAAATGTGAGCAGCAGAGGCAGGATGCGTCATGAAGCTGATCGCGACCGAAACAATTTTATACCTGACTTTTTTAGGAATGGATATCTTCGGCATTGGCAATACTACGCCGATAAAATTCGCCTCCATTCTGTTATTGACCTTATCTGTTCTTGATTTTCGGGAGAAAACGGTCAGCGTCGCGCTGATCTTCACAGCGGTCGCGGACCTGTTCCTGCTGGTCCTGGATCGCTGGTATGCCGCAGGCGTCCTCTGTTTTATCCTCGTGCAGATCTTTTACGCCGCGCGCCTGCGGAAGGAAAGCGGACCGTCCGTTCTCTCCTTCCTGCTGCCTGCCGCCGCAGGCCTGCTCGTCTATACGAGTTACGGCTTCGGGCTGACGGAAGCCCTTGCCGGCGCGTACATCGCGCTGTTCGCGGTCAACCTTCTGCGTGCCTGCCTGCTGGCAAAACGCAGCCCCGAACGCAGGTGGATCCTGTTTGCCGCAGGCCTAGCCCTGTTTTTCTGCTGCGACCTCTGCGTCGGTCTGCACAATATGCCGGGAACAGGCGGCCCCGCCCTGCAGCGGTTCGCAAGCGTCGCCATGTGGGGATTCTATCTGCCCGGTCAGGTGCTCATCCGCACGTCCGCCTATACGAAAGATTAATATGAAAAGCCGCATTCTTTCCATATTCATAGCCCTGCTGCTGGCGCTGTTCGCCGTCAGCGCGTCCGTTGCCGCACCGATCCTCTGCCGGCCGTTTTACTATGCCCATATCGACGCGCTTCGCATGCCGGAAAAGACCGGCTGGACGCACGAACAGATCCTGGAGGCGTTCGACGACGTGATGGACTTCCTGCTGAAAGGCGCGGAATTCCAGACGGGGGACCTGGCCTGGTCCGAGTCCGGAAAGAGCCATTTTGCCGACTGCAAAGTCCTGTTCCGTTTGGATCTTTGGCTGTTCGCCCTTACCGGCGCCGCCCTGCTCGTCCTTTTCCTGCTTTTCCGGCACAAAAAAACGCAGCCTGCGCGATTGGCAGGCCGCGGTCCTTCGTTCTGGGCAGGAGCGGGCATCCTCGCATGCTTCGGGGGGTTCGGTCTTTTCGCTGCAAGCGATTTCGACCGCGCTTTCACCCTCTTTCATAAGGTCTTCTTCCCGGGCAAGACGAACTGGGTCTTCGACGCGAGGACCGACCAGGTCATCCTGGTGATGCCCGAGACGTTCTTCCGCAACTGCGCCATCCTGATCGGCGTATTGCTGGCCGTCTTCGTAATTCTATACATCCTGCTTGGTTCTAAAAGAAAAGATAAAAACGTCTAGCCAAAAAACGACACATTGTACCTGTCCCCATGTGTACATTTTCTTACACGAACGGATTGTAATACCGGCTGTGGTTGACGAAGGTGGTCAGGAAGATCGAGAGCAGCAGCACCGCCAGACCCAGCAGCATCGCGCCGAAATCCCACGCCGTGAATTTGCGGTACCGGTACCAGGTGCGTTTTTTGTTTTTGCCGAAACTGCGCAGTTCCATGGCGTTCGAGATCACTTCGATGCGGTCCATGCTGGACAGGATCAGCGGCACCAGCGTGCCCGAAGCCGTCTTCAGACGGGAACGCAGCGACGCTTTCTTCGACATCTCCACGCCTCTTGCCTGCAGCGACAGCGTGATGTCGTGGTACTCGCGCTGGATGTCCGGGATATAGCGCAGCGCCAGCGAGACCGAGTAGGCGATCTTGTAATTCACGCCGATGCGGTTGAGCGAGGACGCGAATTCGCTGGGATCCGTCGTGGTGACGAACAGCAGCACGATGGGGATCGTCGCCAGATATTTCAGGAACACGTTCAGGTGATACAGCAGCTGTTCCTGCGTCACGACGTAGCGCCCGCCGAGGCGGAAGACCTCGTGGAACGTGCCGTAGATCTCCGTGCCGTGCTGGGGCGAAAACAGGAAGATGAGCAGGTTGTTCAGGACGCAGAACGCGAGCGTGAACCACAGCATGAAGCGGATGTCCGCCACGCGGATCTTCGAGATCTTGAAGAGGATCAGAGCGACCGCGAACAACGCAAACAGGAAGCGCGGATCGAAACTGGACATCGCGCCGAACGACCACAGCAGCAGGCAGACCAGTTTCGAAGCGCCCGTCATGGCGTGGACGGGAGATTTTCTGTCGATGTAATTGAAGATGTTCGTCATACGCCCCGCCTTGCCTTTCTGTCGCAGTCGATAAAGCGTGCGGTGAACTCTTTCGGATCCGCGATGCCGCAAAGGCCCGCCAGATCATAGAGGGACGTCTTCTTCAGACTGGCCGCGCGGATCAGGTCCGGATCGCTCAGAACGGCCGCGGGAGCATCATCCGCGAGCAGTTTTCCGTCGGAAAAGACGAGCGCCCGGTCGCAGTATTCCAGCATCAGGTGCATGTCGTGGGTGATGAGCAGCACCGTCACGCCGGAGCGGTTCAGATCCTCGAGGAACTCCATGATCTCCGTATAGCGGCGGAAATCCTGTCCCGCAGTCGGTTCGTCCAGCATGATCACGTCCGGGTGCAGCGAAAGGATGGACGCGATGGTGACCCGCTTTTTCTGCCCGTAGCTCAGCGCCGAGACCGGCCAGTCCACGAACGGGGAAAGGCTGCAGATCTTCAGGGCGTCGTCCACCGCCGCGTCGATCTCTTCCTGGGGCTTGCCGCGCAGCGAAAGACCCAGTCCGACTTCATCCTTGATGAACACCTTCGAGATCATCTGGTTGGGGTTCTGCATCACGTAGCCCACGTGCTCGCCCCTTTCCTTGATGCTCATCTCCGCGGAATCTTCCCCCTTCAGCAGGATCGTCCCCTGCTGCTGTTTTTCGAAGCCGCAGACGAGTTTGCACATCGTGGATTTGCCTGCGCCGTTGCGGCCTGCGATGGCTGTCAGTTCTCCCTTGCGAATGGAGAACGAGATGTCCCGCAGCGCCTGATGTCCGTTGTTATAAGCGAAACTCACGTTCTGCACGTCCAGCAGCGCGTCTCCCCTTCCCGGTTTCTGCGGGCTTTCCACGCGGTCGAACCAGTCCCGGACCTGCGCCTTCTGCGCTTCGCTCAGCGTCAGCGTTTCGATGTGCGCCGGATGCATGTCCGGCGTCACCGCCAGTCCGGCGTACTTCAGCGCCGTAATGTACAGAGGCTCCCGGATGCCCGTCTTACGCAGCAGATCGCTGCACAGGAGCTGCTCCGGGGTCATGTCCGCGAGGATGCGGCCGTCGTCCATCAGGATCACCCGGTCGACGCCGCGGTGCAGCACGTCCTCCAGGCGGTGCTCGATGATGATCACCGTCTTGTTCTCGTCCTTCCAGATGCGGTCGATGAGCTCGATCGCGCTTTCGCCCGTCGCCGGATCCAGATTAGCCAGAGGCTCGTCGAACAGCAGCACGTCCACGTCGTCCACGAGCACGCCGGCCAGCGATACTCTCTGTTTCTGACCGCCGGACAGTTCGTGCGGCGCGTGGGCCAGATGCCCGCCCACGTCGACGAGATCCGCCACGTCCTGTACGCGTTTTTTCATCTCATCCACGGCCACCGCGTCGTTTTCCAGAGCGAAGGCGATGTCCTCCGCCACGGTCAGACCGACGAACTGGGCGTCCGAGTCCTGCAGCACCGTGCCGATCACTTTCGAACGCGCGAAGATGCTGCTGTCGCGGGCTTCGACGCCCTTGATCGTCAGGCTGCCGGTATATTCCCCGTCATACGAAAACGGCGCCAGTCCGTTGAGACACGAGACCAGCGTCGATTTGCCGCAGCCGGAAGGCCCTGCGATCAGGACCTTCTGGCCGGGATAGATATCCAGATCGATGCCGTACAGTGTCGGTTCTTTCTGTACGGTATACTTGAATCCGAAATTTTTAAAGGAAATGATAGGTTCCAAAGTTCTTTACTTCTTTTCCAGGCTGTCCTTCTTGGGCTTGGCTGCGGAATAGGCCGCGCAGAGGATGGTGCCGACGATGGCGGTGGTCACGATATTGGCCAGCGCTGCGACGAAGCCCTGCAGGAACACCTTGTTCCAGGGTTCGGCGTACATCACGATGTCCAGGATGGGTGCGACGACGACCCAGGCCAGCAGGTGCGCGATGATCTGATACACGTTGAACGTGACGATGCGCTTTCTGTCGAACTTTTCCGTCGCCAGCTTTACGCTGTTCTTGGAGATACCCATCACGAAGCCGCAGACAGCGGACGCGATGACCCAGCTCCACCAGATGCCCCAGCCGTAGCTGAAGTCGATGAGGGCATAGCCGATGAAGCCGGCCAGCAGCGCGACGAAGGGTCCGAACGCTGCGCCGAGCAGTGCCAGCAGGCCGTACTGCACGGAGATGTTCGTGTTGGGCACGGGGCTGGGGATCGCGACGAAGCGGCCCAGGACGAAGAACAGCGCGGCGCCGATAGCGATGGCTACGATGCTCTTAACAGGTGTATTTTTCATATGAATCACTCCTTTTTCGAGAAATAATGATCTGTTCGCACCTAGTTTACTCTCATCATGGCGGACTTGCAAGCAAAACGGGGACCGAGGATGGTTAGATATTGCTAACTCCAGTCAAACTGCCATAATGGATACTGATATCAAACCCCTGCGGACCTTGCTACACCCGCATCCTGGAAAGGCATTTATCCCATGCTTCTCATCAACAAAACCCTGCTCCGCCTGGCGAAAGGACTCTGGGGCTGGATCGCTGCCATTACAGCGGTCCGGCTGTTTTCGCTTGCGGCCGTCACGCATTTTGCCGCATCCATTTCGGCTCTGCTGGGCGGCATGGTCTACGCCTCCGTTTCCCCGGCGCAGGCAGGCAGCGCGATCCTTTCCGCCCTGGGCATCGCAGGCCTCATCCTGCTGTTCGACCTGCTGAAAGGCGAACTGGAATACCGGTGCACGGCCGGCGCGCGCGTGCTTCTGCGCGATCAGATCTTTTCCAAGGTCGTGGCACTGGATGCGGGGCGCATCGAAGCGCTGGGACCGGTCTCCGCCATCACCGCCTCCGTGGATGCGGTGGAATCCATGCAGATCTACTATTCCCAATACCTTCCCGGGCTTTTGTACAGCCTTACAGCCCCTGTTTATCTCTACTTCAGGCTCCGCAGCGTCAATCATACGGCAGCCCTCATCCTGGGACTGGGAGCGATCCTTCTGCTGCCGCTCAACAATGCGTTCCGTTCGAAGATCGAAGAAAAGCGCAGGGATTACTGGGGCAGTATGGAAGACCTTACGGCTTATTATCTGGAGAGCCTGCGGGGCATCCAGACGATCAAGCTGTTCGGCCGCGAAAAGGACCGCACGGAGGTCCTGACGAAGAAATCCTACGCCTTCAGGGAATGGATCCTCGAATTCATGAGCATCAATTTCACCAGCTTTCTCGCAACGGAAGGGGTCATCAACCTGTCCATCGTCTGCGCCGTTTTCGCCTGCGCTTCCCTGCTGATGAAAAATGCCCTCTCGCTGGAAAACGCCTTGCTCTTCACGATGCTCGGCTTCACCTTTTTCAATTCGTTCCGGGAGCTGCTTCAGACCACTCACAACGCCATCACGGCGGTCGCTGCAGCGGACAAGGTGGAGCAGGTCCTGGATATCGATACCTCCCGCCCCTACGATGCGGACGCACCGGCTGACCCGAAGAACTTCCGCGGGCTGCGCATGGAAGGGGTCAGCTGCGCCTACGAGGGCCGCGGGACTGCTCTGAAAAACGTGAGCATGGAGTTTGCCAAAGGCCGCGTGACCGCCATCGCAGGGCTTTCCGGCTGCGGCAAAAGCACCAGCGCCGCCATCCTGATGAAGTTTTTCGATCCTCCTGTCCGGCCGCGTCTACATCGAAGGAAAAGACTATGTGAGCCTTACCCCTGCCCAGCTGCGGGAAAGGGTCATCCTGGTGCCCCAGTTCGTCTACGTGTTTTCCGGCACGATCCGGGACAATCTCCTTGTCGCAGACCCAAAAGCGACAGAGGAGGAGATGTACCGCGCGCTCGAGGAAGTGAGCCTGGCGGAATGGGTGAAAAAGCAGCCGGACGGCCTTCTAACGGACGTGGGCGATGCGGGGAGCAAACTGTCCGGCGGACAGAGGCAGAAGATCGGTATCGCAAGAGCGCTGCTGAAGAAAGCGGATTACATCATCTTCGACGAGGCTGCGTCCAGCGTGGACGAAGAGAGCGAACAGGAGATCTGGAAATGCATCGCGCGGCTCGCCCTCTCCCGCACCCTCATCATCATTTCCCACAGGCTGTCCACCATACGCACGGCAGACCGGATCTACGTGCTGGAGCGCGGAGAAGTTTCCCAGGCCGGGACCCACGAGGAACTCATGGCCCGTGACGGGCTTTACCGCAACCTGACCCTGCAGCAGCAGGCATTGGAAGGAGGGATGGCGCGTGGCTGAAAAAAAGACGCACAAATTCGCCTATTCCATCCCGGAGATGACCCGCCGTCTTCTGGGCATTGCCGGCTATATCAAATGGCACCTGATCGGCTCTGTCGTATCCAGCGTCCTGGGCAATCTGGGCAATCTCGGCCTCATGAGTTTTGCTTCGCTGCTGATCCTGCAGGCGGCAGGCATCACGGAAGAGGCCCATAGACCTGTGTATATCGCAGGGCTGCTGCTCAGCGCCCTGGCCGTGCCCCTTGGCCGTTATCTGGAGGGGCTCATCTCCCACATCGGCGCCTACACCATGCTCGCGGAGATGCGCATCAAACTGTATCAAAAACTGAACCAACTGGCGCCGTCCTTTCTGATGGATCAGAGCATGGGCGATACGATGAACCTTGCCATTTCCGACATCGAGACCATCGAATTCTTCTTCGCCCACCTGCTGGGGCCCTTTTTCACGATCATCATCTTGCCGGTAGCAACCATCCTGATCGCAGCCCATTACGCGCCGCTGTACGCTGCGGTCATCCTGCCTGTGTACCTGTTCACCAGCATCCTGCTGCCCATCGTTTCCATGAAGCTGGGCAGAGGCGTAGGGATGCGCTACCGCAGCGCGCTGGGCGAGGTGAAGGCGCTGGTGCTGGAAAGCGTCTACGGCATCCGCGATCTGGAGATCTTCGGCTACGGCGGCCAGCGGCTGGCCATGGTGAACGAAGCCAACCGGAGGGTCAACCGGGCAGCCCACGGCCTGACGCTCCACCGGCAGGCCACCACATCGGCGCCGACCTTCTTTGTCTATCTGACCCGCATCCTGATCCTGGCCGCAGCTTCCGCGCTGGCGGCCCGGGGCAAGGGTGACCCGACCGGAACGGTGCTGGTCTCCATGTCAGCTACGGCGGCCTTCAGTTCCACGTTCTCTCTGAATTCCGTCGTCACGTATCTGATGCAGACCTATGCCGCGGCGGAGCGGCTCTTCCTGATCGAAGACAGAGAGCCTGCAGTGCAGGAGAGCGCAGACCCGAAGATCTGCGGCAAGATACGCACCATCGACTTCGAGAATGTGCGTTTCCGCTACCGGGACGATACGCCCTGGGTCCTGGACGGGTTTTCGCTGCATATCGACGCGGCAGACAAGGTGGGCATCGCAGGAGAAAGCGGCATCGGAAAATCCACGGTCCTGCGGCTTCTGCTGCGCTTCTGGGACCCGCAGGAAGGCTGCATCCGCATCAACGGCACCGATATCCGGGACATCTCTCTTTCGGAGCTTCGCCGCCGCATCGCCGTGCTGGAACAGGACACCTTCCTGTTCGACGATACCATCGCAGCCAATATCGCCTTCGGAAAGCCAAAGGCTGCTGAGGAAGAGATTGTCCGGGCGGCAAAAGGCGCCGGCATCCACGACTTCATCCAGACGCTGCCCCAGGGGTACGACACCCCCATGGGACAGATGGCTGTCAGGCTCTCCGGCGGGGAGCGCCAGCGCATCGGCATCGCCCGCTGTCTGCTGACGGATCCGGACATGATCGCCATGGATGAACCCACCAGCAGCCTGGATGTCTTGCACGAAAAAGAACTGCTGAACACGCTGGCGCAGCAGTACGAAGACAAGACGCTTCTGATCATCTCCCACCGCATGTCTACCCTGAGCGGATGCACGCGGCTGGTGAGGATCGCAAATCATAACCACGCGTTGAACGCGTGGTTTGGACAGCCCCTGCAAGGGGCTATCTCTTGTGGTAGCTGCACTAGTCAACGAAAATTGGACACGTTAATTTAAAAATATTGCAGACGTCAATGTG
>JAFPXN010000080.1 GCA_017412505.1 Bacillota bacterium | reverse complement strand
GCGGAAGGCACGCCGGTCATCTGCGGCACGGACGATTCCGGCGCCGAGGCGATCAGCTGCGGCGTCGTGGAGAGCGGCAAGATGATGCTGCAGCTCGGGTCATCCGTCTACATGATCCTGGGAACGGACACGCTGGTCGACGACGAACAGCTCTGGAGAGAACAGTTTATCGTGCCCGGTCTGTGCGATATTTCGGCGGGGACGAACACGGCGGGCAGTCTGACGAAATGGCTGCGCGACGAGCTGTTTCCGGATCTGCTGGCTGCGGAGCGCGCCGGCGGAGAGAACGCCTATCAGGCTATGATGAAGATGGCTTCCGACGTTCCGCCGGGCAGCGACGGGCTCGTCACGCTGCCGTATTTCGCGGGCGAGCGTACGCCGGTGAACGACCCGGACGCCCGGGGCATGTTCTTCGGCCTGACCCTGCAGCACACGAGAGCGCACCTCTACCGGAGCGCGCTGGAAGCGGTGGGGTATTCCATCCACCAGCAGATCCGCATCATGGAGTCGCACCCGGAAGTAAAGATCGGCCGCATCATCGCGGCGGGCGGCGGGGCGCAGAATCCGCTGTGGATGCAGATCATCGCCGATATCCTCGGAAAAGAGATCGCGACGCCCGAAGTCACGGTGGGCGCCTGTTACGGCGACGCGCTGATGGCAGCGCTGGGAGTGAAATACGAGGGCTTCGAAGATTACGCTTCTCTGACGGGGTTCATCCGCGCAGGGCGCACCTATCAGCCGGATCCGGCTGCGCACGAAGCCTATCAGAAGTATCAGGCTGTTTACGACGCGCTGTACGGCGCGACGAAGGATCTGGCGCACGTGCTGGCGCAATGATGAATTAAATTCTTCATAATCTGAAAAATTATCCTAAAATGACCGATTTTCGGTCATTTTATTGTTTTCCCCCCACTTTGCCTCTTTTATGATTAAATCAAATCATTCAATCCCATTCATTTCTGAATTAAATCATTCATAGGACGACGCAGGAGGACCCCATGCCCGAAGTGAAAGACCGCATCCTGTCCGCATACGATTCCCTGTCGAAAGCGCAGAAGAAGGCCGCTGATTTCATCATCAGCAACTTCGACGCGGCTGCCATGCTGTCGTCTATCAAACTCAGCCTGCGGGCGGGGATCAGCGAATCCACGATCGTCCGCCTGGCGTATTCTCTGGGCTATGAAGGCTTTTCCGACTTGCAGAAGCATATCCAGCAGGACTATCTGACATCGTTCCAAAGCATTCCCCAAACAAACGGACCGACAAACGAATATGAAGACATGTTGGCCAGCGAGATCCGCAACCTGCAGGAACTGCAGAATTACGCGTCGGATCCCACAAGGCTGGAGCGCATCGCCCGCATCCTGGTGGACGCGGACATGGTGGAAGTGTTCGGTTATTACGGCGAACATACCACAGCGTTCGAACTGTACATGGTGCTGGACGCCATCCGTCCCAACGTGCACTACTACCGGGAAAACAACATCGGCTTCCGGGAGATGGAGACGCTCAATCCGTCCTCCGCGGTCATTTCGTTCCTGTTCGACCCCTATTGTCCCGGTACAATCGAACTGCTGCAGCAGGCGAAGGAGAAAGGCGCCGTCCTGATCACGGTCACGGATTCCCTCATCAGCCCGGGAGCAAGACTGTCGGACGAAGTTGTCTGCTTTTCCCTGCGGCAGGACAGCGAGGTGGGCATCAATTCCATGGCGCCGGCCATGCTGTTCATCCAGATGCTGCTGCAGGCCGTCAAGAAGCTAGATCACGAAGCGGTGATCGAACGCACCCGCAAAGTGCAGAGCCAGCTGCTGCAGCCCGGCACAACGCATCCCCGGCTGGGCACCGACTGGTTTTAACTCTTTTCTCAAAGTCAAACGAGGCGACTATGAAAGCGATCTTCGAAGAACTTCTGAACCACATTCCCGATTACCGGCAATTTCTGACCCTGGCGGAGCTGGATGACAGTTCCCGCCGTCTTGCCGCTGCGTACCCGGAAAGCGTCGAGCTATTCGAGATGGGCCGCACGGTGGAAGGCAGACCGCTGCTGTGTCTGAAGATCGAGGCTCCTGCCGCGGCAGACGGCAACCCTGCGCCGAACGCGCTGATGTTCGGCTGCCCGCATCCCAACGAACCGATCGGCACGATGATGCTGGAGTACCTGACGGAAGCGCTGGCGAAAAGCGAAGAACTGCGGCGCGAGATCGGCTATACCTGGTACGTCGTCAAGGCCTGGGACGCAGACGGGCTCGTGCGCAACGAAGGCTGGCTGAAAGGCCCTTACGATATCCGCAATTACGGGCGTCATTTCTTCCGTCCCGCCGGCTACAAACAGGTGGACTGGACGTTCCCCATCGATTATAAGGAACTGCATTTCCACGACACGCTGCCGGAGACCGAGGCCATGATGGCGCTCATCGACCGCATCCGTCCGGAATTCATCTACGCGCTGCACAATTCCGGCTTCGGCGGCGTGTACTGGTACGTGACCCGGGACATCCCCGCAGTTTATCCGGAACTTCAGAAAATACCGGAGCGCTGGGGCGTTCCCATGAGTCTGGGCACCCCTGAATCTCCCAGCTGCGTCGAGGTGGCGCCCGCCACTTACGAAGCCCTGGGCGTGTGTTCCGAATACGACTACATCGAAAAATACGCCTGCCCCGAAGGCGTTTCCATGGCGGACTTCCTCGCGGAAAACATGAACATGGGCGACAATTCCGCCAGCTACGCGGGCGAACGTTACGGCACGTTCACGTTCCTGACGGAGCTGCCTTATTTCTACGATCCCCGCACGGAGGATACGTCCCCTTCGGACATGACCCGTCTCGAAGCGCTGCAGGCGGAGTCGGAAGCCCGCAGAAAAGACAACGAAGACCTGCGCCGGCTTCTGGCTCTTTCCGAAGACTGCCTTCCCGCGGACGACCCATTTCTGCTGGCCGTGAAGGATTTCTCCGGCGAAGGTCTGGGCGACGCGGAACTGAACGCCGTCAAAGACGATCCGGCGTTTCGGCAGATGGCGACGGTCACGGAAAAGCTGGACCGCACCGTCATCGCCCGCTTCTATAAAATGATCCTCTACGGCATGCTGCTGCGGGCGGTCAAGAACGCGCTGGCTGCGGCGGAAGCGGCAGGGGAGAGCGTCAGGATCGATAAACTGCGCCACGCCCTCGCGGAGACGCAGATCGGATTCGACGCCATCACGGATTTCCTGGAATCCAATCTGAACTATTCCGTCATTCCCATCCGCAGCATGGTCGGCATCCAGCTGCACAGCGGCCTGGCCATGCTGGAACATCTGAAGGGAGGCTGCGCGAAATGAAGCGCTACGTCGTCAAACGCATCTTCAGCGGACTTTTGACAGTCCTGCTGGTGTTCACGCTGAACTTCGTCATCATCAAGGCGGCTCCGGGCGACCCGATCAAGACCCTGATGGGCAAAGAGAACAGCGATCCCCAGCTGAGAGCCGCGCTGGAAGAGAAATGGGGCCTGAACCAGCCCCAGTACGTGCAGTATTTCAATTACCTGCGCAACGCGGTGCAGGGGGATCTGGGCACGTCCATCACGTATAACCAGTCCGTCAACAAACTCATCGCGGAGAAAGTCGGCCCGACCGTCCTGCTGGGCGTGGCGGCCGCCATCGTCGCGCTGTTTATCGGCACGGCCATGGGCATATACTGCGCCCGCCATGAAGGGGGCATAGGGGACACGATCTTCTCCGGGTTTGCGTATACGCTGGACGCCATGCCGTCGTTCTGGCTCGGCCTGATGCTCATCCTGATCTTCGCGAGCCGGCTCGGGTGGTTCCCGACCAGCTCCATGACAGACGTGCGCGCAGGCTATACAGGCATGCGGTACGTCGCGGACGTCGCGTATCACATGGTGCTTCCGTGCCTGTGCCTGATCGCGATCACGATGCCGGGCTATTTCCGCATCGCGAAGTCCTCCGTGCTGCAGGTGACGAACGAAGACTTCATCACGACGCTGCGCGCGACCGGGATGGACGAAGGCAAGATCTTCCGCAAATACATCTTCCGGAATGCCATCCTGCCGACGATCACCACGTTCGGCATCACGCTGGCTTTCCTGATCACCGGCGTCACGCTGATCGAGATCGTTTTCGCCTGGCCCGGCATGGGCCGTCTGACTATGACCGCCATCAACCAGAGAGACTATCCCACGCTGCTGGGCATCTATCTGATCGTCTCGGTGGCCGTATCCCTCGTCATGATCCTCGTGGACATCGTATACGCGCTGTTCGATCCGCGGATCCGTTTCGAATAGGAGGCGCGCCATGGCAAAGTCAAACAAGAGAAGCAAACTGACCCGGTATCTCCAGGGGTTCAAAAGCGACGCGCAGTTCCGTGCCGGCGTGATCGGCATCGTGCTGCTGCTTCTGGTCGTGGCGCTGACGCCTGTGCTGGTCACCCACGACGCCCATGAGTTCGGTTCTCTCTCCCTGGGAAGGCCCGGGCAGGACGGACATCTGCTGGGCACGAACCACATGGGACAGGACGTCTATTCCATGATCATCGAGGGCACGAGCACCTCGCTGAAGGTTGCGGTCATTTCGTCCATGATCTCAGCCATCCTCGGTATCCTTGTGGGCGGCATCGCCGGCTTTTTCGGCGGAAAGACGGATATCGTCATCTCGGAGAGCATCAACGCGTTTCTGATGATCCCCACGTTCTTCCTGGTCCTGCTGGTGATCGCGCTGTTCGGAAATTCCATCACGAACGTCATGATCGTCATCGGGCTTACGAGCTGGCCCGGCAACGCGAAGCTGATGCGGGCCCAGGCGCTGTCCCTGCGGGAGCGCACGTTCGTCAAGAGCGCGGTCGCCCTGGGGGAGACCCGCCTGCAGATCCTGACGAAATACATCCTGCCCAACGGCATCTTCCCCGTGGTAGCCAATACGACGCGCGGTATGGCAGGCGCGATCCTGACGGAAGCATCCCTGTCGTTCCTTGGCCTGGGCGATCCGAACATCATTTCCTGGGGGCAGATGATCTACGCAGGCAAGAACTATATCACTACGGGCTGGTGGGTCTCCACGTTCGCCGGCATCGCGACCATCATCACGGTCGTCATCTTCTATCTGCTGGGCGACGGCATGAACCACGTGCTCAATCCCAAGTATTCGTTCGGGAAGGGAGGGGGCAAGTAGATGGCAGCATTGCTCGAGATTAAGAATCTGAACGTGACCTACCGCAACAAAGAGAAGAGCGTCTACGCCGTGCGCGACGTCTCGCTCTCTCTGGAAGAAGGAGACGCGCTGGGCATCGTGGGCGAATCCGGTTCCGGAAAATCCACGCTGGCAATGGGCATCTTGCGCCTGCTGCCGGAAGCGACCGCCGACGTGACGGGCAAATGCCTGTTCAAAGGTGAAACGGACCTGCTCTCCATTTCCCAGAAGGAATACGCGGACCTGCGCTGGAAGGACATCTCCATCGTGTTCCAGAAGGCCATGAACTCCCTCAGCCCCGTGCACCGCATCCGCACGCAGATCGAGGATATCTATCACGTGCACGAGCCGAAGGCTTCGAAGGAGGAGATCCGGGAGCGCTCTTTGGAACTGTTCCGCATGGTCGGTCTGCCCGAGCGGGTCTACAACCTGTACCCGCACGAGATGTCCGGCGGCATGCTGCAGCGCGTGGCCATCGCCATCAGCCTGCTGCACGAGCCTTCGCTTCTGATCTTCGACGAAGCGACGACTGCGTTGGACGTGGTGACCCAGGGGCAGATCCTGGACGAAGTCGTTCGTCTGGAGAAAAGCATGCACATGACTCGCATCATGATCACCCACGACATGTCGGTCGTCTCCGCCTCCTGCAGCAAGGTGGCGGTGATGTACGCCGGCTGCCTGCTGGAATTCGGCCCTGTCGGCAAAGTCCTGAAGGATCCGGCGCATCCCTACACGCAGAAGCTGATGGAATCGTTCCCGTCCCTGCACGGGGAGATCAGGGAGCTGAAATCCATCCCCGGGTCTCTGCCCGATCTGTCGATCCTGCACGAGGGCTGCGTGTTCGCGGAACGCTGCAGCAAAGCGTGCGAGCGCTGCCTGAAGGAACGTCCTGCCATGCGGGACGTGGAGACGGGGCACAGTGCGGCGTGCTTCGCGCTGAAGGAGGTGCTGTAGATGGCATATATCGAGATCAAAGGGCTGACGAAATGGTACCCCCATAAGACGGACCAGCTGCCCCGGCCCGGCGCCCCGAAAAAGTGGGTCAAGGCGCTGGACGACGTGGATCTGAGCATCGAAAAGGGCGAGGTTCTGGGCATCATCGGAGAATCCGGCTGCGGCAAGAGCACGCTCGGACGCCTGCTGACCCGCCTGGAGGAGCCGACGAAGGGTTCCGTCACCATCGACGGCGCAGACGCCGGCGCCATGCTGAAGAAAGATCCGAAACAGTTCAGAAGACAGGTGCAGATCGTCTTCCAGAACCCGTTCGACACCTTTACGCCGCGGGACACCATCGAAAAGATCCTGATGCGGCCGCTGAAGAACCACAGGATCGGCAGGAACGACGAGGAGAGGCGGCAGATCTGCCTGCAGGGTCTGGAAGAGGGCGGCCTGCGGCCGGCGGAGGATATCATGAGCCGTTATCCGCACGAACTGTCCGGCGGTCAGCTGCAGCGCATCTCCATCATCCGCGCGATGTTCCTGCAGCCGCAGTTTATCGTGGCGGACGAGCCCGTTTCCATGCTGGACGTTTCTGTGCGTACGGAGATCATCCACATGCTGCAGGACATCAGCCGTTCGAGAGACGCCGCCGTGGCGTTCATCAGCCACGACATCGCGCTCACCCGCTATATTTCGGACCATATCGCGGTCATGTATCTCGGCCGCGTCGTGGAATACGGGACCGCGGACCAGGTCGTCAACGACCCGCAGCATCCGTATACCCGGGCGCTCATCTCGAACTGTGCGTCCATCGATCCGGACGAAGAGCGGCAGCCGATCGCGCTGGAAGGAGAGCCCCCGACGCCCATCGATCCGGGTCCGGGCTGCTACTTCGCCCCGCGCTGCTACATGGCCTGCGAGGAATGCTTCCGGGCATATCCCGGCCGGGTCGACCTCGGAGAAGGACATTACGCCTGCTGCAGCCGCATCGGCTGCAAAGGCGCGTCGATAGAATAAGGTTATTATTGCTTTCTTTAAGGAAGGAGAACGAACATGAAAAAGACATTATCTTTGCTCCTCGTCCTCGTGCTGGTGATGGGTTCCCTCGCGGCATGCACGAGCGGCGGAGGCGGCGGTGAAGGCGGAGAACCCGCGTCTGAAGCAGGCGATACCCTCGTGCTGCAGATGTACGGTGACATCATGAGCTTCAACCCCGACACTCTGTCCGACGATAACTTCTACGCTGCGGCGCAGAACGTCTATCAGAGACTGGCGAAGCTGGACGCCAACACGAACGTCATCCCCGATCTCGCCGAGAGCTGGGATTACTCCGCGGATGGCCAGACCATCACGTTCCACCTGGCGGAAGGCGCCATGTGGCATGACGGCGAGCCCGTGACCGCCGAAGACGTGGAATACACGTTCGAGTATATCCGCGACAACGATACCTGCGTGCTGAACTACGCGCTGCAGACCGTGGACGACATCGAAGCCGTCGACGAGCACACCGCGGTGTTCCACCTGTCCGCTCCCGACATGGCCTTCGTTTCCAACTTGAGCTGGTACGGCTGCTTCGTGCTGCCCAAGCACGTTCTGGAAGCTTCCGGCTGGGATGCCAACATGGCCGAACCTGTCGGCTCCGTTCCGTACAAGTTCAAGGAATACAACACCGGCGTTTCCCTGGTACTGGAAGCCAATGAAGACTTCTACGGCGGTGCTCCCGCGATCAAGACCATCGTCTACTCCATCGTTCCCGATGACGCCACCGCCATGCAGGCGCTGCTGAACGGCGAACTCGACTGGGTCACCAGCATCCCGTTCAACTCCATCGCGGGTCTGGAAGGCGACAGCACCGTACGTCTCGTACCCAACATCCTGCCTTCTCCGCAGCGCATCGTGTTCAACGTGGAGAACGAACTGGTCGCTGACGTCGCAGTGCGCAAGGCGATCGCCATGTGCATCGACCGCGAAGACATCGTCGAAAAGGCGTACAACAACGTCTATCCCGTGGAATACTGCTCTTTGCCTTACATGAGCTGGGCGAACAACCCCGACGCGACCTATCCCGCATTTGACATCGAAGGCGCGTCCAAGGTCCTGGAGGACGCCGGCTATACGAAGGACGCGGACGGCTACTACGTCAGAGGACTGACGATCACCGCGTTCGAGAGCATGGGCAACGCCGATACCGCTAAGCTGATCTCGGCGAACTGCGAAAAGGCCGGCATCGAAATGAAGCCTGACATGTACGAATACAACGCATGGGCGAACAAGATCGAAGTGGAACACAGCTTTGCCATCGAACTGCAGGGCGGCTTCCTCGGTCCGGATCCCTCCGCGCTGGGCGCCCGCGTAGGCACCGGTGGCTGGGCTTCCTTCGGTTATTCCAACGCCAGAGTCGACGAACTGCTCGCGGCAGGCGTTGCAGAGCCCGACGAATCCAAGCGCAAGGTCTACTACGACGAGATCCAGGAGATCCTCGTGGAAGAGCTGCCGTACGTCTGCATCGCAGAATACGCCAGCGTCGAAGGCTGCGCCTCGAACCTGAAGAACGTTCCGATGGACGGCGCAGGCAAGTGGGGCTGGGCGGAATGGTCCAAGGCTTACTTCGAATAGTGACCCTGCCGAACAGGCATAAGAAAACGGCGGACCGGATGGTCCGCCGTTTTGTTTTTGTTGAGGGGATGAACTGCACAGAACCTCTCCCGTTAGGGCTGGAGATCGTTTTGCGGGATTGCATGCTGGACCTGGGGCTGAGCATGCTGCTTGTCTGCCGCAAAGCCCTCGAAATACATCTCTGGCCAGGAGCTTGTCCGCGCGTTCTTTCAACGTGACCGGATCGATCTTTGTGCTTTCCAGACGGGATTTGTTTCCGGCGCCCGTGTCGGCGATCTGGCGTGCAGCGATGACCACGGCGATATCTTCGGCGGTCATTGACTTCGCTTTTCTTACACCGTCCTGGATCAGACCGTTCGCAT
>JAFPXN010000006.1 GCA_017412505.1 Bacillota bacterium | reverse complement strand
GCTATGCGCTCGAGACGTGCGGATCTGCGCACTACGAGACCGGAAGATCCGCGCTCCACACGGCCGGGGCTTATCACAATGCGGGAGATGACATTACAGCGGAAGGCTGGTACCGGAAAGCCTTCGAACATATGATGGAGCTGGGAGGACCCGTCACGGCGACGATGGGACAGGCCTGCTTTAAAGTGGGACGCTGCGCCGTCAAGCGGGGCGACCTGGAAGCTGCGCAGCCATATTATGAGAAGGCTGTCGAGTTGTATGACGATCTGCTCGCCAGAAAAATATTCCTGCCCGGGCGCAAATATCCGGATCAGTATACCGATCTGATCCACGACCTGGCCCGCGTAGAGCGTCTGAAGGGAAATTACGAAAGATCCATCGAACTGGAAGAGCAGTGCTGCCGGCAAAATATCGAAAGTTTCGGACACGAAACGGTCGCATTCGGCAATTACTATCTCGGCATGGGCCTTTGTTACAGCGGGCTGAAAGATTACGCAAAAGAGGACGAATATATGCAGAAAGCTCTGGAGATCTGCATGAAGCATTACGGAGCTGCGAATCTGCAGACGATGGATTGCAGAGAATCGATCGCAGACAGCCTTCTTGCCAGGGGGGACCGCGAAGGCGCTGCTGCGGAACTGAACGCGATGCTGATGGATCTGGATAAGTACTTTGGTGAGAAGAATCCGCTGACGGTCAGGGTCAGAGAGAAAGCGGATAGCCTGAGATAGGAGGCTTGGTAATATGGATCATCTCGTTTTTATATCCTATTCGACCAAGGATACGCCTCTGGCGCTGCTGATGTGCCGCCGGTTTGAAGAAGCGGGCATCCGGTACTGGTTTGCGCCGCGGGATATCGACCACCTGAATTGGGAAGAAAAGATCATGGATGCCCTGGGTAAGGCAGACGTCTGCGTGGTCATCATGGGTGAACATGCGATCGAATCAGGCTAAGTGATCAAGGAAGTCTGCGCCGCGACGAAGACCTGTGAGTACATCATCCCGTTCAGAGTGGACCTTACGGACCTCTCTGCGGCGCTTGAGTATCATCTGGGACCCTGCCACTGGGTGGATGCTTCCGTGCCTCCCATCGAACAGCGTATCGGAGAACTGATCCACCGGATCGGGCATCTGAACGAGGAAGACGTAGTCTACCGGAATGCGCGCAGACTGAAACTGACTGAGCACATGGTCTGGCCCCGGCCGAATTTCCTGGGGCGGGAACAGGAGCTGGAAGAGATCGCGGAACAGCTGCCGCAGGAGGGAACGCTGTTCCTGCGCGGCATGGGCGGCATCGGAAAGTCCGAGATCGCAAAGTCCTATGCGGCAAAGTATCATGACCGCTACGACACAGTCCTGTTCCTTGGGTATGAGGGCAGTATCTTCGACCTTGTGAGCGGAGACGGCGTCCTGATCGAGAATCTGCCGCCGCGGGATCTGAACAGCGAAACAGAAGAACAGTTCTTTGACCGCAAGATGGAAGCGCTCCGCAGGATCGTTTCAGAACGGACGCTTTTCATTCTGGACAACTACGACGTGGACGACGATCCTCATTTCGCGGATCTTGCCAACACAAAGGCGCATCTGCTGATAACGACGCGCAACGAACACGAAGACTATCCGGTGATGACCATCGGTCCCATCGCCGATTTCGATACCGTGCGGACACTGTTCGTCTCCTCCTGGGGAAAGACGCCCAAGCCGGAAGATCTGCCGGTCATCGACGAGATGATACGTATGGTGGGCTGCCATACGTTCACGGTCGAACTTATTGCCAGACAGATGAAAGCCAGCCGCCGCAATCCGCTGCAGATGCGGGAACTGCTGCAGTCCGGCGGCCTGCAGACGAATCTGAAGGAGAAAGTCAAGCGGGACGGCAGCGAAGTCCAAGGCTCAGCCTATGAGTATATCAAGCGGCTGTTTGTCTTTTCCGGTCTTCCTGCGGAGAGCGAGCAGATCCTGCGCTGGATGGCCATGGTTCCGTACACAGGTATCGATACCGGGCTGTTCTACGATATCTGCCGGCTGGAGTCTTTCGACGAGATCAACGATCTGGTCGCCCACAGCTGGCTGCAGATCGATGAAGACACGGACGTTCTGAGCATGCATCCCGTGATCGCGGACGTCGTACGGGAACAGCTGCACCCCTGCGTAGAGAATGGAAAGACCTACATCGCCGGCCTGTGGCGGGAAGTCGGAAGTCTGTGGTTCAATAATCTGGAAGAAAGGGTAAGGCTTTGGCCGCTCTACGCAAAGATCATCCGCGACTATTACGACCCAATCCCGGAACTCTGGACGGAATTCAGCTACCTGGAGAACAACGCCTGGATCTGCGCCAGATACGCGCTTTCCATCGAGCTGGGTCACCGTTTCCTGACATACACCAAAGCGCATTTTCCTGAAGATCATGAAAAGATCGGCATCGCGGCGAATTATCTCGGCGGCTGCTATCACAACAGCGGAGATGATATCCATGCGGAGCCGTATTACGAAGAGGGTCTGGAATGTCAGAAAAAGGCGATCCGCGGGGACAGCGGATACACCCAGTGGGACCAGCTCTCCAACGCGTACCAAAAGGTGGGCCGCTGCGCCTATCTGCGGGGAGACTATGAAAAGGCGAAGGCTTGCTTCGAGGAGTCCATCCGCATCAGTACGGAAAAGTGCGGCAAGAAAGGTTATTACTGCAACGCTGTTTTTGAGATGAGCAGTATGTACCTGAAGATGGAAGACTATGAGAACGGACTAAAATACGCGGAGGAAAGCAAAAAGATCTACGACGCCATGTCCGGTCCGGATAACCCGAACAGCGCCTGCTCTCTGACGAATATCGGCAAGTGCCGTATGCATCTGGGTGATCACGAAGGGGCCAAGAAGGCTCTGGAAGAGTCTGTGCAGCTCAATATCCGGTTCAACGGAAAAGAAAACCGCCAGACGTTCTGGGCACAGGAGGCCATTGGTGATCTGGCCATGCTGGAAGGAAAGAAGGATGAGGCACGACGCGTCTATGAAGAACTGGAAGTCGTGATGGAACAGTCCTTCGGGGAACAGAACCCGGACCTGCTGGCGCTTCGGGAGAAGCTCAAAAGCGTAGGAACCGCATAAACAGACGATAAGAAAAGAACTCCGGACGGCCTGATATGCTCCCTTTATGAGAGACAGTGAAAAAGAAAATCACTGTTAATCATGAAGGGAGTATTCATATGGGGAGAAAAGGAGCCAAGATACCTAATGAAACTAAACTCAAATATGCGAAGTTATGTTTTGAGAACAAAAT
>JAFPXN010000079.1 GCA_017412505.1 Bacillota bacterium | reverse complement strand
GGGCGTCCAGCGCAGGGCGGTCCGGATCGATGGCCGCCAGTCCGTCGTACGAGACCTCCGGGCGTTTCAGGAGCTCCGCCAGGCTGCAGCGGTTCTCCAGCGGCGCGGAACCCAGCTCCTGCAGCCAGCCGTTGGCGTCCGCCGGCGATACGGTGACCGTGCGGAGCCTTGCCAATTCCGCGTCCACGGCTTCCTGCGACTTCGTGAACCGCGCCCAGCGCTCGTCGCTGACGAGGCCGATCCTGCGGCCCAGCGGGGTCAGACGGGCGTCGGCGTTGTCCTGCCGCAGCACGAGGCGGTACTCCGCGCGGCTCGTCATGATGCGGTAAGGCTCGTTCGTGCCCTTGGTGACGAGGTCGTCGATCAGCACGCCGATGTAGGCCTGCGAACGGTCCAGGACGAAGGGTTCTTTGCCGTCGAGCCACAGCGCCGCGTTGATACCTGCCATCAGGCCCTGGGCCGCCGCCTCCTCGTAACCGGAACTGCCGTTGAATTGACCCGCGCAAAAAGCTCCGGGGAACTCCCGGTGCTCCAGGTTGAGCTTGATGTCCAGCGGGTCGATGCAGTCGTACTCGATGGCGTAGGCCGAACGCACGACTTCCAGATTCTCCAGGCCCGGCATGGTTTTATAAAAACCGATCTGCACGTCTTCCGGCATACTGGAAGACATGCCCTGCAGATACATTTCCTCCGTGGACAGCCCCTCCGGCTCCACGAAGCACTGGTGGCGTTCCTTGTCCGCGAAGCGGTTCACCTTATCCTCGATGGACGGGCAGTAACGGGGCCCCACCCCTTCTATCTGCCCGCCGAACAGCGCGGAGCGCGAGAAATTCGCCCGCAGCAGCTCGTGGGTGTCCGCGTTCGTGTACGTCAGCCAGCAGTCGACCTGCTCCTTGTCGAGATTGTCGTTCATAAAGGAGAACGGTACGACGTGCTCGTCGCCATGCTGCACGGTCATCTTCGAGAAATCGATGCTCTGCCGCAGCGCCCGGGCGGGGGTGCCGGTCTTGAACCGGCGCAGCGCAAAGCCGTCTTTCTTCAGATTTTCCGCCAGGATCTGCGAGGGAGACAGTCCGTTCGGGCCGCTCTCCACGACGCTGTCGCCGATGAAGATCTTGCCGCCTAAAAACGTGCCCGTCGCGATGACGCAGGCCTTGCATCCGTAATAGGCTCCGGTACGCAGCAGCACGCCGCGGACCTTTCTTTCGCTTGAAATTCCAACGCCCGGCACGTCCAGCTGCCCGAAGTCGATATCGATGACTTCGCCCTGCCGCAGCAGCAGGTTTTCCTGCAGTTCCAGCGTGTGTTTCATCTCGTCGTGATAGCGCACCTTATCGGCCTGCGCCCGCAGCGAGTGCACCGCGGGGCCCTTGGCCGTGTTCAGCATGCGGCTCTGGATGAAGGTCTTGTCGATGCAAAGCCCCATCTCGCCGCCCAGCGCGTCGATCTCCCTTACGAGATGACCCTTCCCCGTGCCGCCGATGGCCGGGTTGCAGAACATGTTGGCGACGGCTTCGAGGTTGATGGAGAAGACGATCGTCTTTTTCCCCAGGCGCGAACAAGCAAGGGCCGCCTCGCATCCCGCATGGCCGGCCCCGATCACAGCGATATCGAATTGTCCGAGTTTTTTTATTTCCATAAACGATGGTTTCGCGTTCCAGATCATGCTTCGGGGTCCTGTCGACCAACCCTCAGCAAATAGCGGATCACTTGTCAGTAAAAACAATTTGAAGGCAGGCTTTTAACTGGCATTCCATATGCAGGGCGAGGGCCATGTGAATGCCGCCGGTTCTTAGCGATTGGCGAGTCCACAGGACGATGCCAGAGCTTAGAACCGCTGCGAGCAGAGGTAGCGGAAGCGAGACCCGAGCCCTGCATATGGAATGCCTCTCAATAAAAGCATTTTCTGATTCCTATAACGGGCCGAAGACCGTTCAAGGGCAACACATTGTACCTGTCCTCTTGTGCCGTTATTGCGCGGAAGACAGGATCTCGATCAGGCGCTCCAGTTCGCCGCGGCTGTAATATTCCAGCTCCAGCTTGCCCTTCTTCTCCGTGCCGCGGATGCGCACTTTCGTGCCCAGCGCCTCGGTCACCTGCTGCTCCACAGCAGCGAGATCCCGGTCTTTGTTCTTGCCCAAAAGCTTTGATTTTCTGCGCTTCGCGGGCTTCTTCTGCTCGCCGGTGTAACTTTCGACCTGTCGCACGGACCAGCCGTTTTCGACGCACTTCACTGCGGCTTCCAGCTGCAGCGCTTCGCCTTCCAGACCAGCGATCGCCCTGGCGTGACCCGCGGAAAGCCTTCCGTCCATCACCATGTCCTGCACGTCCTGCGGCAGGCGCAGCAGACGCAGGGCGTTCGTCACGTAGGAGCGGGACTTGCCGATCGTCTTCGCCGTCTCTTCCTGGTTCAGGCCGAAGGCGCTCATCATCTCTTCCATGCCGCGGGCTTCTTCTATGCTGTTCAGGTCCTCGCGCTGCATGTTCTCGATCAGCGCGTAGAACATGTTCTGGCGGTCTGTCAGCTCGCGTACGATGGCCGGGATCTGCTTCAGCCCGGCCAGCCTTGCCGCGCGCCAGCGGCGTTCGCCCGCGACCAGCTCGAAGCCGGTCTTCGCGGGACGCAGCAGCACGGGCTGGATGACGCCATGCTCGCGGATCGATGCCGCCAGATCCTGCAGCGCCTCCTGGTCGAAGACCTTACGGGGCTGCGCGCTGTTGGGGCGGATGTCGTCCAGACTTACAAATACGACGGTCTCCGCCGGTTCTTTGCCGGCGTCTTCCGTCTTTGTTTTCACTTTCGGACTTTTCTTTGCGGGCTTTTTCGATTCTGCCTGCGGTTCGATGCTGATCTCCGCAGGGTCCAGAACGGACAGATCGACGTCCATTTCGCCGAAAAGCGAGCCCAGGCCCCGTCCGAGGCCGCCGGGTTTCTTAGCCATTTCTTGCCTCCGTGCTCAGAAATTCCTCCGCGAAGGCCTGATAAGCCTTGGCGCCCTTGGAACGCGGGTCATAGGACGTGATGGGCAGCCCGTAACTGGGCGCCTCCGCCAGACGCACGTTTCTGGGAATGACCGTAGAATAGAGTTTGCTGCCGAAATAGCGCTTCACTTCTTCCACGACCTGCAGCGACAGATTCGTTCTGCCGTCGAACATGGACAGGATCACGCCTTCGATGCGCAGCTTCGGGTTCAGGCTCTTGCGAACGAGGTCCACGGTGGAGACCAGCTGGCTGACCCCTTCCAGAGCGTAGAACTCGCACTGGATCGGGATGAGCACGCTGTCCACAGCCGTCAGGGCGTTCAGCGTAAGCAGGCCCAGGGAAGGCGGGCAGTCGATGAAGATATAGTCGTATTGGTCTCTGACCTGGTCCAGCGCGACCTTCAGGCGCTTTTCCCTGCCGGAGATCCGCACGAGCTCGATCTCCGCTCCCGCCAGATCCACGCTGGCCGGGATGATGTCCAGATTCTTAAAATTCGTATGGATGATGGTATTTGCAGCGTTCAGCCCGTCTCTTACGAACAGATCGTAACTGGTATACTCCAGCCCTTTCTTGGCGATGCCCAGGCCGCTGGTCGTGTTCCCCTGCGGGTCGATGTCCAGAACGAGGATCTTCTTGCCCCGCATGGCCAGGCAAGCCGCCAGATTGATGTTCGTGGTCGTCTTCCCGACGCCGCCCTTCTGATTGAAAATTGCGATTGCTTTTCCCATATTTTTACAATTATTCCCCCTGAAATGTTGTTGCAGTGTCTATTGATAAATGTATTATACTATAGATCATAACCCCGCGCTATCACTATTTTGGTTTCACGTGAAACATTTTTTAGAAATGTTGAAATTTCAATGTTTGCGAACCGGTCGATCTGTGGTATTATAGGGACAACGGAGGTGCGTTATGAAGATCTGCATTATCAACGGAAGCCCGCGCCGCGGCGGCAATACGGAAGAAGTGCTGAAGCCTTTCCGCCGGAGGCTGGCGGAGCTAGGCGCACAGGTGGACGACGTCTTTCTGGCGGACTATAAGATAGAGCCCTGCGTCGAGTGCTATACGTGCCAGGACGTCCAGGGAGAATACGGCTGCGTTCAGAAGGATGACGCGGAAGAGATCTGGCGCCGCGCCGGAGAAGCGGACCTTCTCGTTCTGGCTGCGCCTATTTTCTCCTGGTACTGTCCTTCGCACATGAAGGCGCTGCTGGACCGGCACTATGCGCTGAACAAGTATTACAGAAGCGCGACCGGGCAGCTGATCCCAAAACTGACCGTAGCGCTGCTCACGACGCACGGCTACAAAGCGGACTATGCAAACGATCCGTTCGAGACCGGCATCCGCAGGCTCTGCAAACACTGTCACTGGGACTACGCCGGCCTGTACTCCGTAAGAGACGTCGACGGTATGCCGGACATGCAGACGCCCGAAGCCATCGAAGGCGCAAAGCGTTTCGCGGAAGAGTTGTTTGAAAAGATGAATGTTTCACGTGAAACATTATAAATAGAAAGGAAGGCACCGCACAAATGTACGACAGAGAGAAGTTTCTGAAAGCCCTCGAAAACAAAGGATACAAAGCGCGCTATTTCGCCACCGGAAAAGAAGCCGCGGATTACGTCTGCAGCCAGGTGAAGGGCTGTACGGTAGGCTTCGGCGGATCCGCGACGATCGAAGAGCTGGACCTGGTCGACCGGCTGGCAGAGAACAACACCTGCTTCAGCCCGGAGATGAAGTACCGGCCGAAGGAACTGACGTTCAACGAAGCTGCGCTGGATACGCTGCGGACGGACGTTTTTCTGCTCTCCGTGAACGGCGCCGCGGAAGACGGTACGCTCGTGAACATCGACGGCACAGGCAACCGCGTCGGCAGCTCGCTGTTCGGCCATAAGAAAGTGTACTTTATCTTCAGTGAAAACAAGGTGATGCCGACGCTGGACGAAGCGGTCGAAAGGGCCAGGAACGTTGCAAGTCCAAAGAACGCGGCGTTTCTCGAATGCAGAACGCCGTGCGCGGTGAAAGGGGATAAATGCTACGACTGCAGCAGCCCGGACCGCATCTGCAACGCTATGGTGATCTACATGCACGCCATGGAGGGGACCGAGATGGAGGTCGTTCTGACCGGAGAGACGTTGGGCTACTAAATTACCATATTTTACCATATCAAAACCCCCGGACGATCCCGGGGGTTTTTCTTCGTTTAAGACGTTCTTACAGTTTCTTTACCGGGAACGCGAAATAAAAGTCGCCGGTCTCCTGATCGATCCAGTTCTCTGTCGCCGCGACGGGGGGCATCCCCATCTTCGTCAGCTCTTCGAACGCTCTGTAGAAATAGCCTTCGCCCTCGATCTTTCCGAGC
>JAFPXN010000078.1 GCA_017412505.1 Bacillota bacterium | reverse complement strand
CTTGCCATACGCCATCAGGTTCATCCAGACAGCCAGCGCGCGGAAACGGCGGCTGCCTTCGTTGCCCAGATGCTCGATCGCCGTGTTCTCCGTCCAGTGATCCTGCACGTCGGTGCTCTGCGCGTAGGTGCGGTACTGCATCTCGCGGTGTTCTTTGCGGATCATGGCGATGGCGCAGTCGTAATTCATGTTGACCCACTTGTGTCCGTCGATCGTAAAGCTGTCCGCTTCCTCCGCGCCGTCGAACAGCGGTCTGTACTTCGGAGATGCCATGGCCATGGAACCTACGGCGCCGTCCACGTGCAGCCAGAAGCCGTACTTTTTCTTCAGGTCTGCGATCGCACGCAGATCGTCCATATCGCCGCTGTTGGCGGTGCCCATGTTCGCGATGACGATCACGGGTCTATCTCCTGACTTCTTCAGCTGTTCTTCCAGTTTCGCCATGTCGCCGGCGTCTCTGCCGGGAAGCTTGCCGTATTCGACGATGCTGTTGCGGCCCAGACCCAGGAGGGACAGGCCCTTATAGATCGAAGCATGGGCAAACGCGGAAAGGACGACAGGTCTTTCGAGCCCGTAAATACCGTCGTTCGCGCTCTTTCCCTGTTTGGCTGCCGCCCATTCTCTGGCGCAGGCCAGCGCGTTCGTCGTCGCCATGGTGGCGCCGGACGTGAACGAACCGGTGAAGTCGGATCTCAGTCCGAGCAGATCCTTCAGGCCTTCGATCGCTTCGTCTTCGATCTGGCGGTCCATGCAGTCCATCTCGCCGAAGGCATTCTGGTCGTACAGGGAAGTCAGCCAGTCGCCTGCCAGGGCTGCGGGGGTCACGCCGCCGATCACGTATCCGAAGAAACGCGGTCCGCTGTTCAGGGCCAATCCTTCGCTGTATTCCTTTACAAACAGGTCGATGGCAGCTTCCGTGCCGAGTCCCTGTTCTCCGATCTTTCGGAGCGGACGTCTTTCCCAGACGGGAAGAGCCTTGCCGGTCTCGCGCTGGGCGAAAAAGCGCTCCGCCTCCTTTTCGACTCTCCTGAAGATCTCGAACTGCTGCATCCTGTCAGTTTTCATTTTCTCGTTCATTGGCTCCACTCATCCTTTCTGCATTGGGGTATAGCATGATATTGACGGAAAAGATCCCGTCCTTCGCTGTGATATCCATATTGCCGTTATAGCGCTTGACAGTCGCCGCAACGGACGGCATGCCCACGCCATGTCCGGGGACCCGCGAAACAGGCAGATGATCCCGGTCAAAACGGACTTTACCGACGTATGGGTTGGTGACACTAAGACCCAGCATCGTATCCGAAAGCATGCTGGACACTACGTCGATCCTGCGTTTTTCTTCCGTTACTTTTTCAGTGGCGTTCAGCGCGTTCTCCAGCAGATTGCCGAGCATGGCGCAGAATTCGACTTCCGGAACGGGCAACTCTTTCGGCAGGCGAAGATCCCATTCCATCTTCGTGCTCTGGGATTCCGCAAGGCCTGCGTAATGCGACGCGACCGCATCTACAGCCATGTTCGCGCAGAACGGCGTATAGCCTTTCTTTAAGATCCCGGCAAACTGTTTGGTATAGTCCTTCAGCTCGTCATATTTCTCATTTGCCGCGAGCTCTGTGATGACCCGGATATGCTGACGGAAATCGTGCCGCAGCGTACGGGTCTCGTCCATGTAACTGCGCAGTTCCTCATAGCGTTTCTGCTCCATATTGAGCACGGTGTTCTCCTGTTTGATCTGCGCGTTTTCGTTCAGGCGCACAGTCGTCCACCAATACAGGTGATACAGCAGATAGACCGCGACAGGATACAGCGCCAGCGTGATCAGGCCGAAGGAACGGACTCTGCCTACGCGGACCATCTCAAGGTTTTCGGGGTTGATGTATAAGAAAACCGAACAGAGGATGATCAGCACGATCGACAGAGCCCACCAGCTGCGGTTCAGGCGTTCTTCGTTCAGAAGATAAGGCAGTTTGACCGACAGAGTCTTATAGAAAAGAATCAAAACGAGAAATGTAAGTCCCATACAGATCAGGGAAGACCTGACCGTAAAGGGACCTTCGTTCGGCTCTATAGGCGCTGTGATAAAGACCGCATATACCGTCGTAAAGAAGCAGAGCATGCAGGCGTTTAAGAAACAGAAGATCTTTTTCGACAATTCGAGTTTTACGACCAGCGTAAAGACCTCGAAGCACAAAAGCAGCAGAGGCAGCAGCACGAAGCTGGTCGATACGTCGAACCGTACGCAGACCAGCGCGCCGAGCAGCATGAACGCGATGAGGAATGACCCCGACAGCAGCATCATAACAGGCCAGTGGAACCTCACGTTTTTCCTTACCGGCAAAAAGGCCATAATAGCGGCGGGAATGCTGATCGATAATTCGAGAGCGTGACGCACAAAAAGCTCGTTCATCGTCTGCCCCTCCTCATCCGCGTGATCTGATACTGGGAGAATTGGCGGATCAGTTCCGAACGGTTTTTCGTACGCAGCGGAAAACTGCTGGCGTCATCCATCAGAAAAACTTCTCCGTTCAGGGACGCGACGTGGTCCATATTGACAAGAATTCCCCGGTTGCAGAGCAGGAAGCGCTCGTCCGCGGTCAGCGTCTGCTCCGTTTCGCCGAACGTGCGCAGTCCCCGGACGGAACTTCCGTCAGTCAGCCGGAACAGCACAGCGTGACCCTGAGAGATCACGGATACGATCTGGCTGTATGTGACCTGAACTTCCACCTTGCCTGACTTGGCCGCGATCTCCGGCTCGCTGCCGGACAGAACGCGCTGAGCTTCTGCCAGCACGTGATTCAGTTGTTCTTCCTTATAAGGTTTGATCAGGTAATCGAAGGGATGGATGGGAAACGCGTCGAACGCGTATTCCCGGGAAGTCGTAAGGAAGCAGATCAGGAGGTTCGTATCTTCCTTGCGCAGCTGTTCTGCCAACTGGATGCCTGTCATGTCGTCCATGCGGATATCCAGGAACGCGATCTGAAAACGGTCCTTCGAGAACTCGCGAAGCATGGCGGCGCCGCTGTCATATACGCTGATTGTTGCGTCGATCTCCTGCTGCGCGTACCATTTCACGACGTCCTTCTGCAGACGTTCCCTATCCATTTTCAAGTCGTCCACGATCGCGATGCGCCATTCCATAGCTGTCTTCCTCACTTACGAAAATGCATACTGATACAAATACAGTATATCATCTTTTTGGTGACAGCAGACGGATTTATAGCATAAAAAAGAGCACATGGGGACTGTCCCCGCGTGCTCTTTCCGGTATTTGAGAAATCCCTTTTATTCCATCGCTTTGAACAGTTTCGGCGCGCTCTTGTACAGCAGGCCGATGACGACGATCGTAATGACAGTCTCCACCGCCATGAAGCTGCCGTTGTACGTCAGCGAATAAATGACTGCGCCGATCCCGTCTTCCGTGATCGAACCCCATACGATGATCCCCGAAAAGAAATGCGCCAGGAAACGCAGCACACAGACGCAGAACGTTCCGAACAGGATGCCCTGCATCTTCCGGTTTTCTCCGAAAGGCTTCGCGAAAAACCAGGCCAGTCCTAAGACGCTGAACGGGACCAGATAATCCAGCACCACTTCCAACGCCATAGCGGTCGCCGTTCCGGCCGGCGTAGGCCACAGACCGCCCAGCAGCATCTGCAGCAGGCTGTTGGCGAAACCGGAAAGCATGCCCCACCGCGGACCGTGCCGCAGCGAGATGAGGACAAACGGCACCATGGAAGCCGCGGTTATGCTGCCTCCGTTGGGCATTTCGTAGATCTTGATCTGGGCAAGGATCGTGCCCAAGGCGATGAGGACGGCGCATTCCGCCAGAGCCCTCGTTTTACTTGTGTTGTTCATAAAATCCTCTCGAAAATACCGCACCTCTGGGGCCAGAGGTGCGGTAAATGACAATACAGAATATGCTCCCTACGCCGGCATTACCCGGATCAGGTAAAAGAGTATGTTCTCAGCCGAACCGCGTTTTGCGGTTCAGCACCCCTGTTACGATATAATTTTAGCACAAAAACTTTACGCGATAAAGCCCTTTTCTTTCAGGATCTCGGCTGCCTTTTCCGCCTTCGCTTCGTTCACCATGACGACGGGACCGGTGCAGCCCATGCCGGATTCGGCATAGATGCCCTTCTCCCACAGCGACTCGACCGCCGCGTCGATATCCGTGACTTCCACGCCGTGGATATCTACCGTCACAGTTTCCTTTTCCGGAGCCTTGACCTTGGCCGCGGGTTTCTCGAACGCGTGCTTGCCTTCGGTGCGCATCTCTTCCAGAACGTCGTTCAGTCCGGCTCTCTGCGCCTTTCTGAGTTCTTCCCCGGAGATCTTCAGCCAGTTCGCTGCCGCCAGCTGGCTGGCGTACTGCACTGCGTTGGCAATGACGGGAGCGCCGGAAGCTCTGGATATGATCAGGATCAGCTTGCCGTAGTTGCCGCCGATGCCCGGACCGTAGCCGTAGCCGCTGGCTTCGAACGTTCCGCCCGTATTGAACGAGCTGAACATCTTCATCATCAGGTTGCCTGTGAGCGGGTCGCAGGCCAGCACGTCGGGCGTTCCTCTCAGCACGTCGTTGCCGCGCATCATGTAGCCGCCGTCCGCCCTGCAGGATTCCGCGAACCGGAACGTATAGCCGTTTTCCTTCAGTTTGAGCAGCGCCCTCTCGCATCTTCTGGCGTCGTCCGCGTTCAGAATGCCGACAGTCGGATCTTCGATGCCGCAGGCTTTCGCCGCGATGATGCCGTAGATCGCGTTTTTCACCATGGCTTCCGCTCTGTCCGTGGAGCTGGTGCCCGTCGTGCAGGCGATGAACATCTCCTTGCCCAGCGCGGGCGTGATGACGCGTCCGACAGTGGAAACGCCGATCGGGAACGGATAGTGGGACGTGACCGCGCCGTCGATCTCGCCGCTCTTCAGCATGGCTTCCATCTTGGCGTGGCAGTCCTCTCCGTCGATGATAACGGCCTTGCAGCCCTTGTTCGCCGCGAATTCCACAGCGTCCACCAGATTCTGCGGATCGAGTTCATAACCTGCCGCCGCGATGCCGATGACGGGCACCTTGACAGGCGCAGCCGCCTTCTTTTCGTCCTTCTTCGTATTGGCCTGGACGAGGAACGAGATGCCGTCGAACAGGTTGGTCATGCGGCCAAGGAACAGAGACCCCTTGCCGATGATCATGGCGTTCTTCGTCTTTCCTGCCATGATGCTCTCTCTGGCATAGCCCAGATAAGGCACGCCGGAGGGAATGTGACCCTGCGTGGGCGCGTAGCCCTTCAGGCCGTGCTCCTTGACGAAACCGGGCAGGTCCTTGCGTTCCATCTGTCCCAGTTTGACGCCCAGGGCGCCGATCATCTTATAGTTGGATTCCGGCACGTCGCCAGCCCCTGCAGGCTTCGTGATGTCCGGATTCTGCATCTCGGGAGAATATTTGTCCACGTCGAGGATGGTCATGCCGGCTTCTGCCAGAGGATCGGTCACGAGGGACCCGATGACAGCCTGCGGCGCGGATCCGGTGCCGACTCTGTGTCTGCCGACGATATCCGTGTTGATCTCCGGACTCTTGCCGTCGTTCTCAGAAACGAGGACCGCAAAACCGCCGAGGCAGTCTTCCAGGATAGGCAGACCCTTCTTAATGTGGTCCTTGCCGTTCATGCCCAGCTTGGCGGTACATCCGCCGCCTGCCACGACGACGTTCTTGAACGTTCCGGCCTTGACGAGGGACGCCGCTTCCATAATGGCGTGGGCGGGACCCGCGCAGAATCCTCTCGTATCGCTGCCCGTGGCGTTCACGAGACCCGCGATCTCCGCGGCAGCTTTCGCGAAGTTGCCGCCGCCGCGCTGGTTCATGTCGCCGCAGGCTTCTTCGCTGCAGTCGATCATGTAATCCACATCCGCAGCATCGATTCCTGCGTTCTTGACCAGGTGCAGCACGGACAGGACTTCGGAAGCCTTAGAGACCAGGTTCTCGAACATGACGTGGGCGCTCAGGTTGACGTCGACGTCGTGAGCTCTCTTAACGCAGCCGACGGTTTTGTCTTCGAAGATCAGCGCTTCCGCGCCTTCCTCGACGGCATTTCCGATCTCGGCGGCATCGTCCCCTTCCTTGATCAGGCCGAGGATATGCTCGTCCATAAGAGGATGCTCCTGCAGTTTCGGCAGCGTCTTTTCGACGAACGCCTTATCGAGGCGCACCAGGTCGAAAACGTCGCAGGCCTGCATCAGCAGGATGAATTCGTCTTCGGGCATGATCTCGCCGAATTTGCCGTAGCGCTGAGGCTTTTCGACCTTCTTGTCCGCCCAGGGTTCAGGGATCTCCGCCAGATCGTCGATCGGCAGATTGCCGATATACGTCTGGTTTGGCGGATACGCCAGGCAGTCCTCGTAGGACCGCATGTGGGAAGGAAGTTCCTTCAGATAATCGGAGCCGGGATTGACGACTTTTTCGGTAGTCTGGGTCGTGCCGTGATGCATCACCATGCCGGGCACGTGGACCAGGATGTATCCCGCTCCCTTGATCACACTGTAGCTCATAATACAGTTCCTTTCAAAAAACACGAGCGGCGGACGGGCCTTTTTGCCTCGCCCGCCGCTTGTCTTGCCTGCTAACCGGTTCGGTTAAAGCTGGTCTCTGATGGCATTCATCTCGCTGCAGATATCATCCACATCGAGTACCATCTCCATCATCGAGATCTGTTCGTCATAGACGTCCGGATCGAATTCAGCTTTGACTTCGGGTTCACATACGTGATAAACAGTGAGTCCCAACGAGACTCCCGCCAAAGGACCTGCGAAAGTGGGGTCGCCCAGCGTAACGGTTTCGGCTGCCAGTCCCGCTGCCTCTCCTTCGGCTGCGCCTAAGAGAACGACAACGTTTTCGGGGCCGTACTGTTCGCTGAACTCCTTGACTCTCTTCTGGTTTTCCAGGTCCATGGCACCTGCGGCCGTTCAGACGAAGCACTCTGTCGAAGCGAAGACGACTTCTGCTCCGGCAGATTCCGCGCATGCGGCGATCGCAGGACCCGGAATGCCATCGCGGTCTCCGATGATGATGACTTTCTTATCCTTTAAGATAGCCATTCTACATTCCTCCTTTTCCGTTTTACAGGGTGCTATTACAAGGGGCTCTGCCCCGTGCAATCTAGATATATTTCTGAACCATCGCCGCTACGTTTTCGGCGGTGGCGTCGTCCTTGACCAGTTCTTCCACCTTTTCGCCGTCCTTATACACGGTGATGGTGGGCAGGCCCAGGACCTTCTGGCCGATGGCCAGTCTTCTCGCTTTGGAGGTATTCAGGGCGCAGAACTTTATCTTATCGCCGTACTGATCCGCCAGAGCGTGTACGTGGGGCATCAGGGCAGCGCAGGGAACGCAGCCGTCTCCGTAGAAGTCTACGAGAACGTAGCCTTCCGCCTTCAGCACTTCTTCTTCGAATGTAAGCTTATCTACTTCCAGCATTGCTTTCCTCCTATTCCAATTCGTCGACGTAACGGGCTGCCTGCCAGGCGGCGATGGCGCCGTCTGCCGCAGCGGTCACGACCTGGCGCAGTTCCTTGACCCGGCAGTCGCCTGCGGCGTAAACGCCGGGTACGTTCGTGCGCATCTCCTGGTCGGTGACGATGTAGCCGCGCTCCATCTCCACCTTGCCTTCGAACACCGCCGTAGCGGGCTTGAAGCCGATGAACACGAACACGCCGAAGATGCCGTCGTCCTCGTCGGCAACGATCTCGGTCTGCTCGCCGGTCTTGACGTTTTCCACGACCATGGAGCTCAAGATGCCGTCGCCCTTGAGTTCCTTGACGACCGTGTTCCACATGAATTCCAGTTTTTCGTTCTTGAACGCTTTCTCCTGGATGGACTTGGCCGCGCGCAGTTCGTCCCTTCTGTGAATGATGGTGACCTTTCTCGCGAATTTTGTCAAGTACATAGCTTCTTCTACTGCCGCGTCGCCGCCGCCGACCACGAAGACTTCGAAGTCCTCGAAGAACGCAGCGTCGCACGTCGCGCAGTAGGATACGCCCTTGCCGGTGAACTCCGCTTCGCCCGGGCAGCCGATCAGGGCCGGCGACGCGCCGGAAGCGATGATGACGGCCTTGGCCTCGTACGTCTCCTTATTGCAGACGATCTTCTTGACCGGGCCTTCCAGTTCGACTTCCTTTACAGTGTCCAGCACTTTTTCGCAGCCGAACTTTTCTGCCTGCGCCGCGAAGCGCGCTACGAGGGACGGACCGGATTCGGTCTCCAGGCCGCCGGGATAGTTTTCGATCTCCGCGGTCTGCACGATCTGTCCGCCGTCCTTCTCCTTCTCGATGATGAGCGTGGACATACGGGCTCTGCCCGCATACAGTCCTGCCGCAAGTCCTGCGGGACCCGCGCCGATGATCACGATGTCATACTGTTTTGCCATTTCTTATTCCTCGAATACTGTCTGTCCGTCCACGGGCGTTTCCAGAGCCTTGAGCGCTCTGCCGACCAGCTTTTTGCGCAGGTCGTGCTCTTCCTCGTGGGAGAGAGCCGGGTTGCCCAGCGGATGCGGGATTGCGACCGTCGGGACGATACGGTTCGCGCCGACGGTGAGAGAGATGGGCACGACCGTGCACATATGTACGACGGGGATGCCGGCTCTTTCGATTTCTTTAACCATTGTTGCGCCGCAACGTGTACAGGTTCCTCAGGTACTGGTGAGGATCACAGCCTGCACGCCGTCCGCGATGAGTTCCTTGCTGAACGTGTCAGCGAACTTTTTGGCGGAAGCGACGGCGGTGCCGTTTCCTACGGTCGCGTAATAGTAATGGGACAGCTCGCCGATGCGGCCTTCCTTTTCGAATTCTCTCATGACGTCCACGGGCAGAACTCTGTTCGGGTCCGCGTTCGCGTACACCGGGTCATAACCGCCGTGTGCGGTCTCGTAGGTCTTGTCCGTGAGGACCTGCACGCCTTCGATGTCGTACTTGCCGTAGTGAGACGCGGAAGAGGATTCGATGTGATCCGGGTTGCCCTTGGGCACGATGCCGCCGGACGTGACCAGGGCGACCTTGGCGTGCGCCAGGTCGACGACGGCCGGATTCGGCTGCACTCTGTCGAACTGGGGCATGGGATATTCGGTCTCGAATTCCTCGCCTGCCAGTTTCTTCAGCAGCATGTCGACCGCTCTCGCGGAGCCTCTCTTCTCTTCGAACAGACCCTTGCGGATGCCGGTCGGGAAATACCCTTCCGCCGCTGCGCTGCCCAGTTCCTCGCCCTTCGCCATGCGCAGGGCTACGGGAGCCATGGCCGCGACGGCCTTTCTCATGCCGGCCGCGCTGTCCTTGGTCTTCATGATGATGGTCTTGGACTTGAACATATCCACGCCTGGGTTCTCGTCGTACATACCGGTGAGCGTGGGAATGCCCAGCTGCGCCTTGACTTCGCTGGCGACAGTGCCGCAGGCGACGCCGTAACGGCCCGCGTTGAACGCAGGACCGCAGATGACGATGTCAGGCTGCTCTTCTTTGATCATGGCGATGACGGTGTCGATCGCCTCTTTGTTTTCGTTGAAATAGCTGTCGCCGCAGAACACGGTGGCAACGATCTCGGCTTCGCCCTTGAACGCGGCGTTGAACGCCATGCCCGGGCCGACGAAACCCTTTACCTTTTCAGGAGGGATATTCGCCATCTCTTCTCCGCCTTTGCCGGCGTAGAACTGATTGATGTAATGAACGACTTTGATCATTTCTGAACTTCCCTCCTTTCTATCTCGCGCTGAACGTGTTGAAGCCCATCTCGTTCGTGGCTCCGGTGATGACCTGGAGTTCCGCGACGATGGATCCGTCTTCCTGCAGGGATCCGGACCAGCCGCCGGCGATCTTGTCCACGTATTCGATGTGGCCGATCACCTTGTCCATCTTCGGCAGATGGATGACGGTGTTGGCGTTGCCGCCGGTGACGCAGGCATTCGCCGCGATATCGGCGTCCGCCAGGGACTGGGACGCGCCGTCCTGACCCGCGTATTCGTCGGTGATGATGACGGTCTTGACGCCCTTGGCTTCGATCTTTTTGCAGTTCATGATCAGGTCGGTGTCGGGGTTGCCGAAGCCTTCCTGGGAGATGATGGCGCCGTCGAGGCCTAAATATTCGCACAGCTTGGCAGACCAGTCGGACGATCTCTCCTTATCGGCCAGGTAGACGTTCTCGTTCGTGATGATGACGCCTACGAAATTCAGATCCTTGCCGTGGCGGGCGTACAGATCTTCGATGACCGGGTTGTTCAGATGATGATACGTCGTGTTCTTGTCGCAGGCGGACACGCAGTTGCCGCTGATGATGGCGCCGTCCATCGTCTCTGTCGGATAGAGCATGG
The DNA here is from genome assembly GCA_017412505.1 of Bacillota bacterium. GTDB lineage: Bacteria > Bacillota > Clostridia > Peptostreptococcales > Anaerovoracaceae > RUG11894. Next base: position 41,030 of record JAFPXN010000078.1, on the reverse strand, counting down.
TCGTGAGGGACTGCTTGGCGTCGACGCCGTAGACGTAGGTGTCGTGCAGCAGGCCCTGGGACTGCAGCATCAGCACGTAACCGACTCTGGGAAGATCCGGATACAGCTTGATGCCTTCCGTGATTGTCGGTGTCTCGTAGGTGCGGACTTCCTCCGCTTCGATGTCCTTCGCCAGTTTGCCCAGATAGGTCGCGGCCTTCAGGCCGGCCAGACGGACTGCCTTTTCATAGGCGTGCTGCAGCGTGCCTTCCACGGGCTCCACGCACAGCACCAGGTTGTTCAACTGGGAGAACGGCGAGTATTTGGCGCCTTCTCCGCACATGTCGATAATGCCTTCCTGGAACCCGACGATCTTGCCTGTCGTGACGACAGCAGCGCCTTTCAGCACGTTCGTCCTGCCGCTTCCGACCGTCTTGACCTTGGCCATCCAGCCGGGGAACACGCCGCCTTCGCCGGATACCTTGACTCTGGGTTCGATGACGTCCTTGACCGGAGTGATCCGCACGGATTCTCCGGGCTTCGCGATGTCCAGTTCGCAGCTTGCCAGGGTCTCGTCCTCGAGGATGTGAGCCTTCAGCTCGTCCCTGTTGACGTACAGGACAGAGCCTTCCACCTTGCTTTCCGCCGCGAACTGAATATCAGTGATCTTGATGATACCCAAATTCCAGTTTCATATGATTTCCTCCTGTGATATGGGGGTTGCGCCGCAAGCCCTAACGGTCTTCCAGCGCGCTTTCGATCAGACTCAAATCTATCAACCGGAAGTCCGCCAGCATCCGTTCCGGGGTATTCACGCCCCGATCCGGCCGCGTGACCTGCGCGAACTTGTCGAACGTTTCGATCGCGTTCTCGATCAGCAGCAGGCTGTCCATGTCCAGATCGCCCTGTTCGCTGCTGACGGCGACGCTCCGGTACGGGGTCTCGTTGGGTTTGAGACTTCCCATCAGCGGATGGGTCAGCAGGCGGCGGCCCTGATGGATCATGTCGCGGGCTTCGATCAGCACGTCTCGGTACGACCCGTCGACCCAAAGGACGTTTCTGTCCTGAAAGGTCTGTGCGACGTCCGGGTTGTTCGTGAGGATGATCAAAGCGGTTTCCTTTCGGTAAATAAAAAAGAACAGGAAAACATAATGCCTTCCTGCTCTGTACACTAACCTGAGAGATTCTTTCCTATGCGGAATTTGCCCCTTCGGTGCTTACGCTCTCCAGAGTTTCGTCCGAGTGCGGTCCTTTTACCTGAGATCATCGCTGTCTCCCTGGCCGGGGAAGACAACTTACGCCTTCGGTGCGCATTCTCTGCGCTCTCCCGCAGTCATCAACCGACTGTTCTGAATCTGTATTATTATTTTAACATCCGGCGATTTATCGGACAAGTAAAATAGTGTGATGAAATTATAAAGAATTCTAGTAGAACACCCTTCTGTCGTCCTGCAATCTGGTGATCTTCGCGTTATCGCAATATTCCAGGATCATCAGGGCGTATTTGCGGGACGTGTTCAGGTGATCGCGCAGTTCTGCCAGCGTAAGGGAGCCGTCCGCTTCGATCTTTCCGCGGATCCAGTCGACGGTCTGCCGCAGGAACGCGCTGTCCAGGCAGAATCTGTTCTGCACGCGGGTCAGGCGTCCGTCCGCGCACATGGCCGCGATCAGGCGTTTGCACTCCTCTTTGTCCTTTCTGCCGGCGAATACTTCGTCCGGATCCGGGCTCTCGCAGCCCGCCTGGGCGTACAGTTTCGCGATCTCTTCCATCAGCCTAAGCTGGGCTTTCGTATAGCTTACGGTATGGCCCTGGATCCCTGCGGTTGCCGGGGTCAGTGCCAGTGCGCCGGTCTCTCCGAAATATTGCAGGACACGGTCCAGCCGCTTCGCGTCTGTCACCTTTACCTGACCACCCAGTTTGCTGCGCAACTCTTCCCTGGGCATCGCTGCAAGAAGCGGATTCTTCGCGTAATACGACTCCAGGATCGTAAAGGCAGCAGTCTTTATATTGTTTACATAATCTTGATGTACGTAAATGTTCTCGCCCAGCAAAACCGCTTTTCCTTGCGCTGCAAGGCTTTTCAGCTGTTCTTCTGCTTCCGCGGCCGAGAGTCCGAGCTGTCCAGCCAGTTTTTCCGCGCCCGGGAACGTCCTGCTTTCGTCCCGCAGCACCTGCTCCATCTGCGCGCTGTCGTCGCCCGTTTCGCGCACGGAAAGAGCCTGCAGCACCTTTTCGTCGGAGCGTTTATGTTTCGACGCGTTCGCGTTCAGTACAACGCCTCCGCCGACAGTTTCGACCGGCGAATAATACCGTACGACGAAGGGATCGCCCTGCTTCATCACCACCGGTTCTTCCGTGCGCAGCTGCGCATAGCAGCTGCATCCCGGGTCCAGGGAATCCCTGTCCAGCAGAACGGCCTTGCACAACACCTGTGCCGAACCGTAATGCAGATGCAGGCGCGACCCGTTCAGCACGCTGCGTTTCGAATCGGACAGCACCTGCAGTTTGACGTCGATCATGGAAGCCGGCGTCAGGCTGCCTTTCGCCGCCAGCACGTTGCCCCGGGCGATATCCTCCTTGCGGACACCCGTCAGGTTCACAGCCGTCCGCTGGCCTGCATAAGCCGCTTCCACCATTTTGCCGTGCACCTGCAGATTGCGCACCTTTGCGGGAAGTCCTTCCGGATAGACCGTCACTTCGTCGCCAGTGCGGATGCTGCCCTGCGTCAGCGTGCCGGTGATGACCGTGCCGAACCCCTGGATCGTAAACACGCGGTCCATGGGAATGCGCAGCAGCGCCGGATTGTTGTTCTTTTCCGCCGTCTTCGCGACTTCTTCGAAGATCAGAGTCTTCAGTTCGTCGATGCCCTGCCCTGTCTGGGCGGATACCCGCACGCAGGGCGCGTTCTCGAGAAAGCTGCCTTTTACCGCGTCCCGCACGTCGGATTCGACCATGTCCAGCCAGTCTTCGTCCGCTGCCAGGTCCGCCTTGGTGATGACGAGTATGCCCCGGCGGATGTTCAGCAGCTTCATGATGTCCAGATGCTCGACGGTCTGGGGCATGACGCCCTCGTCCGCCGCCACGACCAGCAGCACCAGGTCGATGCCGCCGATGCCTGCCAGCATATTGCGGATGAATTTCTCGTGACCCGGCACGTCGATAATGCCGATGTCGGTCCCATCCGGCGCCTGCAGATCCGCAAAGCCCAGTTCGATCGTGATGCCGCGCTGCTTTTCCTCTTTCAGTCTGTCCGCGTCGATGCCCGTCAGGGCTTTGATCAGGCAGGTCTTGCCGTGATCCACGTGTCCGGCAGTGCCGACGATAACGTTACGCATAAAGAATTCCTTATCCGGCCCCTGAACTTGTCGAAGGGCCAAAAAATACAATGGCGGGAGCATGTGAGAATCGAACTCACCAGGCAGGCTCCTAACCTGCTACAACGGTTTTGAAGACCGCGGGGCACACCGGCACCCATCTGCTCCCGAAAAAGGCGGATAAGACCGCCCGATATATTCTAATTGCCGATTGCAAGAATGTCAATCAGCGCCATGCGGAGCAGGACCAGGTCGCCTGTTGTAAGCGTCCTCAGATCGAACAGGACATCCCCCTCGGAGATGCGCGTCACGATGGGCATCTGCCAGTGCCTCAGTTTCTCCTGCAGCTCGTCCACGGACATCGCCTGCGGCTTCACCCACACGCACCAGGTCTTCAGATCCAGCATAGGCGCGGAACCGCCGCCGACGCGGCTGACGTCTTCGCGGATGCCTACAGATGCCTGCAGCCCTGCTTCCGCCAGGCCTGCGGCAAATCCCTGCGCGGCAGCTTTCAGTTCCGAAGCGGGCTTCGTCACCATCTCCAGGACGGGGATCTTCTGCAGCGCTTCTTTCGGGTCGCGGTAGATGCGCAGCGTCTGTTCGAGCGCCGCGAGGGTCATCTTATCCACGCGGACGACGCGCGCCAGCGGGTGCTTTTTCATCTTTTCGATGTATTCCTTTTTGCCCGCGATAATGCCCGCCTGCGGACCGCCCAGCAGTTTGTCGCCGGAGAACAGGATGACGTCCGCTCCAGCGGCAAGCGCTTTCTGCGCCGTCGGCTCGTCCAGCCCGTAAGAGCTGAGATCTTCCAGCAGGCCGCTGCCCAGGTCGTAGATCAGGGGCAGGCCTTTGCTGTGCGCCAGCTGCGCAAGCTGCTGCGCCGGCACGTCTTCCGTAAACCCGATGACCCGGTAATTGCTGGGATGCACCTTCAGCAGGGCCGCCGTCTCCGGGCCGATGGCGCGCTCGTAATCCGCGAAATGCGTCTTGTTCGTCGTGCCGACCTCTTTCAGGACAGTGCCGCCCTGTTCCATGATCTCCGGCACGCGGAAAGATCCGCCGATCTCCACGAGTTCGCCCCGGGAAACGACGACTTCTTTTTTATACGCCAGCGAAACGAGACATAACAGCGTTGCAGCCGCGTTGTTATTGACCGCGATGGCGTCTTCCGCTCCGGTCACCTGCGCGATGAGCCGGCTCACGTGATCGTGGCGGCTGCCTCGTTTCCCCTCCTCCGCATCGTACTCCAGCGTGGAATACGAGCAGGCGATCTGCGCCGCCTTTTCCGCTGCCTGCGGGTTGAGCCTGGCACGTCCGAGGTTCGTGTGCAGGATGATCCCGGTCGCGTTGATGACAGGCCGCAGCGAAGGGCTGTCCTCCTCCCGCAGAATGGCGCAGGCGCGCGCGGCGGCAGCTTCGGCGCTGACGTCCGGGTCTCCGCCTTCCAACAAGGCCCGACGCATCTCCTCCACCGCTTTCCGGACCGCTTCCAAGGCCGTTTTCCGGTCCGTAGACGCGAGAAAGTCCCGCAGGACGGGGATTTCCATCACCACGTCCGCTTTGGGCAGATTTTTCAGTTTTTCGTGCTTCATATCCATGGCAACAGTATACCATAAAAAACTCCCGGCACTCAGCCGGGAGCTTTCGATCCGGTTTTATTTTGTCACTTTATCCTGCGCTCTCTTCTGTTCTACCTGATTGTTCACGTAGATCTCGATTCTTCTCTTGCGGATGTTGGCCTGTCTTTCTCTGAAGTACTGTTCCATTTCATCCTGGATGTGGCTGCGGATCTCTTCGACAGTCTCCGCGTCCTTATCGCCGGCAGCCTGTTCGAAGGATTCCTTCAGATAGTCGTCCTCCATCTTCGTCTGCTCCGCAATGAAATCGGAGATCTCATCGCTGTTGAGCCCTACGGCAGCAAAGAGAATATAGTCGATCATCGCAGCCTTGATATCGGGGTCTGCATTATCTGTCTGGTTTTGTTTTACGATCGTCGTCTGCAGCGCCATATCGAACGCAGCCTGCAGGAGTTTTTTCTTCTCGTCCATTGTTATCCTCCATTGAGTCGGGCAGTATCACTGCTTAATACACATTACATTATATACCTTTTATGGAACCTATCCAAACAATTCCTTCGCTTTTTTTGCAAATCTTTCCCCGAAAATCAGGAAATTATCCTGAAAATCTTCCAAACAGGCTTTTTCCACGTTGTGGTTGACCGCGACAGGTCCCAGATGGATGCAGGGATCGCCGCAGGCGCCGCCGCCGGAATAGCACAGCATGCCGATGGTCATCAGGTTCGTCAATATGGACTGGATCACCAGGTCGCCCCCGCCGTGGGTGTACTGCACCGTCGCGAACGCGCCGCCCAGTTTGCCGCCCAGGGACAGTTTCGGAGCGCCTTCCAGCAGCCAGGTGCGCATGTCGGCGGTCATGAGCGCGTAATAGGACGGGGAACCGATGACGACGCCCGCGCTTTCCTTCACGAACGCCCCGTCCACGTCTTTCGTGGAAAATGCTTTTGCTTCGACGCCCGCGACACGGCTCATTCCCCCGGCGATCCATTCCGCGCAGCGCTTCGTATTACCCGTTCTGGAATCGTATATCACTGACAGTTTCATAACGTTTCTCCTTTCTTATCCATAAACAGTATATCATACTCCGCATAAAAAAACTCCCGGAGACGTTTCTCCGGGAGTTTCGAGGTTCTATCAGTATTACTGTTTAGCCCTGCATCTGCTTGGCAACTTCTTCCGCGAAGTTTTCGACCTTCTTTTCGATGCCTTCGCCGACTTCGTAGCGGACCATCTCGACGACCTTGATGTCCTTGCCCAGCGCCTTGGCGCAGGATGCGACGTATTCGCCGACAGACATGTTGGAGTCCTTCACGAACGCCTGGTCTACGAGGCAGACTTCCTTCAGGGACTTCTTTACGCGGCCGGTGATCATCTTTTCGATGATCGCCTGCGGCTTTCTCTTGTTTTCGGGCAGTTCGTTGTTCTCGTTCATAGCCTGAGCCAGGATAACTTCCTTCTCGTGAGCCAGATATTCGGGATCAACGCTTTCTTCATCCACGTACAGAGGTCTCATGGATGCAGCCTGCATGGCAACGTCCTTGCCGCAGACGGTGACTTCTTCGACAGAAGCGTCGGTCTTCAGACCGATGATGACGCCGATGCGGCCGCCGCCGTGGGAATAACCGACGTACTTGACGCCCGGCGTATTGCACTTGACGGCTCTGCGGAGGTTCATGTTCTCGCCGATCTTCGCGATCTTGGCGGTCAGAACTTCGCCTACGGTGCCTTCTTCGCTGTAGGGCATTTCCTTCATGCACTCTGCGCAGACCTTGTCAGCCTTCAGAGCGATGTCCGCCAGTTTTTCGACGAATTCGACGAATTCCTCGTTCTTGGCGACGAAGTCGGTCTCGGAGTTGACTTCGACAGCTGCGGCTTCGGAGCCGTCTGCTGCGAACGCCATTCTTACCAGACCTTCGGAAGCGATGCGGCTGGCCTTCTTGGCGGCCTTGGCAAGGCCGTTCTCTCTCAGATAGTCGACTGCCTTGTCCATATCGCCGTCGGTAGCGACGAGGGCCTTCTTGCAATCCATCATACCGGCGCCGGTGGCGTCACGGAGTTCCTTAACGAGTGCTGCTGTAACTGCTGCCATTGTTTTATCTCCTTTGACTACTCTTCGACTTTAGCTTCTTCTGCTTCTGCGGGAGTCTCTTCGGCGGGAGCTTCGGCCGCTTCTTCAGCGGGGGCTTCGGCGAAGGATTCGCCCTGCTTGCCTTCGATGACGGCTTCGGCCATCTTGCCTGCGATCAGTTTGACCGCTCTGATGGCGTCGTCATTGGCGGGGATGACGTAATCCACGTCGTCCGGGTCGCAGTTGGTATCGCACATGCCTACAATGGGAATGCCCAGAACTCTGGCTTCCTTAACGGCGATCTTTTCCTTCTTGGGGTCGACGACGAACAGCGCGCCGGGCATGCCTCTCATGTCCTTGATGCCGTTCAGGTACTTCTCGAGCTTTTCCATTTCCTTGCGCAGGGTCTGGACTTCCTTCTTGGAGAGCAGATCGAACGTGCCGTTGGATTCCATCTCCTTGATCTCCGCCAGTCTCTTGATTCTGGTGGAAATGGTCTTGTAGTTGGTGAGCATGCCGCCCAGCCATCTCTCGTTCACGTAGAACATGCCGCATCTCTCGGCTTCGTCCTTGATGGCAGCCTGGGCCTGCTTCTTCGTACCGACGAAGAGAACGGGCTTGCCTTCTGCCGCAACGCTCTTCACGAATTCATAGGCGTCATCCATCTTGTGGACCGTCTTGGACAGGTCGATGATGTAGATGCCGTTTCTCTCGGTGAAGATGTACGGAGCCATCTTGGGGTTCCATCTTCTGGTCTGGTGACCGAAGTGAACGCCGGCCTCCAGTAACTGTTTCATAGAAACTACTGACATTTGTTTACCTCCCGGTTAAACTTCCATTCCTTTGTTGCTGCAGAAAAACCCTTGCGGGCACCGAAATGCAGCCTCCGGAATGTGCGAAATAAAATACTGTCACGCAAAAAGGAGCGCAACCTCGTGTATTATACACGCAAGCCGCGCTCCTTGCAAGCATTATTTTATAAGGTTTTGGAGGATCTCTCCGGCGATCCTGAGCCCGGCCGTGGCCGGCATGTACGAGATGCTGGGAATGACGCCGTTTTGGATCTCCGTAACGGGCGGTTCGGGGGAATACACGACCGTGACCCCTTCGTCCAGCCCTTCGTCTCTCAGACGCCTGCGCATGACCTTCGCCAGTCTGTCCTGTTCGGTCTTTTTGATATTGCAGACCTGGAAAGCCGAAGCGTCCAGTTTGTTGCCGGTGCCCATGGCGCACAGGATGGGAACGCCCGCGTCTTTCGCGGCGCGGATGAGCAGGACCTTCGCGTCCACGTCGTCGATGCAGTCCGCGATATAATCCCAGGAACCGACGTCCAGATCCGCTATCGTTCCCGCGTCGATGCGGAACGCGAACTTACGGATCTGCGCATCCGGATCGATCTCCCTCACGCGTTCCTCCGCGACGTCCGCCTTCCGGCGTCCGATCGTGGACTGCAGCGCCAGGATCTGGCGGTTGCAGTTCGTAGGATCGACGGTGTCCATGTCGCACAGGCCCAGCGTGCCGATGCCGGCTCTCGCCAGCGCTTCGCAGGTGTAGCCTCCTACCCCGCCCAGCCCGCAGATCAGGACTTTCGCCTTCTTCAGCTTTTCCAGCGCCTCCGTCCCGACCAGAGCCTCCGTGCGCTGATACCGATCACGATTTGAGCACATTGTACCTGTCCCCCTGTGTCGTTACGGCAGCAGGTTGACCATGGTGGTCAGGGCCTGCTCCTGGGTGTAATAGCCTAAGGGGTTGAAAACGCATCTCGATGCAGACGCGGAGCCCATGATGCCCGCCCTGGTGACGAAATCCACGAAATCAGCCGCCCAGGCGATGTCCTTCGCGTCTTCATAATCCAGGCTTTCGCCGTCCGCTTCCCGGCCAACCAGCTTCGCGGTGTTCGCGAGCATGACGGCGGCTTCCATGCGCTTGATGGATCCGTTCGGATCGAACTTGCCCTCGCCCTTGCCGGCCACGATGCCCATCTGGTACGCCTGCATCACGTCCATCAGATAGGTATCGGAGAACGCAGCCCGCGCGTCGTCGTAGGAGATGCCGTTCCGGCTGAGCAGGGAATTATAGGCGCTGCCCGAATAGTACTGTCTGACGAGAGATACCGCCAGGCTCGCGAATTCAGCCCTGGTGATGTTGGCCTTCGGCATCAGGTTGAACCCGTCGGGGATCAGGCCTGTGTCCTGCGCCTTCTGCACGTAGGCTGCAGCCCAGGCGGAAGCTTCCCCGTTCATGACGGGCTGATTCTTCTTGGGGATCGCCGCTGTGCTGCCATAATCCACGAAATGCAGCATGCTGGCCAGTTTTCTGCCCGCCGGCTGTATATAACCTGCCTGCGGCGTATACAGCGTGGACGACGCGCCGCCGTCCAGCGCCATGGCGTCCACGGCGCCGATGCTCTTCAGATAGTCGATGATCTGTCCGAACGTAGCCGTACACTCGCCGATCATCAGGCTGCCGTCGCCCATGACCGCGGCGAACGTGCGCTGCGCCTTGTAGTCTCTGGCCATCTTCGGGTCGGAATTCGTATTTTCAGCGAACTTGTCCACGCCGCCTTCCAGCAGCCAGGGGCTGCAGCCTACGGCGGTCACGACTTTATTCCAATCTGCCTGCGTCCCGGCTTTCTCCGGGGTCAGAACGGTTTCCACCACAGCGGAATTGCCCACGTGAGGCTCCGTATTCCACTGGCAGGCGTTCGCCCAGGCGTTGGCGTTGTACACGATCACCTTTTCGCCTGCGGCAGGTACGTTCAGACGGGTCACGCCCTTCTGTACGTCCGTCACGACGCCGCCCTGGATGCGCACGACGACCGCGCCGCTCTGCAGCGCGAAGCTATAGCCCATCTGGGACGTGAACAGATCGATCGCGCCCGCGTCGGTGTGATAGGTGTTGACCGCCCAGAACGTGAATTTGTCCTTGCCGCGGAATATGGCGGAAACCGCGACGTTCACGCGGTCGATCAGATACTTGCCGTCTTCGGTGACCCCCAGAAGCACATTCTTTCCGGAGCCGCGGCTGATCACTTCGCCGCCGCTCATGAGCATGCCCATGATCTGAGCGCAGTTATCCGGGTAAGACAGCGTCTTCCCACCGTTATAATACGCATTGAACAGCGCGCCGTTGACGGACGCCGTCAGCGTGCCGGGCATCGCGTTCGCTTTCGCGACGTGGTCCGCGGCCGGCATGTCCTTGTTGACGCTGTTCTGCCCTGTCGTGATCACGGCGCCTACCGTGCCGGAAGCAGGGATGGTCACGGCGTTGCCCGCGTTCCCGCCGATCGTGATGGCGTAGGAATTCGCGGCGTATGACGGCTGGCCGCACAGCGGCAGAGCCAGAGCGATGCAGAGCAGGATCGCAAACAGTCTGCGGTAGATCTTCATAGAACACCTCCCGGGCACCGTTACGTGCCCTTCTGTCTACAATATACTGCAGAAAACGCAAAAAATACAAGAGCGGCTTCTGCGCAAAAGCCGCTCTCATGTTTTTCTGTCCTTTAGCTAAAAGTCTTCTACGATCTATCCTATTCCTCGGATACTACCTCTTTGCCGTCATAATAACCGCAATTGGGGCAAACTCTGTGAGGAAGCTTGGGCTCGTGGCACTTCGGGCATAAAGATAATGCCGGTGCGGACTTTACCATATTCGCAGATTTTCTGCTGGATGTCTTAGCTGAGGAAGTTCTTCTCTTAGGTACTGCCATGTGGAACACCTCCTTCTCTAGAAAAATTAACTATTAGAGTATAGTGAAACTCCAAAAGTTTGTCAAGGATTACTTTCCGGTGACGATCTCGTAGGTATCCTTGGCGATCATCAGCTCTTCGTTCGTCGGGATGAGCAGGATCTTGACCTTGCTGGAATCCTTGGAAATGACGGTATCCTTGCCGCGGACGTTGTTGCGCTCGTCGCACAGTTCGATGCCCAGGTTCTCCATGCCTTCGCAGATGGCCTTTCTCATGGTGATGCCGTTCTCGCCCAGACCTGCGGTGAAGACGATCGCGTCACAGCCGTTCATCTCGGCCATGTAGGCGCCGATGTAGCTCTTGACTCTGTGCGCATAGACCTTCAGCGCGGTGGCAGCCTGTTCGTTGCCTTCGTTGGCGGCGTTCTCCACGTCGCGGAAGTCGGAGGAAACGCCGGACAGGCCGTAGACGCCGGATTCCTTATTGATGACCTTGTCCATCGCGGCCAGGTCCTTGCCTTCCTTCGCGGCTACGAAGCCCAGGATGGCGGGATCGATGTCGCCGCAGCGGGTGCCCATCACGAGGCCTGCTACAGGAGTGAAGCCCATGGAGGTATCGAAGACCTTGCCGTTCTTGACGGCTGCCAGGGAAGCGCCGTTGCCCAGGTGGCAGGTGATGATCTTCAGATCTTCGGGCTTCTTGCCCAGCATCTCGGCGGCCTTCATGGAGACGTATCTGTGGGACGTTCCGTGGAAGCCGTAGCGGCGGACGCCGTACTTGGTATAGTACTCATAGGGCAGCGCGTAGAGATAGCTCTCTGCGGGCATGGTCTGATGGAACGCGGTGTCGAAGACGCCGACCATCGGAGTCGTGGGCATGAGCGCCTTGCAGGCTGCGATGCCCTGCAGGTTCGCGGGGTTGTGCAGCGGAGCCAGGTCGATGCATTCTTCCAGAGCCTTGATGACGTCGTCGGTGATCAGGACGGAACCCGCATACTTTTCGCCGGCGTGTACGACGCGGTGACCCACTGCGCCGATCTCATCCATGGACTTGGCGACGCCGTGATCCGGGTCGGTCAGGGCGTTCAGCACGTGGCCGATGGCGTCCTTGTGATCCTTCATCGGAGTCTCCAGGACCCACTTGTCCATGCCGATCTTCTCGTGCTTGATCACGGAGCCTTCGATGCCGATTCTCTCGACCAGGCCTTTGCACAGGAGTTCTTCGTTCTCCATCTCCAGGACCTGATACTTCAGGGAAGAGCTGCCGCAGTTGATGACTAATACTTTCATACGCTTTGTTCTCCTTTAGCTTTTAAGAAATTGGTATTTCGTTTAAACAACATAAATCACAGAGGCAGGAGCTCTGCCTCTGTGAAACATTATAATTCAACTATTCCCTGTTTGCAACACGCGGACTGCGGGGCATTTCCCAAGCGTCGTGGTCCGTATGCAGCAGCTTGTGGGACTTGTGGCCCAGCGGCTTCTGGAAGTACTCTTCGTACATGCGGATGACGTCCGGATTCTCGTGGGAGAATCTCAGTTCGCTCTTCTCGTCCAGTTCGCGCAGGTAGCCGCCGCGGGTCTCCGCCAGCTCTCTGCCGCCGTGGATGGGCTGACCGCCGCCGCCGGCACAGCCGCCGGGACAGGCCATGATCTCCACGAATTCGTACTCCACTTCTCCCCTGCGGATGGCTTCCACGATCTTTCTCGTATTGCCGAGGCCGGAAACGACTGCGCAGCGCAGCTTCTTGCCCGCCACTTCGTACGTCGCTTCCTTCCATCCGTCCATGCCGCGCATCTCGGGGAACGCGTCGGGGCTGGGGTTCTCGCCAGTCGCGAGGAACACTGCGCTTCTGAGCGCTGCCTCCATGACGCCGCCGGTCGTGCCGAAGATGACGGCAGCGCCCGTGCCGGAACCCAGAGGCGAATCGAACTGGTCTTCCTTGAGTTCCTCGGGACGGATATGGTCCGCGCGGATGAGCCGCACCAGTTCTCTCGTCGTCAGCGAGATATCCACGTCGGGATCGCCGCAGGCGTCGTTCATGCCGGGGATCGCGCACTCGTGCTTCTTCGCCGTGCAGGGCATGACGGAAACGCAGAAGATCTTGCGCGGATCTACGCCGATCTTTTCGGCGAAATAGCTCTTTGCCACAGCGCCGAACATCTGCTGCGGACTCTTCGCCGTGGACAGCTGGCCGGTCATGTCCGGATACTGGGACTTCAGGAAGCGCACCCAGCCCGGGCAGCAGCTCGTGAACATCGGGAACTTATAGACGCCGCGCTTGGCGAGACGGGCCAGCAGCTCGCTGCCTTCCTCCATGATGGTGAGGTCCGCGGAGAAATTCGTATCGAACACGTAGTCGAAACCGAGCTTGCGGATGGCGGACACCATGCGTCCCGGCGTCGCCTTCTTCTTATCGATGTTCCAGTATTCCGCCCAGGCGGTTCGGACCGCCGGAGCGACCTGGATGACGGTGATCTTGTCGGGGTCAGCCAGCGCTTCGAGCACGACGGCCGTGTCGTCCCGTTCGCGCAGCGCGCCCGTCGGGCAGTGCGTGATGCACTGGCCGCAGATCGTGCAGTCGGAATCCTTGATGCTGCGGTTGTGGGACACGTCGATATTCGTACGGGAACCCGTACCTTCGATATCCCAGATATGCATATCCTGGATCTTATCGCAGACCTGCACGCAGCGCATGCACTTGATGCATTTCGCCATGTCGCGCACCAGGGGGAAGCTCTTGGGCCAGGCGGCGTCCTTTACTTCTCTGCGGTACGTCTGCTGCAGGATGCCCAGGTCGTTCGCCACCGTCTGCAGCTCGCAGTTGCCGGAGCGCACGCAGGTGGCGCACAGGCAGTCGTGCTGGGACAGGATGAGTTCGACGACAGTCTTGCGGGCTTTGCGCACCCGGGGGCTGTTCGTGTAGACCACCATGCCCTCTTCCACCGCGGTGTTGCAGGAAGCTTCGAGCTGGCGCTTGCCTTCGATCTCCACGATGCAGACGCGGCAGGCGCCGATCTCGTTGATGCCCTCCAGATAGCAGAGCGTGGGAATGTGGATGCCCACCGTCTCCGCGGCTTTCAGGATGGTCGTGCCCTCTTTGACTTTAACGGGCAGATTGTCTATCGTCAGTTTTACCATTCTCTTAACCTCCCGCCCTTAAAGACGCCGTATCCGAAGTGGTCGCAGCGCAGGCATCTGTTCGTCTCCTGCAGCATCTCTTCTTCGGTCATGCCTTCCTCGATGCACTGGAAATCGCACTTTCTGACCTGCGGGTCGCGCTCGTGCATCTCTACGCGGCCGCAGGGATCCTTGTCGCCCATGCTGGGCTGCGGGATCTCCACGTCGTGGGAGATGGTGTGCTTGAAGCCCAGGTATTCGTCGATATTGGCCGCCGCGACTTTGCCCGCCGCGATGGCGCGGATGACGGTGGCGGGGCCGGTGACGCAGTCGCCGCCGGCGAACAGTCCTTCGGACACGCCGACGCCGCCCAGATCCATGGCTTCGAAGTTGCCTCTCTTGACGGGGATGCCGGCCTTTTCGAATTCATGGGATTCGATGCCCTGGCCGATGGATACGATGATCAGATCCGCCGGGATGCGCTCTTCGTCCAGTTTGGAATCCGCCGGAGACGGTCTGCCGTTCTTCACCTTGGAGATGATCTGCGGCTTGACCCACAGAGCGACGGCCTTGCCCTCCTTGTCCGCTTCGATGCGGGCCGGAGCCTTCAGCGTCTCCATGACCACGCCTTCCGCGATGGCGCCTTCGACTTCCTCCGCCAGCGCGGTCATATCTTCCTGACGTCTTCTGTAGACGCAGGTGACCTTCTTGGCGCCCAGACGGACGGAACTTCTGACCACGTCCATAGCCACGTTGCCTCCGCCGATGACCACGATATTCTTACCCTTGAAATCAGGATAGTTGTCGTCGCCGATGGCGCGCAGCATCTCGACGGCCGAGATGACGTTCTTGCTGTCTTCGCCTTCGATGCCAATCTTCTTGTCGATGTGGGCGCCGATGGCGATATAGATCGCGTCGAACTTCTTCTGGATCTGCGAGATGGGCATATCCTTGCCGATGCTGACGCCCGTCTTCACCTTGATGCCCGTGGACAGGATGTGCTTGATCTCGTCATCCAGCCTCTCTCTGGGCAGGCGGTATGCAGGAATGCCGTAGCGGAGCATGCCGCCCAGCTTGTCTCTCTGCTCGTACACGGTCACGTCGTGACCCATGATCGCCAGATAATAGGCCGCGGAAAGTCCGCCGGGGCCGCCGCCGATGACCGCCACCTTCTTGCCGGTGGGATCTGCCAGCTTCGGCACGTAATCGTTGGAGATATGATCCGCCGCGAAGCGCTTGATGCCGCGGATGTTGACGGAGTCGTCCAGCATATTGCGGCGGCAGCGGTTTTCGCAGGGGTGTTCGCAGATGAATGCGCACGTCGTGACGAACGGGTTGTCCTGACGGATCAGGCGCACCGCGTCGTCGTAGCGCTTCTGGCCGACCAGCGCGACGTAGCCCGGGATATCCACGTGGGCCGGGCACTGGGAAACGCAGGGAACCGGCTGGTTGAGAGTCGCGGTGCAGCGGTTGTGCTGGATGTGTTCGATATAGTCGTCGCGGAATCCTTTGACCCCTTTCAGGACCATTTCCGCCGCTTCGTAGCCGATGGCGCAGTCCGCGGTATCGTAAATGGTCTGGGCCGTATCTTCGATCAGCTGCAGCGTGTCCATGTCGGCGTTGCCGGACAGGACGTCATCCAGCAGGTTGCCCAGCTGAGCGAGGCCGATGCGGCACGGCGTACACTTGCCGCAGGTCTGCGCATGGCACAATTTCAGGAACGATGCCGCCATATCCACCGGGCAGAGTCCCGGGGGGCTGGCGATGATGCGCCTCTCCAGGTCCTTGTACAGCATTTCCACCGTGGTCTGGGCCTGGCTGGGCGTGATGATGCTCAATCTGCTCAATTGGTTCGACCTCCCCTGTTAATTACAAAAACATGCATACAAATATGCATGTTAATTATATAACGATATGGTGTAAACAAGAAGAAATATTCTGTGAGTTAGTCATTGCTAACTTTTAATTCCGTATTATTTTCGGTATATTCACCAAATCAGAAGAATTATACGGCGTGCGCCCGTTCAAAAGGCCATAGACTTCCGACGCGCGCATATCCAGCAGAAGATTGGACGGAGCGCCGCCCTTTCCCCAGTCTTCCTTGCCCGGATTCACGATGATCCTGGCGAGAGATTTCCCCTTCGCTTCGGAGATCAGCCCAGCGCCGGTCTCGTTGAACGCGAGCACGCGCACGTAGGCCGGTTCCAGCAGCAGATTCGGGAGATGGTTTCTCGTGATGCCCAGCAGGATCTGCGTCAGGATTCGGCGGACGCGGCTCTCCGGATAGCGCTTGCTGCGGATGCGGTCCACGAGATCTTTGTACGACCGCGCCTTGCGGATCTCCCTGCGGACGACGTTCTCCAGCCCTTCCGAAACGCCGGGCGCGGAAATGATCGCGGACAAAGACAGCTGCGGGATCTCGTAGCGCAGCAGATCCATCATCCGGTCCTCCATGTCGGGCATAAAACTGTAATTATCGAGCGCTTCGTACGTATAAGACGGCACTTCGTCCTGAATGTCCTCCAGAACCGCTTCATACTCCAACATCATGCGGATCGACTCGCCGCTGGAATAATACTCCGTGATCTCCCCGCTCTTATGGGCGGCGCCCACCCGCTTCACCGCATAGGGTTCCAGGCCGAAATCCGTCTGTTTCAGCTGTTTTACGTATTCGAGGGCCAGGATATCGTTCGAGGCCGGAAAGTCCGGGAAATCGGCGATCTCGGGCCCCAGAACGGCTCTCAGCGCGCGGGCATAGGCGGTCCCGAAGGGACGGCCGGCTTCCATCTGCCCTTTCAGCGCCTTGCGGAACGCGTCGTCCTCCTTCAGCGCCAGCTCCGCCGCTTTTTCCAGCAGCGGCAGGTTTCCCGTTTCCGAACCGAAGCACAGATGGGTCACCACGTTCAGCAGGCCGAGCGTGCGGCACCCGCCGTAAGCGAATTCCCTGGCGGCGTTCACCGCGCAGCAGACCGGCAGCTCCACAACCAGGTCCGCGCCGCCCTTTACGGCCAGCTCCGCTCTGGTAAACTTGTCGAGGATAGCGGGTTCCCCCCGCTGGGTGAACTGTCCGCTCATCACGCAAACAACGGCCCGGGGAGCGAGCTCCCTGCGGACCGTGTCGATCAGATAGCGGTGACCGTTATGAAACGGATCGAATTCTGCGATGATGCCTGCGACAGACACAAGTCACCTGCTTACTGGGTCTTTTCGACCTGAGATTTGTAAATCTGATCCTTGACTTCGCTTCTGGAAGAGGCGATGTTGGCGTTGATCTTTTCGAACGTCGCCTGCAGGTCGTCGTACATATCTGTGAAGTACGTCGCGTACATCTGATCCACCTTCTCCTGCAGGTTGTACAGCATGGAATCGGTGTAGTCCAGGATGGACATCTTCATGACCTGGGAATTCTCCTGTGCGATGCGAAGGATCTCGTCCGCTCTGGCCTTGGCCTTGACGGTGATCTCGTCGTTCTCGACGAGGGCGTCCGCCTTCTGGCGCGCTTCGTTCAGGATGGATTCGTACTCCGCCTTCGCTTCGTCCAGGATGCGCTGTCTCTCGTTCTTGATCCACTGCGCCTGCTGGATCTCGTCGGGCAGTTCCAAACGGATCTCCTTCACGATCTCTCTGACTTCGTTGGGATCGACCATGACCTTGCGTACGACGGGTACGGATGACGCGACTTCGATGATCTCGTCCAGTTCGTCCAGTAATTCTAATACTTTCATGAAATACCCCCTACTTCTCGTATTTCTTTGCGACTTTATCCAATACGTTGGCCGGCACCCATTCGCTGATATCGCCGCCGAGGCTGGCCACTTCCTTTATCATCGTGCTGCTCAGGAACGACCACTTCGGGTCGGTGAACAGGAACACTGTCTCCGTATTATTATACAAATAAGCGCTGCCCTGCGCTATAGGCATTTCGTAATTAAAGTCCGCCGTATTGCGCAGGCTGCGCACGTCGGCCGTGAAGCTGTGGGCGTTCACGTAATCCGCCCGCAGTCCGTCGATGCGCACGACTTTTACGTTCGGCATGTCCGCTGTCAGCTCTTCGATAAGGGCGACGCGCTCTTCCGGGGTCAGCAGCGACTTCTTCGAAAAATTGACGGTCACGGCGACCGTAAACTCGTCGTACATCTTCGCGGCCCTGCGGATAATATCCAGATGCCCGTTGTGGATGGGGTCGAACGACCCTGCGAATATGGCTGTTCTCATCTCTTACTCTCTCTCGTAGATCGTGACGCCCGTCGCGCCGTAGCGGCGGTCCTTGATACAGGTAAATCCGTACAATTCCCCCGGCAGCACGTCCTTGTGGCGGTGTTCGCAGACGACGACGGTGCCCGGTCTGCAGTTGCCGGCTTCGTCGATGGTCTGCAGCGCCTCGGGGATGCTCCGGTCCGCGTACGGCGGATCCAGGAAGAAGATATCCACGGTCTCCTTCACCCGCCGGATGTTGCTGCGGAAGTCGCCGGACAGAAACACGCAGCGGTCCGTGACCCCGCACAGGGACGCGTTCTCCCGGCACAGCGCCAGGCTCTCGCGGGAACTGTCGGAGAAAAACACTTTCGACGCGCCGCGGCTGATGGCTTCCAGCCCAAGATTGCCGGAACCTGCGAACACGTCCATACAGACGGGCGCGTCTTCCAGCCAGGGAAGCAGCATGCTGAATACGGCTTCTTTTACTTTATCGCTCGTCGGTCTGACGTCGTCCGTTTTCGGGGACCTCAGCCGCCGGCCTTTCAATTCTCCTGCGATGATCCTCATAATAAATTGATTATAGTATAAGTTCCCCTGCCGTGGCAAATGTTTGGTCGATTTTTGCCTTCAGTCCCGCGTTCTCCGGTCTGTCGAGCCCCGGATCCTCCGCGAGGAGCTCCTGGGCGTCGGCGGCGGCCTTTTCGATCACCTTGACGTGCCGCACCGGGTCCGCCAGCTTCAGCTGGGGCAGGCCGTGCTGCCGGAAGCCGAACAGTTCGCCGGGTCCGCGCATCTCCAGGTCCTTTTCCGCGATGTAGAAACCGTCGCTGCTCTCGCACATCGTCTCCGCCCTCATGCGGGCGACGTCGCTGTCCTCGCCGGTGACGATCAGGCACCAGCTCTGTTCGCTGCCGCGTCCGACGCGTCCTCTCAGCTGGTGCAGCTGCGCCAGGCCGAAACGCTCCGCGTTCTCGATGATCATGACGCAGGCGTTCGGCACGTTGATGCCGACTTCGATGACGACCGTAGACACGAGCACGTCCGTCTCGCCGCGGTAAAACGCTTCCATCACCGCGTCCTTCTCCGCCTGTTTCATAGCGCCGTGCAGCAGCGCGAAACGGATGGACGGATACTGTGCCTGCAGTTCGTCGAACAGGCTTTCCGCGGAGCGTCCCTCGATGCTCTCGGAATCCGCGATCAGCGGCGCCACGATATAGCCCTGCCGCCCTTTCGCGACCTGCTGTTCCAGGATATCGTAAGCCTTCTGCCGGTTTTCCTCGTTGAAACGCCTCGTGATAATGGGCTGCCGGCCGGGAGGCAGTTCGTCGATGACGGAGATGTCCAGGTCGCCGTACAGCACGACGGCCAGCGTCCGCGGGATGGGCGTCGCGGTCATGACAAGCACGTCCGGTCTTTCGCCCTTGGCGGTCAGCAGCTGCCGCTGGTTGACCCCGAACCGGTGCTGTTCATCCGTGATGACCAGCCCAAGCGCCTTGAAATTCACTTTTTCCGAGAGGATCGCGTGGGTGCCGACCACGACGTGCGCTTCGCCGCTTTCGATGGCGGCCAGGATCTTTTTCCGCTCCGACGCCTTCTGGGACCCGGTCAGGAGCACGACGTTCACGCCCAGACCTTCGAAATCCCGCGTGAGCGTCTCCAGGTGCTGCGCAGCCAGCAGTTCCGTCGGCGCCATGAAGGCCGCCTGATACCCGCTGGACACCGCTTTCAGGATCGCGCACTGGGCCACGGCCGTTTTGCCCGAGCCTACGTCGCCCTGGATCAGCCGGTTCATGGCGACGGGGGATTCCATATCGGCGCGGATCTGCTGCAGGCTGCGCTTCTGCGCGTTCGTCAGTTCGTACGGAAGACTTCTGACGAATTCCTCGTCCAAACTGCCGGTAAAAGCGATGCCTTCCCGTCCGCTTCCGAACCTGTCTTTGCTGAGCAGCAGCGCCGTCTTCAGGTCGAACAGTTCTTCGTATACCAGGCGGTAGCGCGCCTGGGCGTATTCGTCCCTGCCTTTGGGATAGTGCACGTTCTCCAGGGCGAATTCCAGGCCGCAGAGATTGGCTTTTTCGATGACGGACGCAGGCAGCGTCTCGCCTTCGCCGGAGAACTGACCCTCCGCCAGTTCCAGCGCCAGGCGGGAGAACCGGCGCATCTCCTTCTGGGTCACGCCCCTCGTGAGCGTGTAAACCGGCAGGATGCCCGTCTGCGCGTCGTCGTCCGCCTTGCTGAACGCGGGCTGGAACATGGCTGCCCGGCCCTTCTCCAACTTCACCTTGCCATAGAAGCGGTATTCCTCTCCTACGGTGAACGTCCGGCCCATAAAACCGGCCATAAAGAAGATGATATCCAGCCTGCCGGTAGCGTCTTCCGCCAGCACGTGGAACGTGCGCTTTCTGCCGAAACCCCGGCCCATGCGGGCCTGGATCACCCGGGCGCAGACCAGACATTTCTCCCCGTCCTGCAGATCCGCGATCTGTTTCTTCGTGCGCAGGTCCTCGTAATCCCTGGGAAAGTCCCACAGCATGTCGGAAAGACGGAAAATGCCTGCTTTCGCAAAGCAGGCTGCCTTTTTCGGTCCGACCCCTTTCAGGTCTTCCATGGGGGAATTCAGTTCTATCTTCGTCACCGCGCGGCTCATAGGCTGATCTTTCTCGTGTTCACCATCTCGTGGAGATCCAGCGTCAGATCTCTTTTGACGATGTTTCTGTTCTTCGATACGGTTCCGGTGACCGCGATCTCGATGTTGCCGAGCGGCAATTCCAGCATCTCCGTGACGTCACGCGCGATGCGCTCCATCACGAGACCGCAGTTTTCCGTAATGCTTTCGCCCAGGCGGGACACCACGTACAGGCGGACGTAGAGCATGCCGTCCCGCATCTCCACCTTCTTTTCGGCGATGGCGTCGAATCCTCCGATCTTAACGAGAACGTCCGAAACGGCGCCTTTATAATTCGCAAGCCAAAGATTGCCTTCGACGGATTCGAAAGCGTGTTCGATGATCTGGTCTATGATCTGCCTGCTGATGGTCAGCGCGCCGAAACTGTTGTTGGATTGCGTCAGCATAGGTTTCCTCCGGGTTGAAAATATTGTATCATAAGCACGAAAAAAAATGTTGCCTAAGATGGTTCTCTGTGGTAAAATATCACCTGTCTGAAATCACAGGCACCGCCTCGAAAGGCGTTAAAAGCTATAATTTTCAACCCTTTTCGGGGTACAAAGGAGGTTCAGAAAATGTCCAAAAAGTGCGATATTTGCGGCAAGGGCCAGGTATCCGGCAACAACGTTTCCCACTCCAACAGACAC
Organism: Bacillota bacterium; assembly: GCA_017412505.1. Lineage (GTDB taxonomy): Bacteria > Bacillota > Clostridia > Peptostreptococcales > Anaerovoracaceae > RUG11894. Next base: position 19,773 of record JAFPXN010000078.1, on the reverse strand, counting down.
ACCAGAAGAAAGTGGAACGCTAACATCCAGAGCGTAAGAGTCGAGGAAAACGGCACGGTCGTCAGAAAGAACGTCTGCACCAGCTGCATCCGCTCCGGCAAAGTCACGAGAGCTCTGTAAGAAAAGAAATAAAAACCGCCTGAACGATCAGGCGGTTTTTTCATGCTTTATTCTTCCTCTTTCAGCACCCGGTAGACGATCTCGACGGTTGGTTTCTTTCCCAGCATGTCCCGCACCTCCATACGGAAATCGTCCAGTTTCAGGCCCTTCTCTTTCGGCCAGTCTTCGCGCAGGTACATGTTGGCGTTGTCCAAGGCGCCGCCCCACAGGAAACCCAGTTTCGGCGTAACGACTGTGCTCGCGTACAGACCCGCCGGCATGACGTATTCCTCTGTATCTTTTCCAGGCGTATGGCCGCCGACGAACAGGTCGCAGTTGCCTTTCGCGTCCGTATTCTCCAAGATGACGTAGCGTATGCCTCTGTCGCCGGACCGGGATGTGTACACCATCATCGGATGTTCCCATTCCGTTTCCGCCGAATAGACGTTCGAACGGACCCGGAGTCCGTACAGCGTGACCGTTTCTCTTTCCTTGCATTCTACCGGTACAGGTTTTCTCGCCATATTTTCTACTCTCTCCCGTAATACTCGCCGCTGAGGATCGCCATTTTGTGCAGATCCACGTAATAACCGTCCTTCTTGCCGCAGTGCACGGCGTTGCCTTCGTCTCTGAAGCCCAGGCTGCGGTACAGGTTCGAAGCTTCGTTGCCGGTCACGTAGTCCAGCGTGACCCGCTCCATGTGCTTCTCGTCGAAGCTGTACGCCAGCAGCGCTTCCAGCGCTTCTCTGCCCAGCCCCTTGCCCCGCAGGCTGTCCTCGCCGATGTAGATCCTCGTGATGTCCAGAGAATCGTAGTGCTCGTTGATGTCGCAGATGATGACGCGGCCGACGATCTTCCCGGTCTCTTTCAGCACGATGGTCCACTGTTCGCAGGTATCGTCGAGGCTCTTCTTGACGAAGTCCGGCGCGATCTTGTTATAGTCCCAGTCCTTGCTCATGGTAAAGCCCTTGCGCACGCCTTCGGTGCCTTCCATTTCGGCAAAACGGACGCAGTCTTCGAAGACGGAGGGACGGATGATCAGTCTTTGCGTTTCCATAAGTGAACTCCTTATCGTACGTATTATACAAAAAATATTCCCCTTTTGTAAATGCCTTCGGGGTCCTGTCGTCTAACGCATCCTCATCTTCGTCCTACGCTCGTCCGCGACCGCAACTCGTGGGAGTCACGGCGCTCGCTCCGTCCTCGACGAGCCTCTTTAGACGCCACCCCTACGGCATTTATCACTTCACTTTTTAATTTATTAATATATAATGAGTTGAATGAAAGGAATAATTATGGACGATTACAAATTCACCAGAGACACGTACATGGATACGTATAATACGGATATCGCAAGAAGAGCGACCGCAGGCGGCATCCTGCGGCAGTTCAACGAGACGGCGACGCAGAACATGTCCGCGTTCCGGCCCAGCTATGACGAACTGCTGGACAGCGGCCGCGCGCTGATGGTCTCCCGCATGGACATCGAGATCCCGGACCCTCCGTTTATGGAAGAGCCCATCCAGGTGAGCACCTGGCCCATTCTCCCCAAAGGCGCAGTCATCCGCCGCTGCTACGAAATGAGCAAGGACGGCGTCCTGCTGGCCAGAGCCAGTTCGGACTGGGCGCTCGTGGAGACCGCGAGCCGCAAGATCCTGCGCATGACCCCGGACACCTTCCCGAATTACAGATACGGAGATTACGTCAACTTATTCGACAAGAAGTTCCATATTTCCAAGGAAACCGCCGCGTCCATGGAAACGGCCGGCACGCATAAGGTGACGCTGCGGGACTGCGACTGCAACGGTCACATGAACAACACGTATTATCTGGACGTGCTGTGCGACGCCATCCCGGAGCTGTACGATTACGAGCACCACTGGGTCAATTCCGTACGGCTGCACTTCGCAAAAGAAGCGCCGCTGGGATCGGAGATCACGCTGCGGCGCTGCAAAGACGGAGATACCTACCTCTTCCAGACTTTCCTGGAAGACGGATCTCTGAATATCGAATGTCAGATCGGGATCGTCTAGAAGTTCCCGCTTCCGAAGACGCCCTTCAAAACGGTGGGTACAAACCCGCCTTTTTGTTTTGCGTAAGGTTTTCCGCCGAGAATGGTCTGCTCCACCTTCAGATGCTTCAACTCGGAAGCAGGCGTTTCGTAAGGATCGGCGGAAAGCACTGCCATATCGGCGATCTTTCCGGCTTCCAGAGAGCCTCTCTCCTTCTCGTCGAACGTCGTCCAGTAACCGTTGTACGTGGACATGCGAAGGGCTTCCCGGACGGTCATGCGAAGCTCCGGATTGCTGTAGTTCACAGCCTTATCGATCCATACGATGGGATCCGGCGCCGTGCACGGGCCGTCGGAGCTGAAGGAAACGACGCAGCCCAGATCCGTAAACGTTCTGGCAGGGTTCAGGCTCGCCGCCCTTTCCTTGCCAAGGATCTCTTCGATGTATTCCGCCGGTTCCTGCGCCCAGTTGTCGAACGCGACCTGCATGGGCAGCTGGATGTGGTAATCCATGCACACGTGTCTGCCCCATTCCGTCGTCAGGCAGGCGTGGATGATGCCGTGGCGGTGATCCTCTCTGGGAAAGTCGTCCAGCGCGGCCTTGATCCCTTTGCAGGCCTGATCGAACGCCCGGTCGCCGATGGCGTGCATCTCGATCTGCAGACCGGCCCGGTTCGCCGTCTTGCAGAATTCGATCACCTGCTCGTCCGTGTAATACAGCACGCCCCGGTTGGACGGGTCGTTGGCGTAGGGCTCGTACAGCGCCGCGTCCTGTGACCCGAAGCAGCCGTCCAGCGCGCAGCGGAAGCACCCGCCGATGCGGGGCAGCTTGCGCTTCGTCGCAGCGGAGATATCCATGGACTGCGGGAATACGCGGATCTGAAAGCCCGATTTTACAGACTTCGCGAACCATTTCTCCAGGCTGATGTCCAGGTCGCCGGGGAATCCGACGCCGGAGACCGTATGCACCATGCCGATGCCCCGCCCCGCTTCGAAATCCACGGCTTTCTGCATGCTCTTCACCAGTTCGGGGATCGCCACGGAGTTCGTGATATAGTCCGATACGGCGAAAAACGCTTCCTGGTTCATCTCGCCGGTGTCGGGATGATAGCCGCGCAGCTTACTGCAGGCGTCCTTCACCTTCTCCAGCAGCACGGAGTTCACGACGCAGGCGTGGCCGTCGTATTTGACCATGAAAAACGGCTTGTCCGGGCAGACGCTGTCCAGTTCTTCCCGGGAAAGCAGCCGGCGTTCCCTGACGGAATACGGAGAGGCGCCGAACGCCACCAACGTCTTGGACTTCGAGCGCAGATAGAAATCCTTGGCCATCTTGATGATCTGCTCGTTGGAATCCGCCTCCATCACGTTCAGTCCCGCGTTGAAGATCGAAAACGACGCGAAGTGCTGATGGGTGTCGCAGAATGCCGGAATGAGCGCTTTTTCACCCAGGTCCTCCATCGGCGCGTTCAGAAACTCGCCGGGCAGCGTATCGCCCACGAAGACGATGCGGCCGCGGTCCTCCACGAGGAACTGAAACACGTCATCGTTCGCGTTTACAGTCAGTATATTTCCCTTATAGACTTTCATGTTTGTTTCTCCTGTCTCAGAATTGGCCCAGCATCTCCTGCAGCTGCAGGATAGCCTCTTCCCGCGCGGCGGAATCCTCCCGCACGAGATCTCGGATGCGCGGATCGCGGATCAGGTGCTTCCAGACGGTCTCCGTCGCCTGCACGAAGCTGTCGTTCAAAGGCGTCTGTTCGTCGATGAGCGGACACCGGTACGGCAGATCCAGGTCGTTGTAGACCAGGCTCATCTCACCGTCTTCGTTCAGATGGGGCGTCAGCGGAAAACTGCGGCATTGGATGGGCCTCTTTTCCCGCGGGCAATGCGGCGGCGTCTTGCAGTGCACGAAGTTGACGGTCTGTGGCCAGGAATCCGGAAAACCCAGTTCCTCCGCGGATTCTTCGGACCAGTCCAGCCATTCGTCGTCCGGACTGTGCAGCGCCTCTTCCCCGGGCAGCAGAAAAATGCCCATCTCCTCCCCGTCTTCATAGGCGGAGGTGCAGCAGGCGGCGTTGCAGAGCGCGCCGCAGTCCGTATCCAGGGGGCTGACCCGGTCCAGCAGCCGGTAGATCGCCCTGTAGGTTCGTTCTGTAACGTTCTTCATGTCGCTAACGCTGTTTCCTGAGTTTTCTGCCCTTCTTCAGGACCTTTTCATAGGGCATCAGCATGCCTTTTGTCATGTTGCTGCCGATCTTCTTGCTCAGTTTCTTATTATGCATCATGGCGCCCACCAGGTACATGCCCAGAATGGTGCCTTTTCGCTTTTGCGGGAAATCGTCGTAGAAGCCGTGCTCTTTATAGAATTTGTGGTCTTCCTTCATCAAGCCCTGCATCTGATAGATCAGGTCGCGGAAGATCTTCATGCCGCCGACGCCATAGAAGTTCGGAGGCAGCTGCAGATCGTTCTCCACCGCGTAGACGAGCTGGCGGGAAAGCTGCTCGATCGGCGCGTCTCCCCCGTCTTCGCTGCACGCAATGCCGGCCAGATGGTTTCCGCCGACCTGCGCTCTCGCTTCGATCAGCTGCCGCAGGTTCGCTTCCCTGTCCAGGCTGCCCTGCACCAGGTATCCGACCGGTTTTCCCATGGTCACGGTGCGGTGACCGTTGCAGAACTGCCGGTCGTCATACAACTTCATTCTGTAACCCATCGAGTGATCCCTGACCGCGAACGCGTAAACGGTCGCGTCCGCCGTCTGGATCTTCTCGCGCAGGAACGTATCGAAGCCATCTTTATAGACGCACGTGCCGTCCGCCGCGCAGTGGAAGCACCCCAGACAGCCCCCGGAGAACGGGAACTGCTGCAGATCCACCACGTCGCAGGGATACGGGCAGACCGCCTGAAAGCGTTTGATCATGTCCGCAAGCAGTTCCGTCCCTTCCGTAAGGTCCGCCACGATCGCGACGCGGCGGTTTTTCTGCGCCGCAGGCTGCCGGATCGAAGCGTCACCGGCCGACCAGAGCGCGTAGCGGAAGAAACTCTCCGCCTCGTTCTGCCCTTTTTCCTTCAGCAGGTCCTCCATGTCTGCGGAAAGCCCCGGGATCACGCGCAGCCCCAAGTCTTCGCAGTTCTGCCGGATGAATTCGTGCGCCGTCGTGTCGTAAAAGTGTTTTGACGTGCTGATCTGCGTGGCGTATTTGCCCTGCAGATCCACGCCGTCCTCTTTGATCCGTTCGATAAACCGGTGCAGCTGCGCCGGGACGAGAAAGGTATAGACAGGATAGCAGAACACGAGAAGATCCGCTGCCAGAAGCGCTTCTCTGGCAGCGGAAAAGTCTTTCTCGATCGAACGTATTCTCTGCGAGACGTGCAGTTCGCGGTACGCATGGCCCGGAAAACATTCCCGGAGATACCGCATCGTCTGCAGCGTCACGCTGTTTTCGCCTTTCGGCGAGCCGTTCAGGATCAGGATATTCATGGATCTCCTTATCAGATCTTCATGCAGACGTCCCAGGCGGACCAGATGACGTCGCGCAGGTTGCCCCACTTCTCGCAGGTGCCGATGCGCTTCACCTTTCTGTCGTCCGCGGCGACGGGCGCCGGTACGAAACCGATGCCGGAAACGACGCTGTCGCATTCCAGCTTGAACGCTTCGCCGTTATTGGGCTTGACCATCACGTAACCGTCGCCGATCTCGGTGATGGTGTGCTCCAGATAGACGGGAACGTTCTTGAACTTCAGCATATCCCTCAGGAACGAGGAGTTCGCGAGGCAGGTGCCCGGCGTGACGATCAGGTCGTCCGCGAATTCCACGATCATGGGATGTTTGCCCTGCAGAACCATTTCGTAAGCCGCTTCGCAGGAGGACTGGCCGCCGCCGAAGAATACGATCCTGTCGCCGGGGTCTTTCTCCTTCAGGAGCAGTTCCTTGAAGGTCAGGCACTTGTGGAAGCCCTTAACGGGCAGGGTCTTCGGCGCGGCGCCGGTCGCGACCAGCACTTCGTCGAACTCGCGGCGCAGCGTCTGCGGCGCGTTGATCTCCATGTTGTAGCGCACTTCGATGTCGTACTTCTTCAGTTCTCTGTCATACCATCTCAGCAGCGCCTTGTCCGCTTCCTTGAAAGACATCTCGGAAGCGTAGATGTACATGCCGCCCAACTTGTCGCTCTTCTCGAAGATCACGGGCTCGTGGCCGCGCTTCTTCAGCACGAGAGCGGCTTCCATACCGCCGATGCCGCCGCCGATGATCGCGACCTTCTTCGGGTGCTTCGTCGGCACGATCTTGTACTTGTTGTGCTGCATCGTGGACGGGGTGAGCGCGCAGCGCGCCAGATGCAGGGAGTCGTCGAGGCTCTGCATGTTCGGCGTGCTCTTGGACTTGCTGAACGAGAAGCAGGCGTTGTGGCAGTTGATGCAGGGCTTGATGTCCTCTTCTCTGCCTTCCATCAGCTTGTTGACCCATTCGGGGTCGACGAGGTTCTGGCGGGCGACGCCGACGGCGTCCAGACGGCCGGCAGCGATCTCTTCCGCCGCCACGTCCATGGTCATTTTGCCTGCGCAGACGACGGGCTTGTCGGTAAACTGCTTGATGTGCTCGACTTCGGGCAGGTTGCAGTTATGCGGCATGTATACCGGCGGATGCGCCCAGTACCAGGCGTCGTACGTGCCGTTGTCGCAGTTGAACATGTCGTAGCCCGCGTCGCCGAGGTACTTGATGGCCTTTTCGGATTCTTCCATATTGCGGCCGAATTCCTCGAATTCCTCGCCGGGAACGGCGCCTTCGCCGAAGCCCTTCGTCTTGGAAACGACGGAGTAGCGCAGGGATACGGGGAAATCGTCTCCGCACTGCTTCTTGATCGCTTGGACGATCTCCACCGGGAAGCGGTAGCGGTTCTCGAAGGAGCCGCCGTATTCGTCGGTGCGGTAGTTCCAGTTCGCGATGGTGAACTGGTCGAGCAGATAGCCCTCGTGCACCGCGTGGATCTCGACGCCGTCCACGCCTGCCTGCTGCAGTAGATAAGCGGTCTTTCCGAACGCGTCGACCATCTCGTGGATCTCGTCCAGGGTCATCGGACGGGACTTCAGGGACGGATACCAGCGGTTCGGCGTCTCCGACGCGGAGGCGCAGCAGTATTCCACGTCCAGGAAAGGCTTCGCGACCTTGCCGAACGCGGGCTTTTCCAGCATGTCGACCATCATCTGGTTGATCGCCATGGAACGGCCGAAGCCGCCTGCCAGCTGTACGAACAGCTTGGAACCGGTCGCGCTGAATTCAGGCATCCACTTGGCCAGATCCTTGAACATCTGCTTGTTCGTATGAAGCCAGCGCTTGCCCATGGTGTCGCGCACGCACTGCATGCCCGGCAGCACCAGGCCCACGTTGTTCTGTGCGCGGTTCAGGATGTGGTAAGCCGCTTCCCTGTCGAAATGGCAGGGTTCCAGCCAACCGAACAGGGACGTTCCGCCCATGGAAGGCTGCACGATCCTGTTCTTGATCTCCACGTTGCCGATCTTCCACGGTGTAAATAGGGGTTCGTATTTCTTCTCCATAAGCTTTCTCCTTAACTTCTGAATTCCGCTTTATTCTGGCCGAAGTGCAGTTCTTTCATGCCCTCCACCTCGTCGCAGATCGGCTTGAGATTGCAGGAATTGCAGTCTGCCGGCATGCCCTCCAGGATCTTGGAAAGCGTCAGCGTGATATCGTGCACCGTTTTCGCGTCCTGCGCCAGTTTCTTATAGTCCAGAGCGGGATCGGTGACGAACACCAGTTTGACCGCGCGGATGTTCGGGTCGCGCTTGTACTGCGCGATATAATCGCAGCCGACGCGCTCGAAGCTGATGCCGGCGGCTTTCGCTTTCTTGCTGATGCGCACTTGTTCGCGGTTGTTCTCCGCGGACGTGCGCACCATATAGCCTTCCGGGAATACGTGGTACTTCACGAAATCGATGTCCTGGATGGCCCGGAACAATGGCTCTGTGTCCCCTTCTTCCGCCTTGATGTCGTCGATGAGGACGAACGCCAGGCGGGCGAAAGGCACAGAGGAAGCGATGTCGCCCAGGTCCTTTCCGATCACCACGATCTCGTCTTTGTCCACGAAGGACGCATCGGTCGTGACGCAGGAGAAGTTTACGGCGGGTTTATCGTCTCCGCCGAGCTCGTACGCCGCGTCGCGCTGCATCACGAGTTCGCTCGCTCCGTTGTCCTTCCAGGCCCTGCTCTGCGCGTATGCGTAGCTTCTGGCAGGCCGGGCGGACAGAGCCGCGAGCGTTTCCCGGATGATGGGATCGTACAGCTGCATCTTAGAACTTGATGTCCGCGTCCTTGCGGTCGAAGATCTTGTTCACCTGAACGTAGGACCAGCCCAGAAGCTTCTGATCCAGGTTCCAGAAGTACACGATGAACAGCACGCCCGTAACCGCGCCCAATACTTTCAGAACGGCGCCGCAGGCCTTCAGTACGGCCTTTCTGCGCGCCTTTTTCTTCTGTTTGGCCTTCTTTAAAGCTCTTCTTTCAAGAAATGTCATAGGATCGCTCCTTTACTGCAGTTTTGCGAGACCCTTCTGGCGGGCATATTCCGCTGCGCCCAGCGCGCCCATCAGTTGCGGGTCGGTCTTCAGGTCGATGACCTTCAGCTTCAGAACGTGTTCGATCGCCTGCTTCAGGCCCGCGTTCTTTGCGCAGCCGCCGGTCAGCGTGATGCTGTCGGTCGCGCCGGCCTTCTTGGCCATGACGAAGCATCTCTTGGCGACAGCCATCTGGATGCCGGCAGCGATCTCGTCCATGGGCTTGCCCTCGCCTACGAGGGTGATGACTTCAGATTCCGCGAATACCGTGCACTGCGCGGTAATGGGGATGACGTTCTTCGCGGTCAGGGACAGGTTGGAAAATTCGGGAAGGGTCATCTCGAAACCTCTGGCCATGGCTTCGTAGAAGCGGCCGGTGCCTGCCGCGCACTTGTCGTTCATGGCGAAGTTTTTGACTGTGCCGTCGGTATCGACGCTGATGCCCTTGACGTCCTGGCCGCCGATGTCGATGATCGCCTTGACGCTGGGATCGGTCACATGGACGCCCATGGCGTGGCAGGAGATCTCGGAGATGTTCTCGTCCGCGAAGGGAACCTTGTTGCGGCCGTAGCCGGTACCGATCAGGTATTCCAGTTCTTCGGAGGACTTCAGTCCGACCTTGTTCAGGACCTCTTCCATCGCGAGCTTCGCGGAAGCCTCCGCGTTGATCTTGCTCTTGATCGTAGTATCCGCGCAGATATTGCCGTTCTCATCGAGGATAACTGCCTTGGTATAGGTGGAACCTACGTCGCATCCGCCAAAATATTTCATGTTCGTTTTCTCCTTTTCTTATCTTCTGATAGGGACTCCGTCCGGAGATCCTCCTTACATAGCGTTTTCGTCGTCGAACTCCACGAGGGACGGATCGACGGGTTCTGCCTTCATGACAGTTCTCATATATTCGTTGACCTTCGCGCGCATGGACTTGCGGGATACGGTCCGCGGATCCATCAGATCGTGCTCGATCCAGATCATGTGATAGCCCTTGTCTCTGGCCTGTTCGTCCAGGATGCCCTGCAGCGTGGACATGTTCTTGCACGCCACGTTCTGGTACATGATGATGAGCTCCACGTTCCAGGCTTCGCACTGCCGCCACAGTTCGTCCACGACGTTGCGGTAGCCGCCGTTCGTGTGGCGTCTCATGACCATGCGTTCGTACAGTCTGGCCAGATCCTGCAGCGCCAGTTCCTTGTCCTCGGTCTCCAGAGGTTTCGTGAAGTTGAGGCTCTCCATCTCAACGAGGATATCCACGCCCCAGCAGTTGGCGATCCAGTTGCTGAAATTGGCGTAGTAGTGCGCCGGGCAGCTCCAGACGATGCCGCGGTACTTCATCTTGCCGCGCCACGCCTCTTCTCTGCGCTCGTAGGCCTGTTTCATGATCTTGTCGACCTTGCGGAACGTCTTGGGAACGCGCGGATCGGATCCGCCGTCCATCTCGTAGTTCCACTTGCGGAACAGCTCGTAAGCCGGGCCGATGATCTGCGGATAGGGAGTCTTGTTGACCTCCCACTTCTCCAGCTCGTACTTCGTCTCTTCGTTGAACCGCTTCATGTTCCGGAAGTAGGCGTCCCAGTTCCACTTGGCGCCGGTCTTCTCTTCCACGAACCGGATGCATGCCTTGATGTCCTCGGCGGCGTCTGCCACGGTCTCTTCGTATTCGTAGCGGACCGGGAACGTCAGGTGGAACACCGGCAGATCCGGGAAGCGGCGGGCCATATAGGACGAAGCCATGACGGAACCGTCGCAGGGCATGGAGCTGGAAATGAAGCACGCGCCCATATGGGGCAGAGCGTCCAGAACCAGCGCGCCGCATTCGGAGGACGGCACCGGGCAGGTATCCGCGGGCAGACCGAAGGATTCGACTGCGTCGATGTAGGGAACGCAGGTCAGCTGGTCGATCTCGGAGACGAGGAACACCGGCATCAGCTGGTACGGAATGCCCAGAAGATCCGGGAAGCCCGCCATGATCTGACCCATGGTCATCTCGTCGAACAGGACGACTTTCTTGTTCAGCTCGGCGCTGTTGCCGTTCTTCGCGTCGCACTTGGCCAGGAACACCAGGTTCTCCGCCACGTAGCGGAAGATGTCGTAGATCATCAGGTGGCTCATCCTCAGGGCGCTGCCCTTCTGGCCCAGCGTGTTCTTATCCATGAAGCCAACGCAGCACATGTAGCTGATCATCCAGCGGTAGTGGAACGTGGCGTTCAGCGCGGGAACGAGGTCCTTGGAGAACGTGCCCAGCAGCATGCCCCACATGTGCAGCCATTCGTAGAAATCGTAGGCGGTATCCTTCGCGCCTCTCCATTCTCTTCTGACGGTGGCCATACAGCCGCTGCGGTACAGCTTGCCCAGCTGTTTCTCGCCGTGGAGGAAGATGTCCTTTCTCTCTTCCGGGGTCATGGCGGCAAACGCGCCGCACTCGCTCTTGATGCGGGCGAAGTCCGCGGCGATGCCGTTCTTCTGACGCAGCACGAATTCCTTCCAGTCGCACTCCTTGAACAGCTGCAGGATGATGCCTCCGACTTCCTTCAGGTTTTCGCCCTGCGCCTTCCAGTCCATGTTGTCCTTGGCTTTGAAGAAGGCCGGATTCGGATATTTTACTTTCTTTTCGAACTTCGGCAGGGAGATGCCGGCGATTTTCTTCTTTACCGTTTCCGCCTTCGGCAGTTCGACTTTCGGAAGATCCACCTTGGGCAGCTTCACCTTAGGCAGATCGACCTTCGGCAGCTTGACGTCCGGCATATGGATAGGCGGCAGGTCGTTTGCCAGATCCAGCGTTCTGCCGATCGCGTTCATGATGTCGGCCATTTAGCTTCTCCCTCCTTTCTGGATGCGTTTGATCTCCAGGGATTCCACGAAAGCCTGGAAGCGCGTGCGCAGCTGTCCGGACGCTTTCGCGTTGTAGACTCTGTCGATGGACAGCACGGGCCAGCCCTTCTCTTCGCTCATGATGTGGCTGACGAGCGCCCGCTCGAAGCCCCAGAAATCGCAGTACTTCATCTGCTCGTAGATGATGCCGTCCGCCCGGTATTCCCTGGCGAGGCGGTCCGCCGTCTCTCTGCGCTGGGCAACCTTCTCGTCGGAGATGTAGCGCGCACATTCGGACAGTTCCATATAGCGGCGGCAGATCTGCTCGAGCGCGGGTTCGTCGTCCTTCAGTTCCAGGACTTCCCGGCCGGGCGTCGACCCGAAGCAGTACCGGTCGGATACGACGAGCGCGCCGCATTCCTCCAGCAGCTTCGTAAAGCCCGGATCGTCGATCTCGGAGCCGACGATGGCGACTCTGGCGCGGTACGGCGGCTTGACGTCCGGTTCGCGCGTCTTCAGTTCTTCCAGCGTTTCGCGCAGATAAGGCAGGATGAGCCGCTTCGGGCAGGTGTAGCTGACGAGGTTGATGATGTGGAACTCATAACCTGTGATGACCGGATTGTCGGCCTTGCGCATCTGCGCCATCTCCTGAATGATGCGGCAGACTTCGTTGTGCTCTTCGACCGCCTTGCGGATCGCGGCGTCGGACACGTCTACGCCGTAGCTTTGATGTATCACGTCCAGAAGGCGTATCTGCATCTGCTTGACGTAGGAACGCACCGTATAATCCTCGATCTTATACGGCATATCCGTATGGGTCACGAAAAAGTTTGGCTTCTCGTTCATCTTCAGGATCTCGAAATGCTCGTAGAACCGGTTCATCATGGAACAGGCGTCCACGCCCGCCAGACCGTCGAGGAAATTGAAGCCTCCCTCGATGCCCCGCTCCACCAGCGCTCTTGCAAATTCGCAGGTGTAGTTGGACATGTAGTACGTCGCGATGTCGATGGATCCCGTGCGCGGAGCGCGCAGACGGACGGAGAAGCAGTCGCCTACGTTGAGAAGCACCTCGGGAATGTGGTAACAGGTGTAGCCGATGGCGAGGCCTCCTTCGGCCTTCGCCTGTTCGACGAGTTCGTTGTCCGCATTCTCCAGCAGGTTTTCAAAGTAGATCAGATGCTTCAGATCTTTCAAATGCAAACCCTCCTTCCTGAGTTACAGTATTTCCAGTTTTTCAAGAGCCTGCCGGGCGCCCTGCATCACAGGAGCATCCCCGGGCAGCTCGAATACGCTGAGTCCCCGGATGTCGTTGCCGGCGTGGGCCTTGTCGTCCGGGATAGCCGCCAGCAGCGGCACGCCTTCCACGTGCACGTAGGGAAGCACATCCGGATCCCCCACGCGGTTGATGATGACGCCGCATTTCTCGTACATCACCATCTCGTCGGCCACCCGCTTGATGGTCTCCGCCACCTGCGTTCCCTTGCGGGAGGGATCGGTGACGAGGATGAGGTGGGTCACCTTCTCCATGACGCGCCGGTTGATCTGCTCGATGCCGGCTTCGCCGTCGATGACCACGTAGTCGAAATCGCCGGCCAGCAGACTGATGACTTCCTTCAGATAGGCGTTCACCTTGCAGTAGCAGCCTGCGCCTTCCGGTCTTCCGATGGCCAGGAACGAGAACGCTTTCTCTTCGATCAGGGAATCGATGATGCGGAAGCGCGCTTCGGACAGCATCTCGATGGCTTCCTTGGGACGGCCGTCCTCCACGCTGGTGACGATGCTCTTGCGGATATCGTCCAGCGTCTGAGTCACTTCGACGCCCAGAGCCGTGGAAAGACCGATGGCCGGGTCCGCGTCGATCGCCAGGATCTTCGCGTCCGGTTTTTCTTCCGTCAGCAGGCGGACGAACGCGGCGGACAGAGAAGTCTTTCCGACGCCGCCCTTGCCCGAGACGGCTATGATAGTCGTTTTATCGCTCATAGTTGCTCCTTTTACCACAGGCTGCACAGCAGATCCGTATAGGCGGACGGGTCTTCGATGGGAAGTCCCGCGATCAGCAGCGCCTGGTTGTACAGCACTTCGCAGTACTTCGCGGCCTTGTCCGGATTCGCGGTCATCGTGCGGTCGATCGCGGCGAACGCCGCGTGATCCGTATTGACCTCCAGAATGCGCTTTGCCTTGACGGGCATATCCTGGCCGACGGCCTTGAAATAGCGCTCCATCTCGAACGTGATGCCGTCGCCGCTGGACAGGCACACGGGATGGGACTTCAGGCGGGAGGACGAGACGACTTCATCGACTTTTTCACCCAGCGTCTTTTTGATGAAGTCCAGCCCCTCCTTATACAGCGCCTCGTCTTTCTTTTCCGCAGGCGCCAGACCCAGGTCTCCGTCCAGGACGGAGCGGAACGGCTTGTCCGCGTACTTGCGGAACATGTCAGCCACGAATTCGTCCATCTTGTCGCTGAAGTACAGGATCTCGTACCCGCCGTCCTTCAACACTTCCGTCTGCGGCAGGCGGTCGATGGCTTCGATGGTATCGCCGGAAGCGTAATAGATGTATTTCTGATCCGGCTTCATCCGGGAGACGTATTCGCTCAGCAGCGTCAGCCCCTTCTCGGTGCTGGACCAGAACAGCAGCAGATCCTGCAGCTGTTCCTGCTTCGCGCCGTAATCCTCCAGCGCGCACAGCTTCAGCTGGCGTCCGAAGTTTTTGAAGAAGCGCTCGTAGGCCTTGCGGTCGTCCTTGAGCATCTTCTCCAGCTCGCCCTTCACCTTCTTCTCCAGATGTTCGCCGATCAGCTTCAGCTGCCGGTCGTGCTGCAGCATCTCACGGGAGATGTTCAGCGACAGATCCGGGGAATCCACGACGCCGCGGACGAAGTTGAAATAGTCCGGCAGCAGCTCTTCGCAGCGCTCCATGATCAGGATGCCGGAGCTGTACAGCGCCAGGCCGGGACGGAACTCGTCGGAATAGTAATCCTCCGGCGCCTTCGAGGGAATATACAGCAGCGCGTCGTAACTGACCTTTCCGTCCACGGAGATGGGCAGGACTTTCTGCGGCACGTTCTTATCGTCGAAGTTCTCGGTATAGAAGCGGTCGTACTCCTCGGGCTCCACCTCCGTTTTGCGGCGCTTCCAGAGAGGCACCATGGAGTTGAGCGTTTCGAAGACCCACTCTTCTTCGAACTTCGGATCTTCCGGCGTGCTGCCTTCCATCTCTTTCGGACGCGGCAGCAGCATCTTGATGGGGAAACGGACGTAATCCGAATACTTCTTCACCAGTTTATACACCGGGTACTCCCGCACGTAGCGGCTGTATTCGTCCTTTTCCTCCCCGTCGGGACGGATGTGCATAATGACGTCCGTGCCCTGGGTCCCGCGCTGCGCGGGTTCGATCGTGAACCCGTCCGCCCCGCCGGAACTCCAGCGGTGGGCTTCCGTTTCGCCGTACTTTCTGCTGACGACGTCGATGCGGTCGGACACCATGAACGCGGAATAGAACCCCACGCCGAACTGGCCGATGATGTCGGCTTCGGACGCGTTTTCCGGCGTTTCGGTCTTCAGCTGTTCGCGGAAACCCGCGCTGCCGGAGAACGCGATGGTGCCCAGGTTCTGTTCCAGTTCTTCGGCGCTCATGCCGATGCCGTTGTCCGACACCGTTAGCGTCCGCTTTTCCTTATCGATGGCGAGGTCGATCTCGAAATCGCTGCGGCGCAGGCCGATGGACGGATCCGTGAGCGCCATCAGGCACAGTTTGTCGATGGCGTCGGACGCGTTGGAGATGATCTCCCGCAGGAAGATCTCCTTATTCGTGTAGATCGAGTTGACCATCAGGTCGAGCAGTCTTCTCGATTCGGCTTTGAATTCTTTCTTTTCCATTATTCGTTCGTGGGTTCTTCTCCGTAAGGTCTCGTGAGCGGGTCACGCCGCGGCATGTTGTCGTA
The DNA here is from genome assembly GCA_017412505.1 of Bacillota bacterium. Taxonomy (GTDB): domain Bacteria; phylum Bacillota; class Clostridia; order Peptostreptococcales; family Anaerovoracaceae; genus RUG11894. The sequence goes on along the minus strand of JAFPXN010000078.1, from coordinate 4,344 downwards.
ATGCTTGACCAGAGTGGGTTCCACGAATTTGAAGATCGCCTTGCCGTCCAGGTCGAAATAGAAGACGGCGAACAGCGCCGCGTAGACGGCTCCGCCGATCGCGGCGATCTTGGCGAGTATTTTCAATGCTTTTTTCATAGCGCGTTCCTTCCTTTACCAGCTCTTGGAGTCGTCGAATTCCAGCAGCGACGGATCGAGCGGTTCTTCCTGCATGACGGTGAACATGTAGTCGTTGATGATGCGGCGGATCTCTTCTCTGGAGACCGTGCGCTTATCAGGCAGCGCGTGGGGCATCCAGATCGCGTGGATGTCGCGGGCGCGGAACTCGTCCTCGAACAGGCCGTGAACGCCCTGCATGCCCTTGCACTGCAGCTGGTCGTACATCATGACCATGTCGCAGTGGAACTTTTCCATGTTCTCCCACAGTTCGAAGATGTGCTTCAGGCCGCCGACGGCCATTCTGCGCATGGGCGCCCATTCGTGATAGCGGGCGAAATCGAGCAGCATGTTGTCGTAGGTATCGGTGCGGATGGTCATGTCGAACATCAGGGAGTCCATGTTGATAATGCAGTTCAGACCCCAGCAGTTGTAAGCCCACGTGCACCAGTGGGAATAATACAGAGGCGCGCAGGACCAGGCGATGACCCTGTGGCGCGTCAGCGGGAACGTATCGATCTTTTGCTCGACGCACTTTTCGAGGATCTTGCGGACCCGCTTATCGGTGTCGTGCCAGATCTTCCGGTTGCCGCGCTGGCTCTGGTAGATGCGGTACAGCGCCTGCGCTGTGCCGGTGATCGGATAGTACGACGTGTTGGCCGCGACGTCCCATTTCTCCCACTCGAAACGCTGCAGCTCGTTCTGCTCTTCGACGTGCTTGACGAGCTCGGACCAGTGGAATTCTACGCCCATCTGCTCTTCGATGAAGCGGAACGCTCCTTCGATCTCCTTCGCGCAGTGTTCCTGCACCAGGGGGTCGTCGAACTGCATGGGCTGCGGCATGGCGTACAGAGGCTTGTTGATCATCCAGTCCTGGATGACGGACGTGGCGACAGACCCGTCGCAAGCCTCGTTCGTCGTGATGAAGGCCGGATAGAAATCGGGCTCGTCGTCCAGGATCATCAGGCCGCATTCCGCCTGGCACATCGGGCACGGGTCGCCGGGCAGGCCCAGGGACTGCGTGGCGTCGATGTAGTTCAGAACCGTGTGGTTGTTGACGTGGCAGGTGACGAAATACGGGATCATCTGCAGAGGGATATCGTCCAGCTGATCTCTGTACGGATAGAATACACCGCCCCAGACCGTTTCGTCGTGAGCGATCGTCTGGTCGTACAGCGCCTTGCTGCCGCCGATGTTCTGATCGGCACAGAACATGCGCATGAACTGCTCGATGGTCTGGTTGACCATGGCCCTGTAATGCCAGGCGGAAGCGCGCAGAGCTTCTCCCCTGACGCCTTCCAGGCCTCTGTCGAACCAGTGCATGACGGGCAGATAGGACTGGCCCACCCAGCGGTAGCGCCAGACGCCCTTCGCGAACGTGACCAGGCCGCCGTATTTCATGATGTCGGCGACCATCATGCCGTAGTTGTACAGCCAGATGTTGTTGAAGTAATAGAACGTATCCTTGACGCCCCTCCACTCTCTGTGCTTATACAGCCCTGTCTTGGGCTCGTACAGGTCCCCGAGACGCCTCTCGCCGTGCGGTTTGCCGTAGAGGAAGTCTCTGGCGAGCTTTTTGGGGTCAGTCTTCTTCAGCTTTTCTTTCAGCTTATTCCAATCGGGCTTCTTCATTTGGAGGCCTCCTGCAGTTTCTTGATCTCGATGCTCTCCACGAAGGCCTGGAAGCGCGTGCGCAGCTGACCCGAAGCGGAGTTGATGTATTCTTTTTCGATGGAGCATACCGGATATCCGTAGTCTCTGGGCAGCACGATGGTGTCGATCATGCGCTCGTAGCTCCAGTATTCGCAGAACTTATTGGACGCGACGATGATGCCGTCCGCTTTGTATTCCTTCGCCAGTTCCGCGATGAACTTCTTGCGGTGGCGCATCTCTTCCTGTTCCATGAAGCGCGTGCACTGGCTCGTCAGAAGATAGTGGCGGGCGATGGCGCGCAGCGGGGTCTCGCCTTCCCGGATCTCGATGGGAACTCTCGCTTCGACCGCGCCGTAGCAATAGCGGTCGCAGACGACGAGGGCGCCGCAGCTTTCGATCAGCTTCGTGAATTCCGGGTCGTCGTTCTCGGAACCGGCCAGGACGACCTTGCAGCGGTACGTCTTGCGCTGGTCCGGTTCGCGGGTCTTCAGCTCTTCCAGCGTCTCTTTCAGTTTATCCATGATCAGGTATTTCGGACAGGTCATGGATACCAGGTTGATGACCGCGAATTCGTAGCCGGTGATGGTAGGTTCGTCCAGTTTGCGGAAGTCGCCGATCTCGCGGATGATCCGGCACATCTCGTTGTGCTCTTCGATGGTCTTCAGCAGCGTTTCATCGGAAGTATCCACGCCGTAGTTGTTCTTCAGGAAGTCGAGCACGTGGGCTTTCAGCTGCTTCTCATAATGATCGATGCTGTTCTCGTTCTTCTTGAACGGGACGTCGGAAAACTCCACCTTGAAGTTCATGTTGTTGATGACTTCCGGCATCGCTTTCAGATGCTCCTGGAAGCGGCACGTGACCGTGCAGGTCTCCGTCGCCAGCTGCGCGTCGAGGAAATTGAAGCCGCCCTCCAGCGCTCTCTCAAACAAAGACCGGCCGTAATGACAGGTGCGGCCGGACATATAATACGTTGCCATATCGGGAGAAACGCAGCGGGGCGCTCTTAAACGAACGGAAAAACAGCCGGGAAGATCCAAAAGCACTTCCGGCATGAAATAGCAGGTGTAACCAAGGGCAAGATTACCGTCTTCCTTGCCCTTGCGGACAAGCTCGTTGTGAGCCTCCTGCAGAAGATCCTCGAAATAGATCAGGTGTTTTAAGTCTCGCATCCACTCATCTCCTTCACACGATATAAAAACGTCAAAAAAAGCGTATAATAACTTATGGACACAAAAATCCTATGTTATAATTTTATAGGAAACCTGTGTATAAATCAATTTTAAGAAAGTCAAAATCCATTGTTTTTTAGAAGAATTTTGTTCTTCAGGAGGTCATTGTATGCACAGCCACGATCATTCCCACGCGCACGGCCAGGAAGTATCGGCAGAAGAGCGCCTGGCGCTGCTGAAATATATGGTGCAGCACAACGCGCACCACGCCGAGGAGCTCCACGATCTCGCCCACGGATGCGAAGGCGAAGCCGCGGATCTTCTGCATCAGGCCGTGACCGATATCGAAGAGAGCAACAAGAAGATCGAAGCGGCCTTAAAGCTGCTGGAGGGATAGACCATGTGCCTTTCGAACGTTTATGAAAAAAGCCCCGACGCGGACAACCTGCTGCTGCGCAACATCGCGGACGTCAGGTTCGAAGGAGACGCCCTCGTCCTGACGGACATCATGGGCATCACCCGGCGCCTGGAGGCCAAGGTCAAAAAGATCGATCTGCTCGAAAATTACATCATCGTAGAGACAGAAGAACAGCCGGCATAGCAGCATGCCGGCTGTTTTTTATTGCGTTCAGATATTCAGATCGATGCAGCAGCCTTCTCCGAGCACCCTCTCCATCTCTTTCCGGAAACTTTCCTGCAGATCCGCGGGCACGTAAGCCTGGATCGTACCGGCGAAGCCGCCGCCGTGCACGCGCACAGCGCCCCGTCCACCCAAAGCCTTCTCCGCCATGGCGAGCGCGAAAGCCATGTCCTGCCGGCCGGACGAATTGCCCGGCACGATGTTCTGCAGCAGATCCCGGGACGATCTGCCGGAAGCCTTTACCAGCTGCAGATAGCGGTCCATGTCCCCGTGTTCCAAGGAGTCCGCCATCTCCGTGACCCTTCTGTTCTCCGCGTACACGTGCATCGCCCGCAGCACGGCCCTGTCGCCGCAGCGCTGCCGCACATCTGCGATATTCCGGAAAAACGCCTCTTCCGGCACTTCCCGCAGGACCTTTTTCCCGAAGCAGGCACACACCGCGGCAAGTTCGCGCGTGATCGCCGCGTAGTCCTCCGTCATGTCCTCGTGACCCGCGCCGCATTTCACCAGGCACAGGTGATATCCATGCTCCGGGAAGCTGAACTTCAGTTCCCTGGCTTTGGGATGTGCCGGGTCCGCGAAGTCTATGGCGAGGATGCCGTCCGCCGCGCAGGCCATCTGGTCCATCAAACCGCAGGGCTTGCCGAAATACACGTTTTCCACGCGCTGACCCAGCTGCGCCAGCTCCGTCCCGCTCTTTTCCACGCCGCAGAGTCTGCAGCAGAT
>JAFPXN010000077.1 GCA_017412505.1 Bacillota bacterium | reverse complement strand
GACGCCATCCGCGGCGACATCTCCATGCCGGAGAACGAGCAGGACGTGGTCATCCTGAAAAAGACCGGGCTTCCCACGTATCACTTCGCCCACGAGGTCGACGACCACCTGATGCGCACGACGCACGTCGGGAGGGGCGAGGAGTGGATCGGGTCGCTGCCCATCCACGTGGAACTGTTCCAAAAGCTCGGCTGGGAGTTGCCCGTCTACTGCCACAACACCGTCCTGATGAAGGTGGACGAGACCACCGGCACGAAGCGCAAGCTGTCCAAGAGAAAAGATCCGGAGCTGGGCCTCGGTTACTATAAAGAACTGGGATATTTTCCTGAAGCGGTGCGCGAATACCTGATGACCATCCTGAATTCCGACTACGAGGAATGGCGCATGGCCAACCCGGACGCGGCGCTGGAAGATTTCCCGTTCGAGGCCTCCAAGATGAGCAGCTCCGGCACGCTGTTCGACTTGAGCAAGCTGAACGATATCTCCAAGGACGTTCTGGCAAAGAAGTCCGCGCAGGAGATCTACGATTTCGAACTGGCATGGGCGAAGGAATTCGCGCCGGAAAAGGCGCAGCTGCTGGCCCGTGACCCGGAAAAGACCAAGCGCATCTTCGACATCGACCGGGGCGGAGAGAAACCCAGAAAGGACTTGGTCTTCGCGCAGCAGATCTTCGACTTCATCAGCTATTTCTTCGACGAGACGTTCGTTCCCGAGACGCAGATGCCTGCGGAATGCAGCGCGGACGACATCCGGGAGATCTTCAGAAGATATAAGGAAGGCTACAGCGAAGCGGACGATAACGGCGCATGGTTCGAGAAGATCCGCGCTATCACGGCGGATCTGGGCTACGCGGTCAAACCCAAGGATTACAAGAAAAATCCGGATCAGTACAAGGGTCACGTCGGACACGTGTCCAACTGCATCCGCATCGCGCTCACCGGCCGCAGCAACAGCCCCGACCTCTGGACGATCCAGCAGATCATGGGCAAAGAGCAGGTGTTCGCGAGACTGGACAGGGCGGAAGCCGCGCTGCAGTAAAACAGGAAGAGGAGGCATACATGATCTTCAGGAGCACGAGAGGGCAGGCTCCGGAAATGGATCTTTCCGGCGCCGTCATCCAGGGCATCGCCCCGGATAAGGGACTGTACGTCCCGGTGGAATTCCCGAAACTGGAAAAGGACTGGGCGGATTACGCCGCCATGGATTATAAAACGCTGGCAGCGGAAGTGCTGCGGCCGTACGCGGGCGAATTCACGGAAGAAGAGTTGAAAGCCTGCATCGACGGCGCCTATACGGACAAGTTCGAGGCGGAAGACGTGGTTCCCCTCGTCCATGCGGGCGGCGCGGATTTCCTGGAGCTGTATCACGGTCCCACGGCGGCTTTTAAGGATATGGCTCTGGCGCTGATGCCGTATTTCATGACCACGGCCATGGCCAAGAAACAGGAAGACAAGACGGTCTGCATCCTGGTCTCTACGTCCGGCGACACGGGTATGGCGGCTCTGAAGGGTTTCGAAGACGTGCCGGGCACCTGCATCATCGTGTTCTTCCCGGATCATGCGGTCAGCCCGGTGCAGGAACAGCAGATGCGTACGGCGACCGGGTCCAACACCTACGTCACCAGCATCTTCGGCAACTTCGACGACGCGCAGACGACTCAGAAGGCCATCCTGAACGACAGGCCTTTCGGCGAGGAGGTCGGCGCGCTGGGCTACCGGTTCTCCGCGGCCAACTCCATGAACGTGGGACGGCTGCTGCCCCAGGTCGCTTACTACGTCTGGGCATATGCGCAGATGGTAAAGAACGGCCGGGTGAAGGCCGGTGAGCCCATCAATATCTGCGTGCCGTCCGGCAACTTCGGCAATATTCTGAGCGCGTATTACGCCATGCAGATGGGCGTCCCCGTGAACAGGCTGATCTGCGCGTCCAACAAGAACAAGGTGCTGACGGATTTCTTCCATACCGGCGTCTACGACGCGCGCAGAGAGTTCTACGTCACGAACTCTCCGTCCATGGATATCATCATCTCCAGCAATCTGGAGCGCCTGCTCTATCATCTGGGCGGCTGCGACGACGCGGCTGTCCGCGCGATGATGGACAGCCTGGCGGAGAACAAGTGCTACGAAGCGACGGACGCCGTCAAGGCGGGTCTGTCGGGCTTTGCCGCAGGGTATGCCACAGAGGAAGAGATCCTGGCGGCGATCGGCGGCATCTACGCGTCGGATCACTATCTGATGGATACGCATACGGCGGTCGCGTACAAGGTCTGGCGCGAATATGCGCAGAAGACCGGCGATGAAACGCCCGCGGTGATCGCTTCCACAGCCAGCCCCTACAAGTTCGCGGCGGCGGTCAGCGGCGCCATCGGCCTGCCGGAGGCGGAAGACGAATTCGCCGCCATCGAAGCGCTGAGCCAAGCCAGCGGCGTTTCCGTGCCCTACGGACTGAAGGATCTGAAGAGCAGAAAAGTTCTCCACGCGGGCGCGATCCCAAGGGAAGAGATGAAGGACTTCGTCCGCGAGACCATTCGCGGAAGACAATAAATCGAAGGAATCGAAAAGATCGGAGCAAAGACAAATGGATCTGAAGAATTATAAACACGTGCACTGCGTCGGCATCGGCGGCATCGGCCTGTCCGGGATCGCGGAGATCCTGCTGAGCAGGGGCTACCGGGTATCCGGTTCCGACATGAAGGAAAGCGCTGTGACGGAAATGCTCGAAAAGCAGGGCGCGCAGGTCTTTATCGGCCACCATGCCGACAATCTGGGCGATACGGACCTGCTGGTGTATTCCGCGGCCGTTTCCATGGAGAATCCGGAACTGGCGGAAGCCAGAAGACGGGGCATCCCCATCATCACCCGCGCCGAAGCGCTGGGCGCCATCATGGCGGATTACCAGATCTCCGTGGCGGTCTCCGGCACGCACGGAAAGACGACGACCACGTCCATGGTCAGCCTCATCCTGGAAGCCGCGAGCTATTCTCCCACCATCCTGGTGGGCGGCATCCTGAACCAGTTCCACGGCAACGTCAAAGTCGGAAACAGCGAGTATTTCGTGACGGAAGCCTGCGAATACATGGACAGTTTTCTGTCCCTGCGGCCCTGGGCGGAGATCATCCTGAACATCGATTCGGACCATCTGGACTACTTTAAGGATATCAATCACATCACGGAATCCTTCGAAAAGTTCGCGGAAAAAGTGCCCGCAAACGGCCTGATCGTCGCGTTCGATTCCAATCCCTTCGTCAAGTCCGTCACGGAAGACCTGCCCTGCCGGGTCATCACGTTCGGCTTCAACGAGGCGAGCGACTATTACGCGAAGGGCATCAAGTTCAACGACGAAGGCATGCCCAGCTACGACCTGTACCACAAGGGCGAGTTCCTGCGCCGCATCGAACTGGCGGTGCCCGGCGAGCACAACGTCTCCAACAGTCTTGCCGCCGCCGCGACCTGCCTGGCGCTCGGCGTGGATCTGGACGTCATCGAGAAGACGCTGGAATCCTTTACGGGAACGAAGCGCCGCTTCGACGTGATCGGCAAGACGGAGAGCGGGGTCACCGTGATCGACGACTACGCCCATCATCCCGCGGAGATCCGCGCGACCCTGTCCGCAGCGAAGAACCTGTCGCACAAGAAGACCTGGTGCCTGTTCCAGCCCCATACCTATACCCGCACCATGGCGCTGTTCGACCAGTTCGCGGACGCGTTCGCAGACGCGGACGTCATCATCCTGGCGGAGATCTATGCGGCCAGAGAGAAGAATATCTACAAGATGTCTTCGAAAAAACTCATGGACGAGATCAAGATCAAACATCCGGACAAGGACGTCTACTTCCTGCCCGACTTTGCTTCCATGGCGGAATTCGTCTGCAACAACACGAGCCCCGGGGATATCGTCATCACCATGGGCGCCGGCGACATCTACAAGGTCGGCGAGCTGATTCTTGAAAAAGCAGGAAAGTAGTCGTATAATAAGGTTGTGCCCGGGCCTTAAGAGCAATATGGGCGTGTGTGTTCAAATTTCAATGAAAGGTTGGTGTGTGTATGCAGATCACAGATGTACGCATCCGCACGATGGACAACGGCGGCAAGATGAAAGCCGTTGCTTCTGTTACGTTCGATGACGAGTTCGTCGTCCACGACATCAAGATCGTCGAAGGCGATAAGGGTTACTTCGTGGCGATGCCGAACAAGAAAGTCGGCGAAGTCTATAAAGACGTCGCGCATCCTCTGAAGGCGGAAACAAGAAAACGCATCTCCGACGCGATCTTCGAAAAGTACGAGGAGGTCGCAGGCGCGGTCCCGACGAAAGAACCGGAAGAACAGCCGGAATTCTAAAATCGAATACGAAAAAGAACAAACGGCAAACCTGCCGTTTTTCTTTTTGTTCTCTTTCTTCTTTGCGCGCACAATGATATACTTATCGTGTATGACTATGAACCAAGGCAATCGCCACGAGAAAGGACCAAAAGATGAATAACGGAGTATTCGCTGATTACAAGATCTTCGCGGGCAACGGCAACCCGGCGCTGGCGGAAGAGATCGCGGGCATCATGGGCAGAACGCCCGGTAAGGCAGAAGTCACCACGTTCGCCGACGGCGAAGTGTACGTCAACCTCCAGGAGACCGTCCGCGGACTGGACGTGTATATCGTCCAGCCGACCTGCAACCCGGTCAACAACAACCTGATGGAACTGTGCATCATGATCGACGCCATGAAGAGAGCGTCCGCCGGACGCATCAACGCAGTCATCCCGTATTACGGATATGCCCGCCAGGACCGCAAGGCCAAGCCCAGAGATCCCATCACCGCCAAACTGGTAGCGGATATCATCACCGCGGCAGGTGCAGACCGCGTCGTTACGATGGACCTGCACGCAGCGCAGATCCAGGGCTACTTCAACATCCCTGTGGATCACCTGATCGGCAAGCCCATCCTGACCCGCTATTTCCAGGAAAAATTCGAAGGAAACTGGGAGAACGTGGTCGTCGTCTCTCCGGACCACGGCTCCGTGACCCGCGCCAGAAGCTTCGCAAAACCTTTCGACGCTCCGATTGCTATTATCGATAAAAGACGCCCCAAAGCGAACGAATCCGAGATCATGAACATCATCGGCGACGTTGCCGGCAAGCATGCCATCCTGGTGGACGACATGGTGGATACCGCCGGTACGATCTGCAACGCGGCAAACGCCATCAAGAAAATGGGCGCCCTGAGCGTGCAGGCCTGCGCGACCCACGCCGTCCTGTCCGGTCCCGCCATCCAGCGCATCCAGGACTCCGCCATCGAGGAGATGGTCTTCTTGAACACCATTCCTCTTCCCGAGGAGAAGAAGATCGACAAGATCAAGCAGCTGTCCGTGGCGCCGCTGTTCGCGGAGACCATCGTGCGCATCTTCACGAACAATCCGCTTTCCAACCTTTCCGCGTAAGACATGTATATCATCTGCGGTCTGGGCAATCCGGGAAAAGAATACGAGCAGACGCGGCACAACATGGGCTTCCTGACGATGGACGTCCTGGCGTACAAGCTGGGTATCGACATCCGCAAGCTGAAGTTCCGCTCGCTGCTGGGCGAAGGCCGCATCGGGACGGAGAAAGTGATCCTGGTCAAGCCTCAGACCTACATGAACAATTCCGGGGAAGCCGTGCGGGAGATCGTCGCGTATTACGGCATCGAACCCAGCCGGCTCATCGTGGTCTACGACGACATCGACCTGCCCGTGGGCGATCTTCGCCTGCGGGAAAAGGGAAGCGCCGGCACGCACAACGGCATGCGCAGCGTCATCTATCAGCTGCAGTTCGACGACTTCCCCCGCATCCGCATCGGAACGGGCAAGAGCGACGTCATCCCACTGGTCTCCTTCGTGACGGGCAAACCCACCGAAGAGGAGCAAAAACCGCTGGCAGAGGCCATCGAAAAGGCCGCCGACGCGATCATCTGCTGGGTGAAGGACGGCCCGAGAGCCGCCATGCAGCAGTACAACCATAAACCGAAAAAACAGAAGAAGCAGAAGGCGGAAGAGGCGCAGTCTGAACCGCCCGAAAGCGGGGAGAATGGGCAAACTGATTAACCTGACGGGGCTTTCCGAGATCCGGATCGCCCCGTTGGCTGCCAAATTCATACAAGAGAGAAACGGACAGGGTCTGATCCTTACGACCTCCGCCAGCCGCGCGAAGAGGATCGCATCAGACCTGTCCTTTTTTACCGACGCGCGCGTTCTGGTGCTTCCGGACGTGGAAAGCGCCTCGTTCCGTTACGAAGCGAAGTCCACAGCCCAGCTGCAGGAGGAAATCGCGGGTCTCGCGGCGCTGGGCGGGGACGAAGACGTCATCGTCGTCGCGCCTGTTCTGGGCGCCCTCAAGAAGCTGCCGCCCCCGGACGTGTTCTTCCGGGACAGCGTCACGCTGGAGAACGGCGCGTCCTTCGACCGGGATGACCTGATCGCGCGTCTTGCCCGCATGGGCTATGAACGGGAGACCGCCGCGGAAGCGGGCGGTCAGTTTGCCGTGCGCGGCGACATCGTGGACGTATTCGTTCCCGGCGGGGAGGACCCGGTGCGCATCGAATTCTTCGATACCGATATCGATTCCATCCGCCGTTTCGACGCCGCCACCCAGCGTTCGAAAGAGGTCCTGGACCGGGTCCGGATCTGGCCGGCGCAGGTGATGGTGCGCAGCGAAGAAGCGTTCGCCCGCGGCTTGAAGAACATCAGCAGCGCCTACGCGCGCTCCATGCGCAGACCGCTTTCCCAGGAACAGCTGGATAAGCTGCGGGAGAGGCGGGACTATCTGATCGAATGCATCGAAGAGGGCATGAACTACCAGTACCTGGAGGGTTTCCTGTCCTACTTCTACGAACAGCCTGCCCTGGCGTGGGATTACATGAAGGATCCCGCCTTCCTCTTTGTCGACGACCCCTCCCGCATGGAGGAGATCCTGAACTTCTACGACAAAGAAGAAGAGGAGAACCGCAGGGTCATCCTGGAGCGCTGTTTCGGCGTGCCCGAGGATTTCCGCTCCCTGCCGGACCGCGCGGACCTGAAGAAAACGCAGGCGCAGGCGGCGCGCTGCGACGTGTATTACTGCACGCCCTTTACGCAGCAGATCCCCTATACGGACCGCCTGGACGAGGTCGTTTCGTTCTCGACGAAACAGGCGCCGGTGTTCAACGGGCACATGGACCTGCTGGAACAGGAACTGAAGCGCTACGCGAAGAACGGCTACCGCATCGTCATCGCCTGTTCCTCGGAAGACCGCATCAACAACCTGAAGGACTTCCTCGGCCGCGCGGGACTGGACAATAAGGTCGAACTCCGCTACGGCCGCCTGTCTCAGGGCACGGAGTATTTCGACGAAAAAATCCTTTATTTAAGCGAGGCTGACATCTTCGTCCATACAAAATCTCAAAGCCGCCGCAAAAAGTCCAAGGGAAGGGAAATAAAGGCCTTCACGGACATCAAAAAAGGCGACTACGTCGTGCACGAAGCGCACGGCGTGGGCCGGTTCGTAGGGATCGAAAAACTGACGGTGGACGGCAGCCAGCGGGACTATCTGAAGATCCGCTACGCCGGCGAAGACGTGCTGTACGTACCGGTGGACCAGATGGAGTCCATTCAGAAGTACGTGGGCAGCGAATCCGTCGCGCCGAAGATCAACCGCCTGTCCGGCGGCGACTGGCAGAAGACGAAAGCCAGGGCGAAGGCTGCGATCCGCGATATGGCGGAGGATTTCCTGCGCCTGTCCGCCCAGCGGCAGATGACCCCGGGATACGCTTTCGGACCGGATTCCGCGTGGCAGAAGGAATTCGAGGACGCGTTCCCCTTCGAGGAGACGGCAGACCAGCTGCGGGCGGCAGAGGAGATCAAAAAGGATATGCAGGCGTCCAGTGCCATGGACCGCCTTCTGTGCGGCGACGTGGGTTACGGCAAGACGGAAGTGGCCGCCCGGGCCATCTTCAAATGCCTGGAAGAAGGCAAACAGGCCGCTGTGCTCGTACCGACGACGATCCTCGCCAACCAGCACTATCACACGTTCCTGGAGCGGTTTAAGGACTATCCGTTCAATGTGGAGATGCTGTCGCGCTTCCGCACGGAAAAGCAGCAGGAGAAAGTGCTGAAAGGCCTGCAGACCGGCGACGTCGACCTGGTGGTCGGCACGCACAGGCTTCTGTCCGGCGACGTGAAGTTCAAGGATCTGGGGCTTCTCGTCGTGGACGAGGAACAGCGCTTCGGCGTGGAGCACAAGGAAGCGATCAAGAAACTGAAGACGAACGTGGACGTGCTGACCCTGTCCGCGACGCCCATCCCTCGGACGCTGCACATGTCCCTCATCGGCGTGCGCGATATGTCCGTGCTGGAGGAACCGCCGGAGGACCGCTACCCCGTGCAGACCTATGTGATGGAGCAGGACGACCTGATGGTCGCGGATGCCATCCGCAGGGAACTGGGACGGGGCGGCCAGGTCTACGTGGTATACAACCGGGTCAGCAGCATCCAGACCGTCGCGCGGAAGATCCGCGAACTGGTGCCCGAGGCGAACGTGGTCGTTGGCCACGGCCAGATGGGCGAACGCGAGCTCGAGGACGTGATGATGAAGTTCCTGGAGGGCGAGTACAACGTGCTCGTCGCCACGACCATCATCGAGTCCGGGCTGGATATCCCCAACGTCAACACCATGATCATCATGGATGCGGACCGT
>JAFPXN010000076.1 GCA_017412505.1 Bacillota bacterium | reverse complement strand
ATCCGCGAAAAACTCAGCTGGGAAAGATAAAAAACAGGTTGGAATGTAAGATATTATGTGGTTTGCGATCGCTTTCGCGGCGGCATTGGCGCTGTCCGCGGCACTGACAAAACTGGAGATCCCCATGCTCATCCGGCTGAAGACCGGACAGAACATCCGGGAAGAAGGCCCGCAGGGGCATTTGGCGAAAGCCGGCACGCCTTCCATGGGCGGCCTGGCGATCATCGCGGCGGCCTGCATCGTCGGGCTGATCCTGATGAGAAGCAAGGATATGGCGGCATGCTGCCTGTCCGCGGTGTGCTTCGGTTTCGTCGGATTTCTCGACGATTATCTGAAGATCGTCAAGCACCAGAGCGAGGGGCTGAAGCCTAAACAGAAGATGGGTCTTCTGCTGATCTTTGCGATTCTGCTGGCGGTCTACGGTTATATGAAGGAAGGCGGACTGGTAGCGATTCCGCTCCTCAAACGCAACGTGTCCTTCGGGATCTGGTACATTCCGTTCGCGATCTTCGCGATCCTGGCCATGACGAACGCCGTCAATCTGACAGACGGTCTGGACGGCCTGGCGAGCAGCGTGACCGCGCTGGTCGCTGCCTGCATGGGCCTGCAGGGGCTCGGTTCCGCGGGGCTGTTCGCGTTCGCGCTTTCCGGCGCCTGCCTGGGCTTCTTCTGGTTCAACAAGCATCCGGCGAAGCTGTTCATGGGCGACACCGGTTCGCTGGCGCTGGGCGGCGCGCTCGCTGCGATCGGCATCTGCAACGCGCATCTGCTGGCGCTGCCCATAGCGGGGGCGATCTACGTGGCGGAGGCCCTGTCCGTGATCATCCAGGTCTACGTGTTCAAGACCCAGAACGGGCGGAGATTTTTCCGCATGGCGCCTCTGCATCATCATTTCGAGCTGGGCGGCTGGAAAGAAACCAAGGTCGTGGGCGTATTCGCCGGCGTCACCGCCGTGTTATGCGTACTGACTATTCTGATCTTTTAGGAGAGATACATGGATAAGAAAAACGTACTCGTGATCGGTCTCGGCAAATCGGGCTTCGCGACGGCAGGACTGCTGGCGGGCGAAGCAGCCGTGACATGCTGGGATTCCAAAGAGGAAAGCAAATTCGACGCGGCGGAGATCGCGGCGCTGAAGGAAAGAGGCGTGCGGTTCGCGTTCGGCGAAGCGCCGTCCGCAAAGGGTTTCGACCTGCTGGTCTTAAGCCCGGGCGTACCGCCCACGATCCCCGTCTGCGAAGAGGCGAGGCAGCTGGGCATCGAGATCTCCGGCGAGCTGGAACAGGCGTACGAACACTGCAGGGGCACGTTCTACGCGATCACGGGAACGAACGGCAAGACCACGACGACCGCGCTGACCGGCGAGATCTTCAAGGCTGCCGGCAGAAAGACCGAGGTCGTCGGCAACATCGGCCTGCCTTCCTCGGCCCGCGCGCTGGACGCGGACGAAGATACCTGCATGGTGACGGAGGTCTCGAGCTTCCAGCTGGAGACCATCAAGGAATTCAAGCCGAAGGTGTCGGCCATCCTGAACATCACGCCGGACCACCTGAACCGCCACGGCACGTTCGAGGAATATGCGAGGGTCAAAGGCCTCGTCTTTGCGAACCAGGACGAAAGCGACTATTTCGTCTATAACGCGGATGACCCGGAGACCGTCAGGATCGTTCCAACCTGCAAAAAAGCCGTGAAGGTCGCGTTTTCCCGCAGGTTCAGGCCCGAGGCCCCCTGCGCCTGGGCGGAAGACGGCAAGATGTACCTCGACGCGGCGGACGGAGAAGGACCCCGCTTCGTCATCGATACGAAAGATATCTACATCCCCGGCGCCCACAACCTGGAGAACGCGCTGGCGGCTGCCGCCGTCTGCTTCTTCGCCGGCATCGATACCGGCGTGATCGCGCGCATGCTGAAGGAATTCCGCGGCGTGGAGCACCGCATCGAATTCGTGAAGGAAGTGAAGGGCGTGCGCTACGTCAACGACTCCAAGGGCACGAACCCGGACGCTTCCATCAAGGCCATCGAGGCGACGGATACGCCCATCCTGCTGATCGCGGGCGGCTACGAGAAGAATTCGGACTTCACCGACTTCATCAACGGCTTCGGCGGCAAGGTGAAATATCTGCTGCTGCTGGGCCAGACGGCGCAGCGCTTCGCGGATACGGCCCGCAAGTGCGGCTTCTCCGAAGAGCGCATGATCTTCTGCGCCGACATGAAAGACGTAATTTCCCACGCCTACAGACTGGCAGAAGTAGGAGATACTGTCCTCCTTTCTCCTGCTTCTGCCAGCTGGGGCATGTATAACAACTACGAAGAGCGGGGCGAGGACTTTAAGCAGCTCGTCCGCGAACTCCCGGAATAAAGAAAGACCGTTTTGGAAACACTCAAGGACAGAGAAAAACAGAAGAAAAGGGCGGAAGGCGATTTCCTGATGGCGGCGCTCGTGCTGGCGCTGTCTCTGTTCGGCGTCGTCATGGTGTTCTCCGCCAGCTACTACACGTCGCTGAGCAAATTCGGCTACGCGTACGAGTATCTGAAACAGGACGCCATGTGGGTCGGCCTGGGATGGGTCGCGTTTCTCTTTTTCGCGCATCTCGACTACCACTTCCTGAAACTGATTGCCTGGCCCGCGCTCGGCGCAGGCATCGTTCTGCTGCTCCTGATCTTTACTCCGTTGGGCGTCACCCTCAACAACGCCACGCGTTGGCTGAATTTCGGTTTCTTTACGGTCATGCCGGGAGAAGTCATCAAATTCAGTCTGATCCTGTGGATCGCCACATTTTTGGGCAACGACCCGGAGAAGATCCGCCGGCCGAAGGACGGTATGATCCCCATCGTCGCCGTGCTCGGCCTTGTCACCGTTCTGATCGTCAAACAGCCGAACATGTCCACAGCAGGCATCATCGTCATCCTTGTCGTAGGTATGATGTTCGTCGCAGGCCTCCGCCTGTACTGGCTCGTCGGACTCGGCGGCCTGGGCATCGCGGGCTTCATCGGCATCCTGCTCAGCCCGAAGGGCGCGTACATGCTGCAGCGTGTGCACACGTTCTTCGACCCGTTCGAAGACGAACTGGGCAGCGGCTACCAGGTCGTGCAGTCCCTGCTGGCGCTGGGCTCCGGAGGGGTCACCGGCGTGGGGCTAGGCAAGAGCATCCAGAAGGCGCTGTACCTGCCCGAACCCATGAACGATTTCATCACCGCCATCATCGGCGAGGAGCTGGGCCTGATCGGTCTGATCCTCATGATCATGGTGTATATCCTGCTGATCTGGCGCTGCTGCCGCATCGCGCTGCGCGCCAGGGATTATTACGGCATGCTGCTGGCGTCCGGGGTCACTATCCTGCTGGGGACCCAGGTGATCCTGAACATCGCCGTCGTTTCCGCATCGTTCTTCCCCACGGGCGTCGTTCTGCCCTTCATCACGCTGGGCGGCAACGCGACGCTGATCTTCCTGTCGCTGATGGGGATCCTGTTCAATATTTCCAAGCAGATCGACTGAGGAGGGCTTCCATGAAAGCCATTTTAAGCTGCGCCGGAACGGGCGGCCATATCTATCCCGCCATCGCGATCGCGGACAAGATCCGCCGCATGGAACCCGGCGCGGACATCCTGTTTATCGGTACGAAGCACGGTATGGAGAACCGCCTGGTGCCCCAGGCGGGTTTTGCCATTCAAGGGATCGACGCCAGCGGCTTCAACCGCAAGAATATGCTGAAGAACTTCAAGACGGCCATGGACCTGCTGCGGGGCAGCGCCGAGACCGCTTCGATCCTGAAGAATTTCGGGCCGGACCTCGTGATCGGCACAGGCGGCTACGTGACGGGTACCGTCGTGCGCAAGGCTTCGCAGATGGGCATTCCCTGCTACATCCACGAGCAGAACGTCGTGCCCGGCATGGCGAACAAGATGCTGGAAAAATACGTGGAGAAGGTGTTTATCTCCTTCGAAGGGTCGAAGAATTATTTCAAGGAACCGGAAAAACTGATTTTGAGCGGCAACCCGGTGCGCCGGGACTTCCTCTCGATCGATACGGAAGGCGCGCGGCAGAAACTCGAGCTGTCGGAAAACGATATCATGATCCTGATCACCGGCGGCAGCCTGGGGGCGGAAGTGCCGAACCTGGCTTCGCTGGATCTGATCCGCCAGCTGGCCCCGGCGCCGAAGAACGCGAAGATCTTCTTCGTCACCGGCAAGCGCTACTACGACGAGATCAAGTCGAAGGTGGACGGGATCCGTGACGCGGATAAGTTCGTGAAGGTGATCGACTACGCCGACGATATGCCGGTGCTGATGAGCGCGGCCGACCTGATCGTCAGCAGGGCAGGAGCCATCGCCCTGTCGGAGATCACGGCCAGCGGCAAACCGTCCGTGCTGATCCCGTCCCCGAACGTGACGAACAATCACCAGTATTACAACGCGAAATCGCTGGCGGACGCCGGCGCGGCCATCCTCGTGGAGGAGACCGAACTGCAGGAGAACTTCGACGCGTTCACGAAAGCGGTGCGCGCGCTGATGGACGACCGCCTGCGCCTGCAGCGCATGGTGATGGCTTCCGCGCAGCTCGGGCGGACCGACGCGGTTGACATTATTTACAAAACCATTAAAATGTAGTGGATGGACGAATATTCACAGGACTATCCTGCCGAGTACGGGCAGGAGGAACATGTCTATACGGGGGAGGAATTAAGCGGCTACGAGGACTACGCGCCTGAGCAGACCGTGCAGAAACCTTCCAAAAAGAAAAAGAAGAGGAGAAGGAAACACTACTTCCTCCGCTTTTGTATTTTTTGCGCGCTGGTTTTCGGCCTGTATTATTTCCTGAATTCGGACTTTTTCGCCGTGCGCAAGTTCGAGGTGAGCGGCAACCAGTACTACACCCCGGCGCAGATCATCGAGATGTCCGGGCTGCAGAGCGGGGTCAACATGTTCTTCGAGACGAAGACCCGGCCCGCCCGCAACGCGCTGCTGGAAGACCCGTATATCCGCCTGGCGGAGATCAAGCGCAAGCCGAAGGACACGATCCAGATCGTGATCGAAGAGAGAAAGGAATACGCCGCCGTGCCCTACGGCGAACAGTTCGTGCTGATTGACCGCGAAGGCACCGTGCTGCGCGTGGCGGACGAAGAGCCCGCGCTGCCCATCCTGGGCAACATGACCATCACCGAGATGACCCCGGGCAAAGCCCTGCAGGTCGAGCAGGCCTATCTGCTGACGGATACGCTCAGCCTGCTGAACCTGGTCGAGGAGAACGACATCTACTTCAAGAGGATCGATTTCTCCACGGTCATCATCCGCGCGTACATCTACGACGACCTGTACTGCGAGGGCGCGCCGGCCAACATCCGCGACAACATGGCCAGCATCCAGAAGCTGCTGCAGGAACTGTACAAGGAAGAAATTACGCGCGGCGTCATCCGCGTGGGGACGGATAATTATCTGTCGTACAGTCCGTCGTTCTAGAGCAGGCAGAGAGTAATATACAACCGCATGATGTGAATACGATCCCCGGCGTTTCAGCGCCGGTTTTTTTTATGTTTTTTCAGCTCTCCAGGCCGTTCGTGCAAAAAATCTGCCGTTCGTGCATTCACGCTTGCGGAGGTGACAAAAATCTTTATAATGAAAATTGCCTGAAAAAGGGTAATTTTGGCATATTTTGTAGAAAATCAACGGAAAGCTGCATAATAATCTGTCGATTTTGCACAAAAATGCCCGCAACCGTTGAAATTGGAACTCTTCCGTTCGCGGCTGCGTCTAACAGTTAAACCTTATAGTTCATAATATGAAAGGAATGCTGTATGAGTAAGTTGTATCGCACTACCAGCTGGAGACGCGTACTCGCTCTGACGCTTGCGATCATCATGATGGTTTCCACCATGGGAACCAGCGGATACTCCGTATTCGCTGAGGACCTGGCGGGCCAGAATGAGCCGCAGGCCACAGAGGAAGTCGTCACAGCCGAGCCCGCGGAGGCCGACACAGAACAGGTCCCCGAGGCGGTCAAATCCCAGGAGGCTGCACCTCCGGAGGAAGAGACAACTGAACCCGCCGAGGGCACTGTGCCTGTCGAAGAGACAGGTGAAGACGATGCCCCCGCGACTGTCGATGACGCCGACACGACAGAAGACGGCGACGATCAGGGCGAAGAACCTGTTGTCGACCAGGCCGGAACTGTCGATGAGGGCGATGAGACAGGAGAAGGTGAAGAACTGACAGACGCCGATAAGACTGTCGATTCTACTGACGAGGCTGACAAGGCAGCTGAAGAGGGAAAAGAAGAACTCTCTGAAGAAGATCTCTCCATTGTAGAGAAAGCATCTATTGATGCAAATAATGAAGAGCATCAATCTGCCGAAGAAGACGGACTCGTATACGGAGATGAATCCGCAGATGGATCTGAAGAAGACCCTGCGGATGTTGACATATCTGAAGGCGAGGTCGATCCTGATGCTATCCCCGAGGATGGCGAAGAGAATCCCGAGCTCGTTGAAGGTGAAGGCGAACCGGAAGAACTTGCCGAAGAGGTGCTCGTGCCGGTCAAGCACAAGCTGACCCCTGTCGTATTTTCCGAAACGTTTGACTTTGGCGAGTACAAGGGCCTGTTAGGTTTCTTTAACCGTATCGCTGATTTCTTCAAAGGAGAATCGAAGAAGGGTCCGACCGGTGAACAGCCCATTAATACAACAATCGATATCACTGGCAACCTGCCCGAGGGCACAGAAGCTGTTGTCGAACCGAAAGATCCGGCAAAGGCACCTGTCGACGATGCGATTCTTGTGTACGACATCACACTCGTGAACAATGGGGAAGAGTATGACATTACCAAGCAAGAAGAGCCTGCAAATGTAAAGGTTACCATCTCCAACGAGGCGATTGCGACTGCGCTCGAAAACAACCAGGTGCTGTCTGTCTATCACATCGAGGGTGATGATGCGTCT
>JAFPXN010000075.1 GCA_017412505.1 Bacillota bacterium | reverse complement strand
TCCGCAGGTACGATCTGTTTTCCTTCGAACGTGCCGCCGTCCGCCAGCATCAGATAATACTTCGCCAGATCCTGCGCCGTGGACTTCATGTTCGCACAGCCTTTATACGGCGGGCAGACCGTCCACTGATGATCTTCGTGCTTGCCGTCCGGCCAGTCCGAGAAGAAATTCGTGATATTGCCGTCGGTCACTTTCGCTTCGATGCGGCTGCCGTCCAGATCCAGGGCGGAGCGGGTCATGCCGAGAGGGCGGAAAATGCGCTCTTCCAGGAAATCCTCCAGGGGCTTTCCGCACACCTTGTCCGCGATGCTCGACAGCAGCGCGAACGCCTCGTTGCAATAGCTCATGTATTCGCCCGGCTCGCCCAGCGTCGGATAGGCGCCTTCGCCGATATAACGGATGATATCCTCGATCCTGTCGAATTGGTAAGGGCTCGTCCTGCGCAGATACTCGTCGTTCTGATAGTACTCGCCCGGCGTGTTCATGGCGATGGACCAGTCCAGACACTCGTTGAACGGAATGCCCGCCCGGTGCAGCGCCAGCTGGCGCAGCGTGACGAGCTCGTCCGGAACGCCGGGGATGTGAAGATCGGGCAGGAAGTCTACCGCCGGCTGGTCCAGATCCAGAACGCCTTCCGCGTGCAGGATGCACAGGGTCAGCGCCGTGAAGGATTTGCTGAGCGAAGCGATGCCGAATACCGTGTCCGGAAGGACCGGCAGATCGTTCTTTACGCTGCGCTTTCCGAATCCGCTTTCGAACAGCACGCCTTCCGGTCCGCGGATGCAGACCGAGACGCCGGTACAGCCCTTTTCTTCGATTTTTTTCTGCAGCGCCTGCTTAAGCGCCTCTGTATTTCTATTCATCGATATTCCCACAAATATACAATTATTTTACCGCTTTTCGTTACTATATGCAAGTTTATGCCCGCACTTTATGCGCGGCGGAACACGCGGGTGCCGACCTTTACGCCCCAGGCGTGTCCGTCATGGATGAAGAAGCGGTACGTGTCCGAACGCTTGCCCGTCTTGGGATCGACCGCGGCGAAAACCGTGCCTTCGCAGTACTCCAGCACGCGCTCTTCGTCATAGGCGCGCACCCACAGTTTGCCGTCCTTCGGATAGACGAGGGCGTGGGCAACCAGACCTTCGTGACCCACGTAATCCCCGTACAGCATCTCCGGGGCGGAGAACGCCTTGCCGCAGGGTCTGCACCAATACAGTTCCTGCTCCAGGTCCTGACCGAGGACGAAGTTGTAGCAGATCCACTGCACCAACTCCGCGTCCTCGTTGCTCTTGTTGCTCAGCACCGCGATGCCGTAGCCCCCTTCCACCAGGCCGCCGTGCGTCGAAACGCCGTGCAGGCCGCCGCCGTGGTCGCAGACCATCTTGCCCGCGATCTCGCGCTTTTTCAGACCCATCACGTTGAAAGGCTTTCTGCGCAGAGGGTATTCCGGACCGAACATGAGGTCGATGGCCTCTTCGGCCACAATGCGCTTTCCTTCGAACATGCCGCGGTTGGAGAGCATCTGATAGTATCTCGCCATATCCGGCGCCGTGGATTTGATGCAGGCGCAGCCCCGGAACGGAGGCAGGACGGACCAGCTGTCGTCTTCGACCAGTTTGCCGTCGTCGTCTTCCTCGAACAGCCTCGTCACGTTGCCGTCGCCTACCATGGCCTTCAGTTCGCTGCAGTCCTGATCCAGGATGGTGCGGGTCATGCCCAGGGGCTTAAAGATGCGCTCCATCAGGAACTGTTCCAGGGGGATGCCGGCCGCCTGGTCCACGACGTAGGACAGGATGGCGTACGCCTCGTTGCTGTAACTCATATATTCGCCCGGTTCGCCCAGGGTCTGGTAACGCCCTTCCGCGATGTAATCCGCGATCTGTTCGATCGTATTCATCGCGTTGGGGCTTTCTTTTCTCAGTCTTTCCTCATCTGCGGATTTGCGGCCGGGAGTATTGACGGCGATGGACCATTCCAGCGGCTCCATGGGAGGGATGCCTGCCCGGTGCAGCCCCAGCTGCCGTATGGTGACCAGCTCGTCCGGCACGCCGGGAAGATGCAGGGACGGGAAGTATTTCGTGATCGGATCCTCCAGGCTCATCCTGCCCTCGGCGGTCAGCATGCAGCAGGCCAGCGCCGTGAAGGATTTGCTCATGGACGCGATGCCGAACACCGTGTCCGGGGTCACGTCCAGATCCTGTTCGATGCTCCGTTTGCCGAAGCCCTTCTGATAGATGACGCCCTCCGGCCCGCGGATGCAGACCGATACGCCCGGCAGTTTCATCTCTTCGATGCGCTTTTGCAGCGCTTTTTCCAGTGCGGAAATATCTCTTTGCATAGTATTCACCTCAATTCAATATTTTAGCACTACTGAAAAGAACCGCGCACCTTTTTATGCTATAATATGAGCAAAGAATACCGTACGTATTTTGTTTTTTTCATAAAGGAGTTGATCATCATGGACATCAAAGCACTGGCGACGACCGCGACAGAAGTGGGCATCAAGATCATCATCGCGCTGATCGTAATGCTGATCGCCTTCGCCATCATCAACAAGATCGGCAATTCTCTGGAAAAACTCGTCGCAAAGAGCGGAAAACTGGATAAGACCATCGCTTCCACGCTCAGCTACGTCGCGCGGATCGCGCTGAAGGTCCTCGTACTGCTGGGGCTGATCAGCTACCTGGGCATCAACACGGCGGGCATCGCGACGATCATCGCGTCTCTCGGCGTAGGCGTCGGGATGGCGGTCAACGGCGCTGTCGCGAACTTCGCAGGCGGGCTGCTGATCCTGGTCACGCGCCCGTTCAAAGTCGGAGACTTCGTGGAAATGGCCGGCACGATGGGCACCGTACTGGATATCCGCCTCGTTCACACGAAGATCGCCACGCTGGACAATAAGGTCGTCTACGTACCGAACGGCACCGCTTCCGGCGCCACGGTCGTCAACTATTCCGAGAAGGACACCAGAAGAGTCGACCAGACGTTCCACATCTCTTACGAATCCGACGCGAACAAAGCCATCGAGATCCTGAAGGCGCTGGCGGAAAGAAACGGCGCTGTTCTGAAGGATCCCGCCCCCTTCGTCAAGATCAGCGGAGCGCTGGATTCCAGCATCGAGATCACCACGAGGCTGTGGGTCAAGGCTGCCGATTACTGGGACGTCTACTTCTACATGCTGGAGAACGCGAAGCCCGCGTTCGACGCGGCCGGCATCTCCATCCCGTATCCGCAGGTCGACGTTCACATGAAGAACTAGTCCGAAAGGACGCAAAGACGGCCCACCCGGGCCGTCTTCTTTTTCGAGGTACCCATCCATGAAACGAACTCTGACTTTATTCCTGGCGATCCTGCTGTTTGCCGCAGCACCGGTTTATGCCTGCACCGGCGTCTACGTGGGCAAGGACGTGAGCGCGGAAGGCACAACCCTCATCGGACGGTCCGAAGACCAGGGCAGCGGTGTCTGCAACAAGATGTTCTTCGTTCAGCCCGCATCTTCCCAGTCCGGCCGGGAAATGGTGGACACCGGCATGTACCAGCACGGGTTCTCCGTGCCCCTGCCGGATAAGACCTATAAATACACCTATCTGCAGGATTCCTGTTATTCAACGGACGGGCCCTACTACGCCTGCTGCACCAACGAGTGCGGTCTGGCCGTCGTAGGCACCGTTACGACGAAGGTCTCCACGGAATACCGCTGGTTAGATCCGCTGCAGTACGAAGGCCACGGCCTGCGGGAAGCCATCCTGCCCGCCCTCATCGCCTGCCAGGCCAGCAGCGCCGAAGACGCGGTGCACGTGTATGCGGGACTGCTGGACAAATACGGATCCGAAGAGTACAACACCCTGCTGTTCTCCGATAAGAACGAGGCGTGGATCTTCGAGAACTACGGGGGTCACACATACGCGGCCATGCGCCTGCCGGAAGACAAGGTCGCCGTGTTCGGCAACCACATCATGATCGGCTGGGTGGACCTGGACGAGACGGACGGCTACTACTTCGCCCCGGGGCTGAAGGCCTGCCTGGAAAAGCTGAGAGATCCCGTGGTGGACGAACAGGGCCGCTATCATCTGGCCATGTCCATCGACCCGGGCAAGCGGGAAGATTACAGCAATCTCCGGGACTGGAGGGGTCACCAGCTGCTGGCGCCCTCCACCGCCGGCGAATACAGCCAGGACACGTTCTATCCCCTGCTGTTTGACCCGGACAAACCCGTCTCCGTCATCGACGTGATGAAGCTGTTCGGCGACCGGCTGGAGGGTACGGAGT
This sequence comes from Bacillota bacterium, assembly GCA_017412505.1. Classification (GTDB taxonomy): domain Bacteria; phylum Bacillota; class Clostridia; order Peptostreptococcales; family Anaerovoracaceae; genus RUG11894. Next base: position 349 of record JAFPXN010000075.1, on the reverse strand, counting down.
TCGACAAGCGGCAGCCGGAAAACGCGGGAAAGCGCGCCATCGGCGTCACTCGCCAGGGCTGCGTGCACATCATCCAGACCTTCGACGAGCTGCCGGACTGCACCTGCCAGCTGCAATGGCTGGCCATGGGAAACGCGGAGCATTCCATCTTCGTGCCGGCCTTCTCCGGCATCACGGACACCTACGACAAATACAAGATCGACGACATGGAGAGCCGCCGCTTAAACGACAGTTTCTATTATCAGTGCAAGCGGGTGAACGCGCTGGCGGAGTCCGACCGCGAATTCCTGGGCCAGGGCGTAAAGGATTACAACGTAAAGCAGGAGCAGGCCATGCTGGAGCGCATCCT
>JAFPXN010000074.1 GCA_017412505.1 Bacillota bacterium | reverse complement strand
GCAGCGCTTCTCCGCCGTGTTGATCACCTTGCCGGTGATTCCTGCCATCTTGACCGCGATGGTCTCGAGCCGCCCGAGGCTGCCCAGGGGCTTCAGAAGCCCGTCGTTGCGCTTTTTCGCGGCTTCGACGGCCGCCCGGTCCGCGCCGGTGATTCCGTTCAAATAATCGTTGAGAGTCATAAATTATCCTTTTTCTATCACAGCAGCCCGAACTGCTTCAGGCTGAAGATCCACAGGAACATGGAGAGAATGGAGAAGATCGACGTGACCACGACGATCTCCCCGGCCAGGTCGCCGTCGCAGCCCATGGTCCTCGCCATCGGATACGACGAAATCGCTGTCGGCGAGGCGCTCGTCAGGAGCATGGCGCCAAGAATGTGGCCCGTCCAGCCCCAGTGGATGGGCAGAATCATGTAGATGAGCGGGTAGATCGCAAGCTTGGTGAGAGTGACCAGGATGAGGTCCCGGCGGTTCTCCTTCGCGGACTTCAGGCTGAACGACGCGCCCAGGGTGATGAACGCCACCGGCGTGATGACCCCGGACATGCCCGCGACCACCGTATCCAGCGTGTCCGGCAGGTCGATGTGCAGCGCGTTGACGACGATGCCCAGCATGGCGCCCCAGATGAGCTTGTTTTTCGCGATGCCCAGAAGGATGCTCGCTACGTTCAGTTTCGTCTTGCCCGCGCCGGCCTTGCCCTTGGCGATCGCGGCTTTCTGCCCGCAGATCTCCAGCACGACGACGGAAAACACGTTGTAGACCGGCACGCAGATCGCCAGAGCCAGCGCTACTTCCACGGTGTTGCCCACGCCGAACAGGCTCTCCGCCACCGGAATGCCGAAGATGATCGCGTTGCTGCGGAACATGCCTTGCACCATGCTGCCCACCTTGGCGGGATCTTTTTCCACCAGGCTGGCCACGCCGAAGCAGACGAACCAGCCGATGATGGTGGCGATGCCGGCGTACAGGCCGAAGCTGCCGTTGATGCCGCTCAGGTCCGCGTTGTAGATGTTCTTGAACATCAGGAACGGCAGGAAGACGGTCACGAGCAGCTTGTTGATGTCGTTATTCAGCTTTTCCGGCAGTTTTCCGCTGCGCTTCAGCGCGACGCCCATGAGCATATAGATCATGAGCGGCGCGATGACCTTTAACGAAACGATCAGGTTATTCATGTCTTATCCTAAGCAGTCTGAACGTACGCAGCGCCGCGCTCGCATACAGCTCTTCCGCGTGTTCCATGGCGAATTCCAGCCGGCACGGACCCTGCACAGTCGGCACGATGCTGTCCACGAGGGAAAGCATTTCGTCCGCCCTTTCTCCCATGCCGCCCACCAGGGCGACGCAGGGCTTGCCGGCTTTTTTGCAGCGCTTAGCGACGGCGGATACCACTTTGCCATGGGCCGACTGCCAGTCGATGCGGCCTTCGCCGGTGACCACGACATCCGCTTGTTCCAGCAGGGCGTCGAAGCCTGCCAGGTCCAGCACCGCCTCCGCGCCGGAACGCATGTCCGCGTTTAAAAAGATCTTCAGAGCCGCGCCCAGTCCGCCTGCCGCGCCGGCGCCGGGAAAGTCCGTGTCCGCGCCGAGGTCGCGCTTCAAAACGGCCGCGTAGTTTTCCATGCCCGCTTCCAGCTCGTCCCGGATCTGGGGGACCGCGCCTTTCTGCGGACCGAAGGTGAACGTGGCGCCGTCCGGACCGAGCAGCGGGTTGTCCACATCGCTCATGACGGTGAAGCGGGCGGCTTTCGCGCCGGCAAGCAGTCCGGAAACGTCGATGTTCGCGACCCTCGCCAGATCGTCGCCCCTGCCTGTAAGAAGATTTCCGCTCGCGTCGTAAAAGCGCACGCCCAGCGCCGACGCGCAGCCCATGCCGCCGTCGTTCGTGGCGCTGCCGCCGATCGCGATCGTGACGTCTTTGCAGCCCGCCTTCAGCGCCGCGGCGATCAGTTCGCCTGTGCCAAAGGTGGAGGTGTTGCGGGGGTCACGCAGGGCAGGATCGACCAGCACGAGGCCGGAAGCCGACGCCATCTCGATGATGGCAGAGCCGCCGGGCAGCAGGCCGTAGCCCGCCTCCACCGGTTCTCCCAGGGGGCCGCGCACCGTCACCGGTACCCATTTGCCGCCGGCAGCCAAAATGACCGCCTCGGCCGTTCCTTCGCCGCCGTCCGCCATAGGTACCGAGCTGCAGGAGCAGTCCGGAAAGACTTCTTTTGCCGCACACTCCAGCAGCTCCGCAGTCTTCGCGGAGCTCAGCGAACCTTTAAAGGAATCCGATGCAAAGAGAAAGTTCATCACGCACCTCTATTTTCCGGCCGTCGCGCCGAGGATCAGGAGAAGGGCAAGCACGATCGCCGCGCCCAGAAAAATACCCATAATACCCATAAATACTACCTAATGTTTTCCTTTCTTTCGCGTCGCGAGGAACAGAAATACGAGCAGGACGCAGGCGCCGATCCCAGCCACAAGCGGCAGCGGCAGGCCTTTCGCTTTTTTCAGGACCGCTTCTTCCTTCTCATCGAGTACAGGCGCTTTCAGTACGCGGAATTCCTGTTTCAGCGGCGCTTTGTAGTCCGTGCGGACGGTGTATCCGCATTCCTCGCAGGTGTATTCGGTGTAGCCCTGCATGCCGTAATACGGCTCTACGACCATTGCGGTCCAACTCGAAGTCCCCTGATGTTCGCAGGGCACCAGATCCTCGTCGTAGGTAAAGACTTCGTCCCGCAGGAAATTCTCCGTGCAGCCTCCCCAGTCGTAGGTCCACTGCAGCACTTCGCCGATGTAGGGCGCGCAGTACGCCCGGCGGTCGCGGTTGTCCTCGAAGAAGCGGATGCGGCCGGACACGTGCGTATCCAGGACCTGACCCGCATAGGACGTCCCCTTCGGGTAGATGATATACATGCCGACCAGTCCGCCGTTGTGCACGTAGCCGTGGTCGGAATCGTAACCGTCGATCTTGATATCGCAGTCCACGATGTCGATGAACCCTGCGGAATACGCGCCGCCCATAAACTGCTCGTCCTTGTATTCTTTATCCTTATCGACGCAGATCAGCACGGCGTCTGCAGAACTGTTCTCGATGCGCCCGCTTCCGTAGCCGGCAATGCCGCCCACGCCGAAGCAGTGTCCGGAAGTCGAGACTTCACAGCTGCCCTGGACGCTGCAGTTGCGGACCACAGCGCCGTTTTCCATCAGGCCGGTCATCAGACCCGCGAACACGCAGCCGCCGCGATCGCCGGGAAAATCGTCCCGCCAGAGGATGTTCGCGCCGACCAGGTTCAGATTCTCCACGACCGCGCCGTCCAGGATACCGAACAGTCCGGCGAATTCCCCGTCGTATTCTTTATAATTGCCGTCGTAGACCGTGCTGGTCTCGCTGCAGATGTCGGTATTGCGCACGTTGTAGATCGTATGGCCCTGCCCGTCCAGGTGCCCCCGGAACACCGGCGGCGTCCATTCGAAGAACGGTTCCGCCTGCAGATCCGGCAGATAAATATCTTCCGTCAGCACAAAATCCCCGTCCGGGTTCTGAACCAGCAGAAGAAGGTCCTCCGGCGAGGAGATGGGCGTAGCTGCGCTGTCAGCGTAGGAAACGCCGCAGGCGAGCAGGCAGATCAGAAACGTTATCAGAAAGATCTTTTTCATGGCGTTTGAAATGACCCGCCGCTTGGGCGGGTCATGCTCGTTCAGCTTATTCGGCCGTAAGATTGTCGAAGTAACCGGAGATCCAGATGATGGGCGTGCCCTTGTCTCCGGATCCGCTCGTCAGGTCGCACAGGGACCCGATCAGGTCGGTCAGGCGTCTGGGCGTCGTGCCCTGGGAGGCCATGTTGCCCACCAGGTCCGCGTCCTTATTGCGGATGGAATCCTTGATGGCTTCCTTCAGCGCGTCGCCGGACAGCTGCGCGAAATCGTTGTCCGCCAGATACTTCAGTTTCAGTTCGTTGGGCTGGCCTTCCAGACCTGCGGTATATGCCGGAGAGACCACAGGGTCTGCCAGTTCCCAGATCTTGCCGACGGGGTCCTTGAACGCGCCGTCGCCGTAGATCATGGCTTCGACCTGTTTGCCGCTCGCTTTGCGCAGATTGGCCGCGATGCCCTCGACCACGGGCTGGCAGTCTCTGGGGAACAGCTTGATGGTGTCCTCCGTCGCCTTGTTGGAGCCGTACAGGCCGTAGTTTTCGTTATAGCCGGAGCCGTTCACCGGGGCGGTCATGATATCGCTTAAGTTGAGCGCGATCTCGGCGCCCGCAGCCTTCAGCAGTCTCTTGCTTCTTTCTCTGGAGTGGATGTCGCAGGCCAGAACATTCTTCGTGTATTTCAGGATGGCGCGCACGTCGTTGGCAAAGAAGATCTCGCACTCGGCGCCCGCTTCTTCCACCAGATTCTTGTAGTATTCCACGTAATCCACGCCCGTAAATCTGTGCTTCTTATAGCCAAACAGTTCGCGGTATCTCGCTTCGGTCAGGACGTCGGAATAGGGGTTGACCCCCGCAGCGTCCAGATCGTCCAGGGAGATCAGATGATTGCCCACCTCGTCGCTGGGGTAGGACAACTGCAGCCAGATCTTCTTCGCGCCTTTCGCGATGCCGCGCAGGCAGATCGCGAAGCGGTTGCGGGACAGGATGGGGAAGACGACGCCGAATTCCCCGGAGGGGAACTTGCTGCGGATGTCCGCCGCGATGTCTTCCACGCCCACGTAGTTGCCCTGGGCTCTGGCGACGACTGCCTCGGTCACAGCGACCACGTCGCGGTCACGCAGGTCCGCGCCGCCGTTCGATGCGGCCAGCACGCTGTCGGTGACGATCTTGACGATGTCGTCTCCTTCGCGGATGATGGGCGCTCTGACGCCTCTGGATACAGTTCCGATCATTCTTTCCATAAAACACATGCCTCCTTTAGAATCGCTTGTGTGGTTTGACTACAGATAGTTCAGCGGGTTATACGGCGTGCCGTTGTAGCGCACCTCGAAGTGGCAGTGCGGACCGGTGGAGTAACCGGTGCTGCCGACAAGGCCGATATTCTGACCCTGATAGACGTTTTCGCCCGCGCTGACGAGGATCTTGCTGCAGTGCGCGTAGTAAGTTTCGTACAGGCCGCCGTGGCTGATGATGATCAGGTAGCCGTAGCTGCCCTTCCAGCCCGCGAACGTAACGGTGCCGCCGTCGCTGGCGTAGATCTTCGTGCCGTAAGGCGCAGCCAGGTCGACGCCTGTGTGCAGCGTGCCCCAGCGCATGCCGAAGTACGACGAGATCGTGTAGTGGTACAGCGGATACTGGAACGCGCCTGTGCCCTGGGTCGCCGGGATCGGCTTCGTGCCGCGGTACTGCACCTCTGCCACCGGCTCGCTGATGCGGGTCGTGGACACGACGGTGCGGTTCACCTCTTCGCCGTTGACCCTCTCGACCGTCGCGACGATCAGGTCGGTGCCTTCCTGGCCTTCGCTCTTGATCGACGTTTCGCCTTCGTACATGGACGCGTTGTCGATGTACTGCACGTCGTAGGGTACGGAAGCAGTATACGTCGCAGTCTCGGTGCTGCGGATCGTGATGCGCGGTTCGCCGTCTTTGGTATCGCCGCCCTGCAGGTAGCTCTTGGCGTCCGAACGGTTCCAGATGTCGCCCAGCAGGCAGAAGACCGGCTTGATCTCGACTTTCTGGTCGTACGTCACTTCGTTGATCTGCGCGCCGTTCTCCGTCGTCGTGTACTCGGTCTGGATCTCGTTCAGGATGGTCTTCGCAGCCGCTTCGCTCTCGAGCAGACAGGTCTCTTCGTCGTCGAGGCAGATGACGTAGGCTTCGACCTGCAGGTCCTTCATGTACGTGATCGTGTTGAGGATATCCTCGTCGCTGTCCACGTCCAGATTGAAGCCGACGACTTTATGGAACTCCATATCGCGCTCCACGTCCAGCGAGACGTTAGCGCCGGTCGCTTTCGACAGTTTGTCGCCCAGCGCGTCGATGGTCTTGTAGACGTCGTTCACGCTGCGGGCGGTGCCCAGCAGTTTGCCGTGGTAACTGTATTCGTACGCCGTGGACGACTGGATCAGCACGACCGAAGCCGCGCCGATCACGACCAGCATGGCGAAAGCTGTCACCAGCGAGCGTTTGTGCTGTTCGATCCAGTAGCGCACGTCCCAGAGCAGGTCCCAGACGTAGTAGAAGAAGCTGCCGAGGTAGTAGGCTGCGGCGATCACCGCGTCCGCGATGATCAGCGCCAGATCCCAGAGATCCGCGCCCAGGCGCGCCAGGAAGTTCCAGGCGCAGGCCCACAGGCTGTCCCAGCTGTCGATGACCGGGCCCCAGCAATCGTCCATGCAGGCCGCGTAGGCCGCGCGGCGCCTCTCCTGGGTCATCCAGTCCTTGCCTTCCATGTCGCGGCGGGTCTGCTTCAGCTGCCGCACGAGCCGCCAGGTCCGGTGGATGAGACCTTCGCCGACAGGACGGTAGGTCGCGAGCTTTCTGGCCGCCGCGGACGCCGCCGCGTAGACCCGGCCGTGTTCGGAATCCCTGCCGGATTCCTCGCTGCGTCGCTTGCCCTTGCGCCGGTAATGCTCTTCCTTTTCCTTCTCCAGCTGCTGCGCCTTCTCCCGGAATTCGTCCTCGAACGCCTGCGCGTCCACCTTTTCGTCCAGCGCTTCGAGCTTGTTCTGCAGCAGTTCGTCCAGCTCTTTGCGGACACCTTCCTGATCCAGCGGCGTATTCTGATCTATATTCTGATTTACGGCCTTTTCGTCCGTCATTCTCTTCCTTCTTATTGTGTCAGCAGGCGCATCTTATCCTTGTAGCAGGAACAGCGGCTGCCATCTTCCAGTTGACCCGTATCCTTGCATTTGCTGCAGGTATAGATGGTATCCAGCGCGTTCAGGGGATATCCCGCGCGCGTCAGCAGGCCGTCGCGCTCTTTGCGCAGCGACTCGATCTTCGCCCGTTCCCTGGCGGCGGCTTCCTTGCCGGATTCGCCCATCAGCAGATATTTGGAAACGCTGAAGCTGCAGGAACGGATCTCCTCTAAGATACTCCGTATTCTTGGGATCTTTGTGAAGATCTCGGAACGGATCTGTTTCGTTTTTTCCGCGTTCTGCTGTCTGTCCTGCTCGTAGAGCTTTTCGATCTTCGACGTCAGCAGCTGCGCGCTGTCTTCGAGCGTCTTGCCGCTCTCCTTGTACCAGGCGGTGAGCACGGCGTCCACGTAATTGATATTCGGGTTCGCGATGCCGGCCGTCTTGCCGCAGGCTTCGCGGATCTTCTCCAGGTCGAAGCCGTAATCGTCGAACCACTTGTTCATGATGCGCTTTTCTTCCTCGGTCGCGGAGCGCGTAAAGCCCAGCTCCTTGAAGATCTTGCGCTGCAGATCGTAATGGCGGTCCATGCCCTGCAGGTATTCCTCCACCTGGGACGGACTCGCAAAACCCTTGGATTTCCAATCCTTCAGCACCGTGCCGACGTAGCGGCAGCGCGTGCTTCTGCGCCGGGCCGCGCAGAATTTATACCCACAGAGGATGAACTCCGGGGTCATGGCGTATTCGGAGAGCCAGGACGCGATCTCCTCGGGTTCCGTCGCCTCCAGCATGCGTCCGGCAGCGGCTTCCACGTCGCGGTACAGCCTTGCCAGCGCCTTGTCGTCCAGGCGGGCGGCAGCGCTCTTTTTCGCAGCCGGTTCGCGGGACCCGAACACCTCTTCCCGGAGGTTTACGAACTCCACGCGGCAGCTGCTGCTGTCTTCGGGGTCCGCGTAGATGCGGCGCACGACGCCCCGGCCTTCCCAATACGCCCAGCACTCTTCCATTTTCTCCGGCGCGACGCCTGCCGCTTTCGCGATAATGCGGTCGTCTGCGGGCATGTTGAGCTGGGCATACATGGACGCCAGCAGATACGCCTTGACGAATTCGCCGGGAGCCGATGCCATATACTCCGCGATAAACAGGTTTTCCACCTGCGTATCGTACAAATAATAATTGGAGATGTTCTGTCTGCTGTAATCCATGGTTTAATCCAGGGGTGTGCTGCCTTCCACGTAGCGGTCCACGAATTTCGTGAACCGGGGGATCCAGGTGAGGCGGACCGTGCCGGTCTCGCCGTTTCTCTGCTTGGCCAGGATGACCTCGCAGATGTTGTCGGGTTCTTCATCCGCCGTGCGGTAATAGTCTTCTCTGTGCAGGAACATGACGACGTCGGCGTCCTGTTCGATGGCACCGGAATCGCGCAGGTCCGAAAGCATGGGCCTGTGGCTGCCCTGGCGCTTTTCCGAGGCACGGGAAAGCTGGGACAGCACGATCACCGGGCATTCCATCTCTCTGGCCAGCTGCTTTAAGTAGCGGGAGATGTTCGAGACTTCCTGCTGGCGGCTCTCTCCGGGCACGTCCGCGGACATGATCTGCAGATAGTCCACGACGATCAGGTCGATCTTGCGCTGGGCGTCGATGCGTCTGCACTTGTTGCGCATCTCCATGACGCCGATGCCGGGCGTGGCGTCGATGATGACGTCCTTGCCGGACATGCGGTCGATGGATTCCAGCACGTCGCTCAGTTCCTCATCCGACAGGTCGCCGATCTCCAGCTTTCTGCTGTCGACCCGGGAATCCATGGAGATGAGACGGTTGCCCAGCGCTTCTTTGGGCATTTCCAGCGAGAAGATGACCACCCGCTTGTCTTCCTTCATAGCCACGTTCTGGGCGATGTTCAGGGCGAAAGCGGTCTTTCCCATGGACGGACGCGCCGCGATGATGATGAGGTCGGACTTGTGCAGGCCGTTCATCCGCTTGTCCAGGTCCTGGAAGTGGGTGGGGATGCCTGGCAGTACGCCGCCTCTTTCGCGGGCTTCCTTGATGGTCTCGAGGTTCGTACTCAGCACGTCCTTCAGGTCGGAATACTCCGTCGTCTGCTTCGTCTTCGCAACGTCGAAGATCGTCGCCTCCGCGAAGTCCACGACTTTATCCGCGTCGAGCTTTTCCTCGTAGCTCTTTTCGACGATGCTGGCCGCTGCTGTGATCAGCCGCCGCAGCATCGCCTTCTCGGAAACGATGCGGGCGTACTGGACTGCGTTGGCGGTCGTCGGAACGACCGTGGACAAAAAAGCGATATAAGCCCGGCCGCCGACGGCTTCCAGGTTGTTTCTTCGCTTTAAGCTTTCCGATACGGTCACGACGTCGATGGGTTCGCTGCGCTGGTACAGATCCATCATGCTGCGGAAGATCTCCTTGTGGCTTTCGCTGTAGAAATCGTCCGGCTTTAAGATCTCCGAGATCCCGTAAAAGGTCTCCGTATCGATCAGCGCCGCGCCAAGGACGCTTTTTTCCGCCTCGTCGCTGTGGGGAGGGATGCGCTCCATCTGGCTCATATCAGACTCCTGCTATTCTTCGGTCACCACGTCGACCTTGCACTTCGCCTGCACGCCGGGGAACAGCTTCAGGGTGACTTCGGACAGACCCACCTGCTTGATGGGGGCGTCCAGGTCGATCTTCTTCTTGTCCAGTTCCACCAGGAATTCCTTCTGGATGGCGTCCGCGATGTCCTTGGACGTGATGGCGCCGAACAGTCTGCCGTTCTCGCCGGCCTTGGAGACCACCTTGACGGTCTTCGACTCGATCTTGGCCTTGATGTCTTCCGCCACCTGCTTGTCGATGGCTCTCTGCGCCTCGATCTGGGCTCTCTTCTTCTCCAGGATCTTCATGTTGGCGGGAGTCGCCTCCATCGCCAGCTGTCTGGGGAACAGCATGTTGCGGGCGTAGCCGTCGCTGACCTTCACGACCTGTCCGGCCTTGCCCTGACCCTTTACGTCTTTCAGTAAAATGACCTGCATACTATCGGTTCCTTTCTATAATGTACCGGCGTCCCTCAGGACGGAAACGACCCTCGCGATCGCTTCTTCCGGTCCTTCTTCCACCTGCGCGGCAGCGATATTCAGATGGCCGCCTCCGCCCAGTTTTTCCATGACGGTCTGCACGTTCACCTGTCCGAGGGAACGGGCGGAGACCATCGTCAGGTTCTTGCCTCTGCCTGCCGCGAACGCCGTATGCACGCCTCGCACGTCCAGAAGCTCGTCGGCGGCCTGCGCCACCAGGATCTGCATGGCGGGGTCGGTGTCCTTCGTGTAGGCGACCGCGACACCCTCGCCGAGGATCTCGGCATTTGCCATGATATTGCTCTTTTTCTTGACGAAGTCCAGCTTCAGCTTAAAGAAGCTGCGCACGTTGGCGTTGTCCGCGCCCATGCGCCTCAGCCAGCTGGCCGCGTCGAACGTCCGCACGCCGGCGTTGATGGCGAAGCCCTTCGTATCCACGGTGATGCCCGCCAGCAGCGCGTCCGCGTCGAATTTGTCGATGTCGCTCTTGTCTACGGCGTACTGCAGCAGCTCCGTCACCAGTTCGCTGGCGGAAGACGCGTACGTTTCCATGTGCATCAGCGTGGGGTTCTCCACGGCGTCCTTCGACTTTCTGTGATGGTCGATGACCGCGATGCGCTTCACCTGCTGCAGGATAGGCGGATACTCGGAGATGGCCGGGATGTGGGAATCCACAAGGATGACCAGCGTATTTTCCGAAGCGAGCTGGCTCGCTTTTTCGCCGCTGATAAAGCTGTACCGGCCGGTCTTGAGCGCCTCTCCGTAGATGATATCGATGGCCGTCCCCACGTTATCCAGGATGATGTCGGTGGGCACGCCCGCGCTCTTCGCGAACGTGTACATGCCGATCGCCGCGCCGATGGAGTCCATGTCGGGCCGTGCGTGACCCATGATGAACACCCGGTCGGAGCTCTTGACCAGCTGCATCAGGGCGTGGGCCATGATGCGGGCTCTGCCCTTGTTGCGCTTTTCCACGGTGGGCAGCGATCCGCCGAAATACTCGATATCGCCGCCTTCGTGCTTGATGACGACCTGGTCGCCGCCTCTGCCCAGCGCCAGGTCCATGGCTTCTTCAGCCAGGGACTGGATATGGGAGAAGCTGGTGCCGCCGGCGCCGATGCCGATGGACAGGGACGTGGGGAAGTCCGCCTGCGTCTCGACTTCGTGCATCTGGTTGATGATGGGGAACTCGCTGCGCCGCTGCTCGTCCAGGTACTTCTGCTCGAACTGCGCGTAATAGCGGTTGCTGCGCACGCGCGTCACCGCGGCGTCGAGATATTGGGTCCAGCTGCGGACTTTCTTATCGATCTCCGCGCTGATCGTGGACTGTTCCTCCGCGGGGGAACTGGACAGCAATTCGTCGTAATTGTCGATGTTGATGAGCGCGATGCAGCTCTGGCGGTCTTCGTTCAGCTTTTTCAGGCGGCTGATCTCCGCCGCGGCCGCTTCGTCCGTGACGGTGCCGTCCTCTTTCAGGCCGGCGCTGTCCATATGCTGGCGGATGACGGATTCTTCATATTCCCGGATGCGCTCTTCCGAAGCGTTGCTCATCAGCTTCGTATGATACAGACTGAGCGCAGCGACCAGGATCAGCGCCACGATCCCGATATAGACGTTCATCCACAGGATGACCAGGCTGAGCGCTATCATCACGATCATGTCGACCCGGGTAAAACTGCGGATCAGATTGTGAAGAAATTTGCTGTTCATAAGCGTTTCCTTTCATCAGGCGAAATTCCACCCAATAAGAGAATATATTATATCATACTATGGGGCTTCATGCGACTGGAAATAGTCGCAGCGCAGGGCGTTTCCGGCCATCGTGAGCAGCTGCAGCGTCTCGGGCGAGGGCTCGCCGGAATGCGTATGTCCGTCGTACCAGCTGCCTCCCCGGAAGATGGCGGTGCCGCCCTCCGCGGAGAAGATATCGCTGCCCGGATACCAGGCGTAATTCACGTCCAGACCGAACAGATTCGCCAGGGTCGGCGCGATGTCCATCGTGGACGTCACCTTCGCGATCTTGCGGGGCTGCAGGTCCTTCGCCCAGAGGAAGAACGGCGTGCGGCAGATCATGTCCATGTCGGAAACGCCTTTCAGCTCCATGACCAAATCCGTGTCGCTCATGTATTTGCAGTAGTGATCCGTAAAGAATACCAGCGCGGTATCGTCCGCCAAGCCTTGCTCTTCCAGCGCCTGTACCAGTTCGCCGACGAACAGGTCCGTCTCCATGGCGTGCGCCACGGCCAGCAGGTATTCTTCGCTGAAGCGCGCCTTCGCCGGGATGTCCGCGGCTTCGACGGCGGCTTTCGCGTCCTCCAGATGCGGATCGGAGATATCCGCGAATTCCTCCGTATACGGCCCGTGACCCGAAAACGTCAGGATGAAGTCGAAAAACGGCCGCTTTTCGATCATCCAAGGCAGACCGCGGATCAGCTGGCTGTCCAGCCGGTAGTTGTCCATGCCGATGTTGTAGTGACAGCTGTAGGACTCGTAGCCCAGGTTCAGGTGGATGGCGGCACGGTTGTAGACCGTGGGGTCCGCGCTGTGGAAGCTGCGGGTCATGTATTCTTTTTCCTTGAACAGCTTCGCCAGGGACATGGGAAAGCTGTTCTGCACGTACGCCTCCGTCGACAGGCCCGATGAGGGCGGGATCTGCCCGGTATTGGCGGTGAATTCGGTGTTGAACGTCGACGCGGTGATGAACAGGCTGGAATAGTGATCCGTGCAGTCCACGCTCTGCTGCTGCAGGGCGTAGAGATTGGGCATGTAGTCCTCCGTGAGCAGCCACGTGTCGATGGATTCCAGCAGGACGAAGATGCAGTTCTTTCCGGCCAGCCTGCCGGAATAGGCGTTCGGTCGGTGCGGGGTCTCTTCTCTCTGCGCGTACCAGGCGTCCAATTCCTCGTACATCTTGCCGTAGCGGCGCGCGTCTTCCAGACCGCTGGAGACGACGAAGCTGCGCCACAGGTACTGATAGATGCCCGCTACTTCCATGCAGCGGTTCGCGTCGCTCATGTCCTGATACAGATAGGCGTCCGCGCCGCGGTCCGCGCCCTGCACGCTCCAGGACATCTGCGTATTGTCCTCGGGCAGCAGCTCGCTATGTACGAGCGCGCCAAGCAGCACGCCGGCGGCCAGCAGGATGACGCCGGCTGCGGCCGGCACTCTTCCCCAGCTTCGCTTCTTCAGGAACACGCTCAGGAAGAGCGAAACGCAGACCGCGCAGATACAATAGACGACCAGCCTAGGCTGTACGACGAGGTACTGCGGGCTGAAGAACTTCGCGCCGTCTTCGGCGTAATACAGGTCCGCGACGGAGAAAAAGCTGCCGGTCAGATGGCGGATGACGGCGTGGATGACGCAGATGAGGCACCAGAAAACGGTGATCAGCGGCATCGCGATGCGGCGCCCCAGATCCGGCAGCAGGCACACGACGCCGGTCATCCCGGCAGCCCAGCACAGCGTAAAGCGCAAAGCGGGGTCTCCGGCAGGGGTTCCTGCCGCGGGATCGGCGAATTCGGCGCGCATCAGCAGGTCTAACCCCACCAAAACCGCAAAAAACGCGAGCATCGCGAAAACGGGGACAGATCCCGGGAATTTTTTGTTTTCTTCTTTAAACATGGTCATAACTATATAATTATATCACAAAGCGGGCACGAAAAGCCCTGCGGCGAGGCGCTTTGGCGCGGGTCACACAAAAAAAGAGAAAACTTTGATTTTTGCCCGTAAAATGCTATACTGTTTTTGATATATCAAAACACTTCTTATTCATTTATAGGAGGACACACCCATGGGCAAATTTGTTATCAGAGAGACCAAGACCGGCTTCACCTTCCGTCTGAAGGCAGGCAACGGCGAGATCATCGGCGTATCCGAAACCTACAAGGCTCTGGACAGCTGCAAGAACGGCATCGCCAGCGTCGCGAAGAACGCTCCGATCGCTGCGGTCGAAGACCAGACCAAGGAAGGCTTCGAAAAGGCCAAGAATCCCAAGTTCGAGATCTACACCGACAAGGCCGGCGAGACCAGATTCAGACTGAAGGCAGCCAACGGCGAGCCCATCCTCGCTTCCGAAGGCTACTCCAGCATGTCCGGCTGCAAGAACGGAATCGAGAGCGTCCGCAAGAACGCAGATTCCGAGACCGTTATGGAAGAGGCGTAAAGATGGATAAGTATGAATGCCCCTGCAGCTACGTGTACGATCCCGCAGTCGGTGACCCCGACAACGGCATCGCGCCCGGTACCGCGTTCGAAGACCTCCCCGAAGATTGGGTCTGCCCGGTCTGCGGCTTAGGCAAGGACGCCTTCGAAAAAGTCGAATAATTGAATCATAAACGACACACGGGGACAGGTACAATGTGCACTTTTTGAAAGTGCACATTGTACCTGTCCCCGTGTGTCGTTTTGCGTATTCACAGGATCACGCTGATGCGCGTGCCGATATCTTTCCGGGAGAGGACCTCGAAGTGCCCGCCGTGCCGGTCCACGATCCATTTCGCGATGGCCAGACCCAGCCCCGTGCCGCCGCTGGTGCGCGCCCGGGAATCGTCCGCCCGGTAGAAGCGCTCGAAGATGTGCGCCTGCGCCTCCCTGTCCATGCCGATGCCGTTGTCCTCCACGGAAAAACAGGGCCGGCCGTCCTTCCTGCGGACCGCGAGCACGATCTCCGTGTTCTCCGGGGAGTATTTCTTCGCGTTCTCGATCAGGATGCGCGCCGTCTGCTTCAGGAGGGAAACGTCTCCGTACGCGGTCACTTCTTCCTGCGCGTCCAGCCGGTACGTGTGCGACTCGTCGATCATCGCGGACTCGCCGCAGACCTCCTTCATCATATCCGTCAGGCTGAAGTCCGCCTTTTCCACCGGCGTGCGGCCGGAATCGCCCCGCGCCAGGAACAGCAGCTGCTCCACGAGGTGCTGCATGTTCTCGCTTTCGGTCTTGATGGCCGAAATGGATTCCTCCAGGATGGCCTCGTCCTCCTTGCCCCAGCGGTCCAGCATGTCCGCGTAGCCCTTGATGACCGCGATAGGCGTGCGCAGCTCGTGGGACGCGTCGGATACGAAGCGGGCCTGCTGTTTGTAGGCGTCCCGCATGCGGCCGATCATCTTGTTGACCGCGCCTTCCAGACCTTCCAGCTCCGCGTCCCCGGTGGACAGGACCGCGTCCTCTTCCGCGGGGGTGAGCGCGTCGATGGCGCTCTCCAGCTTAGCGAAGCGCTCGCCGGAGGAAACGTCGATGTTGCTTAAGTCCATCGCCGCCTGGGCGATCTCGTCCAGCGGCTTCAGATGCTTTCTCACCCGCAGAGTCTCGCCCAGCAGCCGCAGCAGCACGAGCACGCCCTCGAGCTTCAGCACGATATCGAAATGCATGCTCTGCAGAAGGTCCCGCATGGCGGGGATCAGGATCCGCAGATCCTCGTGACGCCAGCCGGTCTGTTCGATCTGCGGCCAGCCCGCGACGATCAGCACCGCGGCGTCCACGACGACGAACGCCAGAAGCAAATACAGGGCGGACCCCAGCGCGATGCGCAGCGCAATGGAGCCCGTCCTGATCCTTTTATCTCTTGTTCTGTTCGTCTGGTTATTCATGTTCGTCCCGGATGACGTAGCCTACGCCCCGCACAGTCTGGATCAGATTCTGCCCGTAGACGTTGTCGATCTTGTTTCTCAGATAGCGGACGTACACGTCCACGACGTTCGTCTCGCCCATATAGTCGTAGCCCCAGACCTTCTCCAGCAGGCTGTCGCGGGACAGAACCACGTTCTTGTTCTCCAGCAGCGTCTGCAGCAGGGAGAATTCGCGGCTCGTCAGGCCGATCTCCTCGCCCCCGAATTTCACTTCGTGGCGGGGCACGGAGAGGGTCAGTTCGCCGCAGGTCAGGACGTCTTCCGCCGCTTTGCGGCTTCCTCTGCGGCGGAGCGCCAGACGGATGCGGGCCAGCAGCTCCTCGATCGCGAACGGTTTCGTCACGTAGTCGTCCGCGCCCATGTCGAGGCCCGAGACCTTGTCCATGACCGCGTCTCTGGCGGTCAGCACGATCACCGGCACGTCGGACGTCCGGCGCAGCCTGCGCAGCACCTCGAGTCCGTTCAGCCCGGGCAGCATAATGTCAAGGAGAACGAGGTCGTAGACCCCGCTCTCCGCCAGCTCCAGTCCTTTTCTTCCGTCTTCTGCTTTATCCGTTTCGTAGCCCTCGTGGGCCAGTTCCAGCTCGATAAAGCGGGCGATCTTCGCCTCGTCTTCGACGATCAGGATCTTTTCTGCCATAACTCCTAACCTTTATATTCTCCGTCGTCCACGCCGGTGCCATTGGGTTCGCTGCGCTTGCCGCTGAACTCGTCGTGTACCTTCTGGCCGGTCTCATAGACCTTCTGCGACGCCTTGTCCATCGTATCGTTTACGTTGATCTTGCCGAAATCCTTCCCCTCGAAGTGGAAACGGCAGCCGAACAGCATCAGGACCAGCGCCAGGCCCATCGTGCCCCAGAACCATCCGAGCAGCAGGATCAGCAGCACCCACATGGGCATGCGCAGGATCTGGTTGCCGGCGCGGCCGAAGATCGTCATGTAGTTCTTGGTGAGCGCTTCCTTGACTCTGCCGAAGAATCCCTTCGCGGCGCCCTTGGCCTGCTCGCCGTAGTGGCGGGCGTCGTCGCCGAAGTTGCCTCTGCCGTAGCTGCCTCTGGCCTCCTGCTTGAATTCGTCGGGCTTGATGGATTCCGCCTCTTCCGCGCGGATCACTTCCGGATCCTCGACCGGGTCCTTCTTGACGGTCTTGCCCTCTTCCTCGAGCGCGACGACCGCGTCTAAGATGTTCCAATCGTGTTCTTCCAGTGCTCGCTTCGCGTCCACGTAGCTGCAGCCGGTCTTATCTACGAGCTGTACGACCTTTTCCAGATTATCCATTTCTCTCTGTTCCATTTCGCTTCCTCCTGTGTATATGATGAATACCTCTTTTGATGGTCTCATCATAACCCCTGCAAATGAAAGGGCCATAGGAGAAAAATGAGAAAACGATTAGAATATCTTTTTATTTTCGATAGCGCCTGCCGGGCATACCGCCTTGCACTTGCCGCAGCGGATGCATTCGCCGGAGCATTCCAGCTCCTGCGTGACCCTTACAGCCATGGGACAGACCTCCTCGCACTTGCCGCAGCCGATGCAGGACGAGCGGTCCAGCGTCAGGCGGTACAGGGCGAAGCGGTTGAACAGGCTGTAGAAGGCCCCTAAGGGGCACAGGTAACGGCAGAAGCACCGCGGGATGAAGAGCGCGCCGGCGAGACAAGCGGCCAGCACCAGCGCTTTCCAGGTGAACAGCGCGCCTGCCATGGCGCGCAGATTCGCGTTCGCCAGCAGCAGGGGGATTCCGCCTTCCAGCGTGCCCGCGGGGCACAGATACTTACAGAAGTAGGGGGACGCCGCCGAACCTTTGATGGCCGAGACCGCTGCCGGGAGGACCAGTACCGCCGCCAGCGCGACGTATTTCAGTTTGCGCGCGGGTCTGTCGATCCGCTCGGGCACCTTCTTCCTGCGCACCGGGATGCGGGACAGCAGATCCTGGATCCAGCCGAAGGGACAGGCGAAGCCGCAAAGCAGCCTTCCGAAGACCAGGCCGAACAGCATCAGGACGCCTAGAATATAGAAGGAAACACTTCTGCCCTTTCCGCCGGCCACCGCCTGCAGCGACCCGATGGGACACGCGCCCAGAGCGCCCGGACAGGAATAGCAGTTCAGCACGGGCACGCAGACGCCCTTCGCCGGACCCGTAAAGATCTTTCCCTTCGCGAATCCCGCCGCGTAGCCGTTGAACAGCGCGGCAAAACCCGCCTGGATCCACAGGCGTTTTCTGTCGTGTTTTCTCTGTGCGGCTTCCGCCGGCGTGAACTTGCGGTCTGCCATGGTCAGCCGATCCCGATGCATTCGAGGCAGATGCGCATGGCTTTCGCCAGCACGTCGGAGAATTCGCCGCGAAGCAGGCCGATGGCGAGGAAAGCCGCGGCAACGGCCAACACGACGATCCTAAGCTGTAAAGTGCGCTTTTCTTCCATAGGAGCCCGCTGCCTACAGACTGCCCTTGCCCGCGGCCTTCAGCGCCGCGTCGATGCGCTCCGTATAGGCTTCTTCCAGGTCGCTGGGGGAACCGATGAGCGAATCGCAGGTCTGCCGTCCCACGCTGTCCACGAAGATCGTCGTGGGGACGTACTGCATCTGCTCGATCAGCGTCGTGAAGTCTCCGGTGGCGCTGATCATCGTCGTGCCTTCGAAGCCGGCCTCCTCCAGGATCTGCGCGCATTCATCCGCGTGCTGCACGCCGTCCACGCAGTACGTGACCAGCTGCACGTTATCCGGCAGGGTCTTCTCGAACGCCGCCAATTCGTCCATCTCGTCCAGGCAGGGCGGGCACCAGGTCGCCCAGCAGTTGATGACGGTCACGTCTTTGCCGTCGAACAGATCCTCCGCGGTCACCGCGCTGCCGTCCAGCAGCGTCGCGTCGAAAAAGCGGACGTCGGGGAAGTCGTATTCGCCGCTCTTCTGCCCGGAAGTTTCCTCTCCGGACGCGGCCGGAACAGCTGTCTGCCCTGCGTCCTTGCTGCAGCCTGCCAGAGCAAAGAGCAGGCACAGCGCCAAAAGCAGAGCGATCGTTTTGTGTTTCATTCCTATTTCACCTTCTGATTCAACAGATATTTATTGCGGCCGATGCGCTGGGTCATGCGGCGCACCCAATGCAGCGCGTAGCGCGCTTTCGCGTCGCTGAACTCGCTCAGGAACTCCTTCGCCAGCTGCGGATCTTCCGCCTTCATCTCTTCGTATCTGCGGCGTGCCGCCTCGATCTCCTCCTGCCAGCCGTCTTCGATCTTCGCGATCTGCGGCGCGAGGAAGCCGTGCGCGTAGCCGTAGTCCAGCTCCGTCAGCCAGATCAGGTTCTCGATCTGCCAGAACGCGGTGTCCGGACTGTAGACGAACTCTTCCGCCGGCGGGTCGAAATGGGACGCGTCTGCCGCGGCTGCGTCCATCCAGGCGTAGCTCTCCGGCACTTTCAGGCTCCCCAGGAACAGCGGCACGTACGGGTTGGTGCAGGGCTTGCGCCACGCGCGGTACACGCAGGTGGCTGCCGGGTCTTCCGCGAAATCCACGACGGTGCTCTCCACGGTGGAGCCGCAGCAGATCGTATAGGGATCGTCCAGCGCCTGGTGCGGGTCGCGGGGATAGAGCGGTTCGGTGATGCTCAGCCAGGTCTCGGGAACGTCCTGTCGGAACGAAAGCACGTTTTCCGGCGCTTTTCTGCAGCCGCCGCCCGTCTCTTCGGTCTTCCACCCGTCGGTGTATGCCTGCCAGTCCATCAGAAAATCAGGGCGTCCTTCGTAGTGGGACCGCATCAGAGTTTTGCAGTCGTCTATCGTATATTTACGATGAGCCTTAAAACTGAACGGTCTCCAGTTGCCTTCCTTTACGCATTCCGCCCATTCCTTTTCGAAGCCGAGGATCTCCCAGCCGTTGCGGGCGCGGGCCATGTTGTAGGGCCTGTCCAACTCCTGATAGGCCGCCGCGAAATCGAAATCGGAAAAGTCGCCTTTCTTCACGGGCTTGTACCAGCCGTTTTCCATGGCGAACTCCACGATGTCCGGCGTGTAATAGAAGTTCTTCTTATCGGAGGGCTCCAGCGCGTGGATCGTGTAGTGGTTGGGCATGAAGTACACTTCGTCGTCCGGAACGCGCTTGGCGACCAGGCGTTTTCCGCGGGTCAGCATCACCGCCCAGCATTCGTCCCTGTCCGCGATCTGGTAGGTGCGGCTGGAGAAATAGCCGTACTTTTCGACGAGTTCGATGATCACGTCCAGGCCGTCCCGCGCGCTCTTCGCCCGCTCCGCCAGCAGCCGGCGCACACCGTAGCCCAGGCCCATCGTCGCAAGATAGGGATCCTGGCTGCCGTTTTCGTCCAGGGGCGCCTTGCCGGGATTGGCCGAATTCGTGACGATGGCCACGCCGTATTCGTTGAAGAAGCTGTCACCGAAGGAGATGCCGCCGTCCGGCCGCCTGACTTCGCTCCAGATATAGGCTGCGGTCTCCCTCACCTGCGGGATCTTCACGTCCGGCCGGTCGCCGAACGTTACGAATTCGCCCTCTTCGTGCTTCTTCCGGGGCACGCTGTGCACCATCACGATGCTCTTGTCGTCATCCTCGTTGTGACCGATCAGCACGCGGCCGGTCGCGCTGGCCTTTTTGCCGATCACGACCGTCGTGCATCCGCCTTCGTATCTCATGGGGTTTCCTTCCTTTCTGATGTTCTGTGCCTTACAGATCAAGCCACTTTTATTATGCTCCTTCCAAGCCCTTTTCCGCAACAAAAACGGAGCCCTGCCGGGCTCCGGTGCAAATGCATTTCCTATGATTCCCTGCCCAGCGCCGCTGCAACGGTTCTGCGCATGGCAGGGATATCTTCTATGATAGTATTCCATATCCTCTCGCGCTGCACTATCACATAAGCGTGTGCGATGATGTTCCTGATTCCGTAAATCTGCGGCCAGGGCAATTCGGACAGTTCTTCCTTCACTTCGTCGCTCAGCGAATGTGAGATTTCGCCGATCTGGAACAGATTCATGCAGACAACGTCCTGGTAATCCGGGTCTGCATCGAAGGATTCCAGGTCGTCACCATAACGGGCTCTCGCTGCCGTGATCCGGTCGCACAGTTCCAAGATCCGGACCAGCACGTCCTCATCCCTGATGTCCAGTTTTATCATATACAGTTACCCCTTCCTCCCGGATATGTGCCAGCAGTCTGACTGACGACTCTGCGCGGGACCCTTCCAATGCGCCGGCTTCGACCAGATCCACATCACGGCCAAGGGCTGTCTTCAGATCCTCGACTGCTTGTGAATAACGATACAGTTCCCTGATGTCCCCGCCTTCCGCCAGCAGATCGACATCGCTTTCTGCATTGGCGTCTCCTCTTGCATAAGAACCGAACATCACCAGTTTATCAAATCCATATTTTATTGCAATAGGTAAAATAAGGATTTTTATGTTCTGCGTCGAAAGCACCCCTCCCTTTTGCTGCAGATCCCTGCGAATCAGCTCCTTGATATATCCCTGGCGGTTTCCCACCACCGCTAACTGCTGCAGGATATCCGCATCGTTTTTTTTATTCAATTTAAGCGTAACCGCCTCGGCATGGGTCTTATCGTATCTGGCGGAAGCTGCGATCTGGGCCTTGCTGGACATAAAACATATTCCTCCATGATATATAAGTATATACTTATATATCCGTCTGTCAATGCACCAAAAAAGGAGCCCCTTCCGGAGCTCCGTTCTGTTTCTGATTCGTCCTAGAAATACTCTCTGTCGATATATTCGCTGGTGAACAGCTTCAGCAGCGCGCCGTAGTCCAGGGAGAAGTCCACGGTATCGCCGAGCTTGTAGTTCTCTTTGGTCACGTCCATGATCAGGTGGTCGGAGGACGCGCCGAGAACGTCCGCCTGCGTGTTCAGCGGCGTCAGTCCGTCGGGGTTCATGTCCTGTTTGCCGACAGCGAAAATGGCGCGGTCGATCCAGCCGCGGTCCTCGTAGACCGGCACCTGGCCGAAGGCGTCCACGCCGACTTCGCCGATGGGAAGCGACGGTTTGTGCTTCAGCTCGATGATCTGCGCGCGCAGGGTCACCGCGTCGTTGTACGTGCCGGGCACGCGCTGGCTGTAGGCCGTCTCGTTGCCCAGGATGAAGGACTCGCCCAGACGCACGTTGTTGATCTTCGCGGGCAGTTCGCCCTTGGGGATAAGGTAGATCGTGGAGCTGTTGCCGCCGGAAACGATGTTCAGATGCGTGGAGAACTTCTTTTCGATCTTCTCCGCGATGGCGCACAGACCGCCGAGATTCTCGGGCTTGGGGATGATCGCGCCGTAGCAGGACAGGTTGACGCCGATGCCCTCGAGCACGACGTGCTCCATCTTCAGAATCTCGCCGCAGACGTCCAGGATCGCGTCTTCGCCCTGATAGAACATGCCTTCGCGCAGGTCGCCCATGTCGATCATCAGGATAACTTTATGCTTCTTGTTCTGACGGGCCGCTTCCGCGTCCAGCAGGCGTATCGTCTCGATCTCCGAGTTCTGGGAGATGTCCGCGTAGCGCACGACGTCCTCGATCTCGCACATCTGCGGCAGACGCAGCAGCACGGTCTCCTTGCCGGCCATGTGGACCTTGTCGACGTAGCTCGCCAGATTCCTGACCCGCGAATCCGCCAGATACGACACGTAGTCGTTCTTCAGGATCTCGCCGACGATGTGCTCGTCCGCGCAGAAGCTTTTCGTAACGATCATCAGGGAACAGCCGCCCTGCTTGGCGATGGACACCACCGTGTCCAGATTCTTTCTGATCTTTGCCAGATCGATCCTCAGCTGGGGATACATGTTGGCTCCTTTCCGGGGTTGACCCTAATAATTCGTGTTGCGGTACTGGCAGTGGATGCGGCTGCAGGTCTTGCACTCGTGCTTGCAGCCGGGGATCTTGCCTGTCGCGGGATCGTATTCCGCTTCGCCGCTGCCGTGATGCGTGTCTGCGGCCTCCTGCATGGACCGTTCGCAGTCTTCCGCGAATTTCCTGGAAGCTTCCAGATCGATGACAGCCTTGCGCATCTGTCTGTCCTTCGCCAGCGCCTCGCGCTTGATCTCCTCGTATTCCTCCTTGGAGACGTTGCCCAGCACCGGTTCGGGATTGCGGTATTCGCTCATATCGTAGCCCATGTCCTCCATGGCCTTGATATGTTCTTCGCGCTCCTGCTCCTTCTTCAGCTTCTCCGCCTGCATCGCCTGCAGCTCCTTGACCGCGGAGAACTGCTCCGCCTTCAAGTCCGCGAAGCGCTTCTCCGGGAACCGGATGCCCAGCGACTGCTCCAGCAGCTTGATGGCGCCTTCTCTGTGGGTCTTGGACAGCACGCCCAGCGACGCCATGATGTAGTCGTTGTCCACGAGGAAGTCCACGCCCTCGCCGGGGTAGAGCTTCATGCCGGTCTCGTTGTCCTTCAGAATGTTCTGCATCAGTTCGATGCGGTGGGGCAGGCGCGTCAAGGCGCCGCCGGTGCCCACGATGTGACGCACCTGCGTCAGGTCCTTGCCTTCCGCCAGGGTCACGCGGCCGGAAGGCCCGTACACGTAGCGGATGGTGCCCGCGTGGCGCTCGACCGCCTTCAGCACGGCTTCCTTCGTCAGGCGCTCGACCAGCTTGAATTCGTCCTCGTTCTTGGGGATGGCCTTGTAGGTTTCCAGCGTCTTGTCCGGATCCACGCCCATGGCGGCCATCTCTTCGCGGAACTTCTCCTCGCCGATGGATTCGATCACCTTGTAGCGGTTCACATACACGCCCAGGTCGCCCTCGACCGTGCGCTTCGCCTTCGGTTCGGGCGCCGTCAGGATGCGGGCCACCATGTCGGAATCCTCGGTGACCGAGTGCAGGTCCGTCGTCGCGCCGCCCACGTCGAGCACGATGCAGTCGCCGATGCAGTCGTACAGCAGCTTCGTGCATTCCATGACCGCGCCGGGGGTCGGGATGATGGGGCCGTTCACCATGTCGCGCACGTGCTCCATGCCCGGCGCGCGGGTGATGTGATCCTCGAAGGCATCCTGGATGACCTTGCGGCAGGGTTCGACGTTCAGTTCGTCGATCTTGGGATAGACGTTTTCGATATTGTAAAGAGGCATGCCGCTCTCTTCGTCGAAGATGAGCTTCATTTCCTCCTGGTTTTCGATGTTGCCTGCGTAGACCACGGGCACCTTCAGTCCCATGGAGCGCAGCATTTCCGCGTTGTAGATGGCGGTGTCGCGTTCGCCGTAGTCCACGCCGCCCGCCAGCAGGATGAGGTTCGGCTGGATCTCCTTGATCTTCGCCAGGTCGCTTCTGCGCAGCCTTCCTGCGGTCACGTAGTGGATGATGCCGCCCGCGCCGAGCGCCGCTTCCTTCGCGGCTTTCGCGGTCATGTTGTAAACCAGGCCGTGGACGGTCATCTTCAGACCGCCGGCAGCGGAGGACGTGGCCAGCATCTCGTCGTATTCGAGAGAATCGATGCCGGCCTTCTTCTTCAGGTCTTCGACCGCGCCGGACAGACCGATGCGCACGTCGCCCTCCAGGACGGACGTGGGCGCCTGACCCTGTGCGAAGAACACCGGATGGTCGGAATCCAGATCCTTAAACGCGTTTACAACTGTTGTGGTGGAGCCGATCTCGGCTACTAATACGTCTACTTTCATAGATTATCCTTTACTAAGAAACAGGGGACGGGCAGACGCCCGCCCCCTGAAAGCGAATCGCTTATTTTCTTTCGCCTCTTCTTCTCTGGCGTTCTTCGGCCAGGAAAGTGGCGACGTCGATACCGTGGGAGTTTCTTCCGAATCCCATGTCGATACCGGTCTTGACGGCGTCTTCAGGAATGACCTGCGTGCCGCCTGCGCAGAGGATCACCTTGTCACGGATACCCTTTTCCACGCAGAGCTCATGGAGTCTCTTCATGTTCTTGTAGTGGATATTGTCGTGAGAGATGATGGTGGAGGCCAGGATGGCTTCCGCGTTTTCTTCGATGGCTGCGTCGACCATCTTTTCCACAGGTACGGACGTACCGAGGTAGATGCATTCGATGCCCCACTTCTCGATGCCGCCGTGCTTGATGTTCATGATCTCGCGCATACCGACGGAGTGTTCGTCTTCGCCCACGGTGCCGCAGATGGCCTTCATGTGCTTGACTTCCTCGAATTCGTGATACAGTTCCGCGTCGGACATGTAGTGCGGTTCTTCGGGGATCTCGATCTCGTTGATGTCGATATCGAACGCGAGCTTACCCTTCAGCTCGATGCGGGTGCCTTCGGCTTCCTGCAGCACTTCGCGGGAGATGACTTCCGGATCGATCAGACCCAGCTTCTTGCCGATCTCGACAGCGACCGCTTCGGAAACGCGCTTGTTGGTCGGGATGCACATGGTCATCATGACGACGCCGTCGCCGCACCATTCCATTTCGGGCTTGATGGTGTGGCCGTCTCTGTACTTCGCGACCTTTTCCAGACGTCTGTCTACGCAGTCGGTCTCGTCCAGTTCGTCGATGTAGACGATCTTGGAGCGGTCTTCGAACGTGCAGCCGCCGATGAGGGCGGACGGGTTC